>NZ_JCAFSR010000003.1:0-472615 GCF_059369475.1 Stenotrophomonas sp. YJH_SMC_65
TGTGGAACCACCCGATCCCATCCCGAACTCGGAAGTGAAACGCAGCTGCGCCGATGGTAGTGTGGCTCAAGCCATGCGAGAGTAGGTCATCGCCAGGGTTTATACCCAAAACCCCGCTGCTTGCGCAGCGGGGTTTTTCTTATTAAGTGAAGGCACTGCATTTTCCGGGTCCCTTCCGCCCCAAGGGCAAGATCGCGAAGCTGGCGCTGCAAGCGCTGCTGCAACCGTCTCCCTGGTGAAATTAGCGCTGTGGAACCACCCGATCCCATCCCGAACTCGGAAGTGAAACGCAGCTGCGCCGATGGTAGTGTGGCTCAAGCCATGCGAGAGTAGGTCATCGCCAGGGTTTACACCCAAAACCCCGCTGCTCATGCAGCGGGGTTTTTCTTTGTGCGCAGAAAGTGCAGGTAGTGCCGGCCGCTGGCCGGCAATCCGATGGCGTTGCATTGCCCGGTAGATCCACGCCATGCGTAAGTGCTCCGCGAGGAGCATGGCGCCAACCAGGGTTGGCCGCTACCAATCGATTGCCGGCCAGCGGCCGGCACTACCGGCAGATCCACACCAACCGTGGATGAGCCGCCGACGGTACGCAAAAGAAAAGCGGCGCCCCGTGGGGCGCCGCTCTGCTATCAACAGTGCTCAGTCGAGCATGGCCCGACTTTACTTGGCCGGGACCTTGTCCTTCATCATCGCGTCGCGGGCTGCCTTGAACGGATTGCCTGCATACCAGTTCGGCCAACGATCGCCACCGGCCAGTTCCTTGCCCACGCCGTACATCAGCTGCAGGTCTTCGACGGTGCCGTCCAGCTTCCAGGTGGCGGCGTCGAACTCGTCCTTCGGGCCGTGGTAACGGTTGGCGCCGTAGTCCGCCGCCGCCTTGCGGCCCGCTTCCACGCCACCCTCGCGCAGGTCTTCGCCGCCATCGGCGTACAGGGCCGGCACACCCGCCTTTGCGAAGTTGAAGTGATCGGAGCGGAAGTAGAAGCCGCTCTGTACCGAGGTCTCACCGTGCAGGGTGCGGTCCTGGGCGGCGGCCAGCGGCTTGAGGATGTCCTCCAGCTCCGAGCTGCCGAAGCCGGTGACGGTCACGTCCTTGGCACGGCCGGCCACCGACATCGCATCGATGTTGATCACACCGGCGATCTTGTCCAGCGGGAAGGTCGGGTGGGCGACGTAGTACTTGGAACCCAGCAGGCCGGACTCTTCCAGGGTCACCGCCAGGAACACCACCGAACGCTCCGGCTTCGGCTCCTGGTGGGCCATGGCTTCGGCCACTTCGAGAATGCCAGCCACGCCGGTGGCGTTGTCGACCGCGCCGTTGTAGATGTTGTCGCCGGTCTCACCCTCATGCTTGCCCAGGTGGTCCCAGTGCGCCATGTACAGGACGGCCTCGTCAGCGCGCTTGCTGCCCGGCAGCACGCCGACCACGTTGCGCGACTGCTTCTGTGCGATCCGGCTCTTCAGGTCGACCGCAGCGGTGGCCTTCAGCGGCACTGGCTTGAAACCGCGCTTGCTGGCGTCCTTGTAGGCCTGGGCGAGGTCCAGGCCGGCACCGGCGAACAGCGCCTTGGCCGCGTCGGCGCTCAGCCAGCCCTGTACCGGGATGCGCGCTTCCGGGTCATCCTTGGCGGGCAGGTCGTACTGCGGGCCAGCCCAGGAATTCTTCACCACGTCCCAGCCGTAGGACGCGCCGGCGGTGTCGTGCACGATCAGCGCGGCGGCGGCGCCCTTGCGGGCGGCCTCCTCGAACTTGTAGGTCCAGCGGCCGTAGTAGGTCATGCGCTTGCCGTCGAACAGCTTCGCGTCGTCGACGTGGAAGCCCGGGTCGTTGACGAACATCACGACCGTCTTGCCCTTCCAGTCCTGACCGGCGTAGTCATTCCACTTCTGCTCCGGCGCATCGACGCCATAGCCGACGAACACCAGGTCGCTGGCATCGACCTTCACCTCGGCCTGGCCGGTACGGGTGCCGACCACCATGTCGGTGCCGAACTTCAGTTCGGTGGTCTTGCCGCCCTGGGTGATCTTCAGCACGGTCGATTCATCGGCCGTGGTCTCGGTCATCGGCACATCCTGGAACCAGCTGTCGCCGTTGCCGGGCTGCAGGCCGATGCGCTGCATCTGGTCGCGGATGTAGTTGACCGTCAGTTCTTCGCCCTTGCTGCCCGGGGCGCGGCCTTCGAACTCATCCGAAGCCAGGGTCTTGACCATCTCGGCGAAGTCGCCGGCGTTGATCTCCGGTGAGAACTGATGGGCGGCCGGCTTCGCGGCAGCGGTATCGGTGGGCGGCGTGGCAGCCGGCGTGGATTCGCCTTTGCAGGCACTGAGCGCGGCCGCGGCGGCCAGGCACAGGAGGAGTTTGCGGGGCATCGTCGATTCCTGGAGAACAAAGGGCGGTCGCATCTCATGCGCGACCGGTAAACGCGAGTATCACCGAAGCGGCAGGTGCGACGGGTTCAGTCGGCCGGCGCGGTTTCGGTATCGAACGGGATCGGCTCGGCCCCGGTGACCGGGCCGATGCGTGCGGTGCGATGCACGTACAGCACCACCTCGCGCTCGAACTGCAGCGGCCCACTGACGACCGCGTTGGGGCCGATGATCACGCGCGGCTTGCGGCTGGCGGTGAGCGAGACACTGAAGTTCGGCTTGCGCACATGCACGCCGCCGTTGACCTGCGAACCGATGCCGACGGTGATGTCACCGTTGACGGTCTCGACGTCTTTGCCGACGCGGCTCTCGACCAGGCCGATGCCGCCGTTCACGGTCTCGACGCCGCCTTCGATCTGGCTGCCGCGATCAGTGAAGATGCTGCCGTTGACGGTGCTGACGCCACCGCTGGCGATCACTTCGCGACCCAGGCGGACACCGCCGTTGACCGTTTCGATCTTGCCGGTGCGTGCGCGGTCGGCAACCTTCACCCCGCCGTTGACTGTGTCGATGCTTCCGGTCTCGACGCCTTCGCCGACGCGGATGCCGCCGTTGACGGTGTCCAGCTTGCCGTAGCGTTGGCCGGGTTCGGCGCTGATGCTGCCGTTGACCTTGCTGATGTTCTCCTGGGCGCAGACCGGCCCGGTGACCAGCAGTACGCCCAACAGCAGCGGAATGGATAGAGTTTTCATTGGAACCTCGATGGATGTGCGGCTGGCAGGCCGCGTGCGGAGATGTCACCATTCCCCGGTACCCCCCGCAACTGCCTGAAGTCACTGGAAAGCCCTTGCGCGACAACGCCTTCCCATCACGCCGACATCACATCGCCGCCGTACGCGGCGGGCGCTGGCTGCTGCTGGGGCTGGCTGTGGCGCTGGCCCTGCCCCTGCCGGGTGCTGCGCAGACCACCCGCGAGACCGAGCGCAAGCTGCAGAAGCTGCGTACCGAGCTGAAGGGCGTGGCGCAGGAGCGACGGCAGATCGAAGGGCAGCGTGGCCAAGCATCGCAACAGCTGCGCGAGGCCGACGAGAAGGTGGCACGCACCGGCCGCGCGCTTGCGCAGACCGAAGCGGCGCTGCGTGAGCAGGCCCAGGCCCTGGCCCAGGCCGAGCAGCGCCGCAGCAGCCTGCAAACCAACCTGGCCCAGCAGCACCGCGAACTGGCCGGCCTGCTGCGCGCGGCGTATCAGCTTGGCAATCACGCACCGCTGAAGCTGCTGCTGTCGCAGGACACGGTGGCCGATGCCAATCGCGCCCTGGCCTACCATCGTTACCTGCAGCGCGAACGAGCGCATCGCATCACCACGCTCACCGCCGACCTGAAGGAACTGGAAGCGCTGCAGGCGCAGATCGCCGAGCGCAAGCAGAAGCTGCAGGGGGCGCAGCAGGACCAGAAGCAGCAGGCAGCGGCGCTGGCGGCCGACCGCCGTGACCGCGCGCAGACCGTGGCCTCGCTCGACGAACGCTTCAAGGACCGGCGCGAGAAGGAACAGGCACTGGGCCAGGATGCCAAGGCGCTGGAAACGCTGCTGGCCAATCTGCGTGCCGCTGCCGCCCGGGCCGAAGCCGAGCGTCGCGCGGCGGCACGTCGAGCTGCTGCCGAAAAGGCCGCTGCCGAGCGGGCCGCACGCCAGGCGGCCGCACAGGGCCGGCCACCGCCGCCGGCAACCAAGGTTCCACCTGCGGTGGCGTCGGCACCGGCACCGAAGGTCGGCGGCCTGGGTTGGCCGTTGTCCGGCAACCTGCTGGCCCGCTATGGCGGCAAGCTGCCCGATGGCCGTACCAGCAGCGGCGTGCTGATCGGCGCGCCGGCCGGCAGCACCGTCACGGCCGTGGCCGACGGCACCGTGGTGTTCTCCGACTGGATGACCGGCTACGGCATGATCCTGATCGTCGACCACGGCAATGGCTACATGAGCCTGTATGCCCACAACGACACCCTGCTGAAGGATGCCGGCGCAAGGGTCAGCCGCGGTGATGCGGTGGCCAAGGTCGGCAATTCCGGTGGTCAGGGCGTCACCGCGCTGTACTTTGAGCTGCGCCGTGGCGGGCAGCCGGTCAACCCGGACAGCTGGCTGCAGCGGCGCTGAATCCAGGCCTGCCGGATGCGGGTTGGATTCAACGGGAATTTAGCTGTGCTTCGCGCATAATCGGTGCATGTGCCTTGGGCACGATGCCAACGTCGACAGGAGTGATCCATGCGCGCAGCCCGTACCGCCACCCTCTTGCTGGCCCTGTTGCCAGCGCTGTCCTGGGCGCAGCAGACCGCGCCCGCCCCGAGCCAGGAAACCAGCGGGCAGGCAGCGAACAGCGAGGAGGCGGTGACCTCGAAGGTGCCGCTGGAGGACATCCGCCGCTTCGTGGCCGTGTACAACGCGGTGCGCGCCGCATATGTCGATCCGGTCGATGACAAGAAGCTGATGCAGTCGGCCGTGCGTGGCCTGCTGCTCGACCTCGATCCGCACAGCACCTACTTCAACAAGGAAGACGCGCAGGCCTTCGACGAGCAGGCCAATGGTGCCTACGAGGGCATCGGCGTGGAGCTGCAGCAGCAGCCGGACAACGCCAGCATGAAGGTGATCGCGCCGATCGACGACACCCCGGCGGCCAAGGCCGGCATCCTCGCTGGTGACCTGATCATCGCCATCGACGGCAAGCCGATCAGTGCGATCGATGCCAGCGAGCCGCTGCGCGGCCCGGCCGGCAGCAAGGTGGTGCTGACCATCGTGCGCGAAGGCAAGCCCAAGCCGTTCGACGTGAGCCTCACCCGCCAGACCATCCGCGTGACCAGCGTGCGCAGCCGCCTGCTGGAACCCGGCTATGGCTACATCCGCCTGAGCACCTTCCAGGCCGATACCGGTTCGGACTTCCAGAAGCACGTGCAGCAGCTGCAGAAGCAGTCCGGTGGCCAGCTCAAGGGCCTGGTGCTGGACCTGCGCAGCAACCCGGGTGGCCTGCTGACCGCTGCCGTGCAGGTGGCCGATGATCTGCTCGACAAGGGCAACATCGTCAGCACCCGTGGCCGCATCAGCATCAGCGATGCACGATTCGACGCGACCCCGGGCGACCTGCTGAAGGGCGCACCGGTGGTCGTGCTGGCCGATGCCGGTTCGGCCAGTGCATCGGAAGTCCTGGCCGGCGCGCTGCGCGACAACAAGCGGGCGCGCGTGGTCGGCAGCCGTACCTTCGGCAAGGGCTCGGTGCAGACCGTTCTGCCGCTGGACAACGGTGATTCGGTGAAGCTGACCACCGCGCGCTATTACACGCCCAGCGGCAAGTCGATCCAGGCCACCGGCATCGTGCCGGACGTCGAACTGAAGCCCGCCGCCACGCCGGCCGAGGAGGCACTGCCAGCCAGCCTGAGCGACTACAGCGAAGCGACCCTGCCGGGCCATCTGCGCGGCGATGACGAAGGCACGGAGGGCTACCACGCCGGTGCGGTGCTGCCGGGCGATGGCCCGATCAACGACGCGCTGGCCGAGCTGAAGAACCCAGGCTCGGTGGCCGCACGGTTGAAGGCCGAGGCCGCCAAGGCGGATGCGGCCAAGGCCGCGAAGGCCGCTGCGGCGAAGCCGGAAGCAAAGACGGATCCGAAGGTCGAATCGAAGGCAGGGGGCAAGCCCGAAGCAAAGCCCGCACCGGCCCCGGCCAAGCCCTGACGGTAGCGCCGGACTGTGCCCGGCGAACAGCCTGCTCATCCGGAAGGCGACGCGGCCGGGGCGTCGCCCGATAGAATCGGCCCATGGACGATTCGAACCTAGCGACTACGATCAGCCAACTGCTTGGTCGTGATCCGCTGCCACCTAACCGGGCCGCCGCCCTGTTGGAATCCCTGGCCTGCCGCCATGGAATCGATCCGCGCTTTGTCTATTGGTGGGCAAGCAAGGCGTCGGCTGATCAGACGATCCAATACGACAGTAGCGATGAAGGCCTTTCCTGCCTGGCTGAACTGCTGGCGGGAGTGAACGGTGAAATGCTTCTGGTAGCGTCAGATGAGTGCGCATTGCCGTGGCCGATCTGGACTCTACAGGCAAGTGAACTGATTCCGTTGCTTGGCGAGTTGCCGTTCTTCGAGTATTTCGTGGTGCTGGATGGCGGCTCTGCGCTGCTGTTCGACACCCACCACAACACCCTGGTGATCAGTCGCGAGTGACCCTTTCGGTGTCATCGCGGACGGAATAGACCCATATCAATGACGGAGTCGGGCACGCTCGACGCAACGAACGAGCGGGTGAGCGTGGAGCCGGCCAGCGGCCGGCACTACCAGGGGTCAGAATCCGTGCCGCTTGCGCAGGCGGCGCGCGATCGCGGCGCGCACGTACACGCCATACACCACGCCGAACACGAAGCCGCCGATGTGCGCCCACCAGGCCACCATGCCGAAGCTGGGGCCGATATGGGCGAACACCACCTGCAGCGCGGCCCAGACGCCGATCAGCAGGTAGGCCGGGGCGCGCACGAACTCCAGGAACAGGCCCAGCGGGATCACCACGCCCAGCCGGGCACCGGGGAACAGGGCCAGATAGGCGCCGATCAGCGCCGACACCGCGCCGCTGGCGCCGATGATGATCTGGTCCGGGCTGCCCATGGTGTAGATCGCCACCAGGTTGGACACCGCGCCGCCCACGAGGAACAGCAGCAGCAACCGCCAGGGTCCCAGCACCCGCTCGGCGGGGAGGCCGAAGATCAGCAGGAACACCAGGTTGCCCAGCAGGTGCGACCAGTCGGCGTGCAGGAACAGCGCAGTGAACAGGCGCAGCACGCTGCCGTCCTGCAGGGTCGCCCACCAGTCCAGCGGACGGGTCAGGCCGGTGGACAGGGCGCCCCAGTCCAGCCAGAGACTGCCGCGGGCATCGTCCGGGCGCGAGATCGACCACAGGAATGCCAGCCACAATGACGCGAACAGCACGGGCGTGGCCCAGCGCAGGGCCGCCTTCTTGCGCGACGGGAGGGAGACGAACATGCCAATAGCCTAGCGTGCGGCCACGTTCGGTGGGGACGGTCCTGTTCAGCTTTTGAGACGAAAAAACCGCCTGCGCTGTTATTGTTTCATTAACAGCTCTGGGTAATACTCGCATACGGCGTCGTATGTCGGGAGGGGAATCCGGCGCGCTCCGATGGGTCCCAGGACCCGGCGGGCGCAGGCGCACTCAGAGCACCATCACCGCTTACCGGAGAGAGAACTACGATGCAAACCGCTTCCACCATTGCCCGACTGACCCTGCTGGCCGTCGGCGTTGCCGGTGCGCTGGCCGCCGCCGATGCCAATGCTGCCGCCTTCCAGCTGAAGGAAAACAGCGCCAAGGGCCTGGGCCGCGCGTTCGCCGGCTCCACCTCGACCGAAGGTGACGCCTCGGTCATCGCTACCAACCCGGCGTCCATGCGCCTGCTCGACGGCACCCTGGTCCAGGGCGACGTCAGCGCCATCAGCTTCGGCGCCAAGTTCCGCGGCCAGGGCAAGTACGCCAACGGCGCGCCGATTTCCGGTGGCAACGGCGGCGACGCCGGCATGATCGCCCCGGTTCCGGCCGCGTACTTCCACGTGCCGTTCGGCGAGAACGACAACATGCACTTCGGTGCTTCGCTGACCGTGCCGTTCGGCTTCAAGACCGAATACGACCGCGACTGGGTCGGCCGCTACAACGGCGTCAAGACCGAGCTGCAGGCCATCGACCTGGGCGTGGCGTTCTCCTATGACGTCAACCCGTACCTGTCGTTCGGTGCGTCGGTGTTCGCCGAGCGCCTGAACGTCGACCTGACCAGTGCTGTCGACACCGGCACCGCGATCAACGCCACTGCCCAGCGCACCGCTGCGGCGCGTGTGTTGGCTGCCGGCGGCACCGCAGCCCAGGCTGCGGCGGCCTCGCAGGCCGCTGCACGCCAGGCCGCCCAGCTCGGCTTCTCGCCGGGCACCGCCGATGGCTACCTGCGCATCAAGGGCGATGAAGTGTCGGTCGGCTACACCCTGGGCATGACGGTCACCCCGGTGGAAGGCACCAACATCGCGTTCAGCTACCGCTCGAAGGTCGAGCACAAGATCACCGACGGCAAGGCCGATTTCACCATCCCGCAGAATGCGGCGGCCTTCCTGGCCACTGCTGCCCCGGGTACCTTCATCGACAGCAACGGTCGCGCGACCATCACCCTGCCGGCCAGCGCCACCGTGGGCTTCACCCACCGTGTGAACGACCAGTGGCAGATCATGGCTGAAGTCACGCGCACCGCGTGGAGCAAGTTCGACCAGGTCGTCGTCGATTACGACTCCAACCAGCCGGACAGCGTGCTGCCGTTCCACTACCGTGACACCACCTTCGCGTCGATCGGTACCGATTTCCGCGTGAACGACAAGCTGACCCTGCGCGGCGGCCTGGCCTATGACCAGACCCCGACCACCGATGCCCACCGCGACGTGCGCGTGCCGGACACCACCCGCAAGTGGCTGTCGCTGGGCATGACCTACGCCGCTTCGGACAAGATGGAATACAGCGTGGGCTACACCCACCTGTTCACCAAGGATCCGAACATCACCTCGACCTCGGCCACCGGCAACACCGTGACCGGCAAGTACAAGGTCAGCGGCGACGTGCTGGCGGCGTCGATGCAGTACAAGTTCTGATTCGGGCGATTGCCTGGAGCAGTACGAAGGAGGCCCCGCGCAAGCGGGGCCTTTCTTTTTGTGGGGACGGGCCGGGGCGTCCACGCAGCGCACGGATCCACGACAATAGCGACATGAACCTGTCCGATCCGAACTTCCAGCTGGAGCTGGCTGCCAACATCGCCGTCGCCGGCTCGATCCTGCTGGCCGGCCGCAACAACGTGCACACCTGGTGGCTGGGCATCGTCGGCTGCGCCTTGTTTGCTGCCGTGTTCGAACGATCGCATCTGTATGCGGACATGGTGCTGCAGTTCTTCTTCATCGCCATCAGCGTGCTGGGCTGGTGGCAGTGGCTGTGTGGTGACCATGGCGCGCCGTTGCCGATCACTTCATTGCGGCCGCGCGCCTGGGCCTGGCTGGCGCCGCTGGCGGTAGTGGCCACGTTCGGCTACGGCTGGATGCTGACCCGCCTGACCAATGCCTATGCGCCGTACATCGATTCGGCGGTGCTGGTGTTGAGTGTGATCGCGCAGATCCTGATGATGCGACGCAAGCTGGAATCGTGGTGGGTATGGCTGCTGGTGAACACCGTTGCGGTGCCGCTCTACTACAGCCGTGGCCTGCACCTGACCTCGATCCTGTATGTGGGCTTCTGGATCAACGCGCTGGTCGCCTTGCGCCATTGGCGGCACCTGATGCGGGACGAGGCCAGGGCGGCCGATGCCGCTGCCTGAGCCCGTTGCACGCGGCCTGGTGGTGGGCAAGTTCTGCCCGCTGCATCGCGGCCATGAACGACTGATCGACTTCGCCGCCACGCGCTGCCAGCAGCTGCTGGTGATCGGCTGGTCGCAGCCGGGCTTTGCCGGCTACAGCGCTGCGCGCCGCGAGCGCTGGCTGCGTGCGCGTTTCCCGCAGGCCACGGTAGCGGTGCTTGACGACGCGCGACTGGCCGCATTGTGCACGCAGCATGGCTTGCCGGTGCGAGCGCTGCCGCAGGACAGTGATGACGAACAGGTGCAACGTGACTTTACCGCCTGGCTGTGCCTGAACCTGTTCGGTGGGCCGGTGCAGGCGGTGTACACCGGTGAGGACTACGGTGACGGCTTCGCGCAGGCGCTGGCCACGCACTTCGGTGCGCCGGTACGCCATGAGCGGCTCGAACGCGCATTGGACGTCGGGCAGGCCTGCGGCACCGAGCTGCGCAGCGATCCGCATGCGCATCGCCATGGGCTCGCACCGCAGGTGTATGCCGACCATGTACAGCGCGTGGCCTTCATCGGTGGCGAGTCCAGCGGCAAGACCACGCTGGCCCGCGTGCTGGCCGAGCGTCTGCAGACTGTCTGGGTGCCGGAGTATGGCCGCACGCTGTGGGAGCAGCGAGGCGGAGAGCTGACGCCGGGCGATCTGCTGCGCATCGCAATGACACAGCCACAGCACGAAGACGAAGCTGTGCGGCGTGCGCATCGCTGGCTGTTCTGCGATACCACGCCGCTGGTGACGCTGGGCTACAGCGGCTGGATGTTTGGCACGGCGCCGCAGCCGCTGCGGCAAGCGGCACGACGACGCTACGACCTGCTGTTCCTGTGCGCGCCGGATATTCCGTTTGACCAGGATGGCACGCGCGTGGGCGAAGCTTTCCGGACGCAGCAGCATGCGTGGTACCTGGAGCAGCTGCAGGCAGAGGGTGTCGAGCATGTGCTGCTGGAAGGCGATCTGGAGACGCGCATCGCACGCGTGCAGGGCGAGCTGGCGAAGCGGGCGGACAATCGGTTCAGTGTCGCCTTGCCTCTGTAGAGCCGAGCCCACGCTCGGCTGCGCCAGAAAAGCCGAGCGTGGGCTCGGCTCTACAGCCAGGAAAGCCGAGCGTGGGCCCGCCTCTACAGGAAGCAAAGCACAAAAAACCCCGCGTTCGCGGGGTTTTTTGTTTACTGCATCAAGCAGGCGATCAGTCGCCCAGGGTCAGCAGCGAGGCGTTGCCGCCTGCGGCTGTGGTGTTCACCGTCACCGTCTTTTCGGTAGCGAAGCGCAGCAGGTAGTGCGGGCCGCCGGCCTTCGGGCCGGTGCCGGACAGGCCCTGGCCGCCGAACGGCTGCACGCCGACCACCGCGCCGATCTGGTTGCGGTTGACGTAGACGTTGCCGACGTGGACGCCGTTGCTGATGCGATCAACGGTCTCGTCGATGCGCGAATGCACGCCCAGGGTCAGGCCGTAGCCGGTGGCATTGATCTGGTCGATCACCGCGTCGAGCTGGTCGCCCTTCCAGCGGATCACGTGCAGGACCGGCCCGAAGATTTCCTTGTACAGCTGGCCCAGGTCCTTCAGTTCATACGCGCGCGGTGCGAAGAAGGTGCCATTGGCCGCTTCGGCGGACAGCTCGGCGGCCGCGATCAGGCGCGCTTCGCGGTCCATGCGCTCGGCGTGGTCCTGCAGGATCTTCAGCGCGTCGGCGTCGATCACCGGGCCGACGTCGGTGGACAGCAGGCCCGGGTTGCCGACCTTCAGTTCCTTCATCGCGCCGGCCAGCATGGTCATCACCTTGTCGGCGATGTCGTCCTGCACGAACAGCACGCGCGCGGCCGAGCAACGCTGGCCGGCGGAGGTGAAGGCCGAACCGATCGCGTCCTTGACCAGCTGTTCCGGCAGCGCCGAGGAGTCGGCGATGAAGGCATTCTGGCCGCCGGTCTCGGCGATCAGCACACCGATGGCGGCGTCACGCGCGGCCATGGCGCGGTTGATCGCACGTGCGGTGTCGGTGGAGCCGGTGAAGGCCACGCCGGCCACGCGCGGGTCGGCGGTCAGTGCGGCACCGACGGTGGCGCCGTCGCCCGGCAGGTACTGCACCACCTCGGCCGGCACGCCAGCTTCGTGCAGCAGCTTCACCGCGTAGTAGCCGATCAGGTTGGTCTGTTCGGCCGGCTTGGCGATGACGCTGTTGCCGGCGGCCAGTGCAGCGGCGACCTGGCCCAGGAAGATCGCCAGCGGGAAGTTCCACGGGCTGATGCAGACGAACACGCCGCGGCCGTGCAGCTGCAGCTCGTTGGACTCACCGGTCGGGCTGGGCAGCTTCTCGGCGTGGCTGAACTGCTCGCGCGCCTGCTTGGCGTAGTAGCGCAGGAAGTCCACGGCTTCGCGCACTTCGGCGATGCTGTCGGGCAGGCTCTTGCCGGCTTCCTTCACGCACAGCGCCATGAACTCCGGCATGCGCGCTTCCAGCTGGTCGGCGGCGTGCTCGAGGATGGCGGCGCGGCTGGCGGCCGGGGTGCGGTTCCAGGCCGGCTGCGCGGCTACGGCATTCGCCAGCGCCTTCTGCACGGTGGCGGCATCGGCGGCCAGCCACTGGCCGACCACTTCGCGGGTGTCGGCCGGGTTGGTCACCGGCAGCGAGGCGCCGGCCGGGTTCGCACCCGGCACCAGCGGGGCGGCCTGCCACGGCTTCACGGCCGCGTTGAGCTGCTCGGCGAGGGCGCGCAGTTCGTTGTCGTTGGCGAGGTTGGCGCCCATGGAGTTCTTCCTGTCGTGGTTCTGGCTGCGCAGCAGGTCTACCGGCAGCGGGATCTTGGGATGCGGAATCGAAGCGAACGAGGCGACCATCTCGACCGGATCGCGGATCAGGTCGGCGATCGGCACGCGCTCATCGGTGATGCGGTTGACGAAGCTGGAGTTGGCGCCGTTTTCCAGCAGGCGGCGCACCAGGTACGGCAGCAGGTCTTCATGCGAACCGACCGGGGCGTACACGCGGCAGGGCAGGCCCAGGCGATCGGCCGGCACCACTTCGGCGTACAGGTCATCACCCATGCCGTGCAGCTTCTGGTGCTCGTACACGCCACCGTTGGCGATGCTGCGCACCGCAGCGATGGTGTGCGCGTTGTGCGTGGCGAACATCGGGTAGATCGCGTCGACATGGGTGAACAGGCGCTTGGCGCATGCCAGGTAGGACACGTCGGTGTTCTGCTTGCGGGTGAACACCGGGTAGCCCGGATAGCCTTCGATCTGCGCGCGCTTGATCTCGGCATCCCAATAGGCGCCCTTGACCAGGCGCACCTGCAGGCGGCGACCGGCGCGGCGCGCCATGTCGGCCAGGTGGTCGATCGTGTACGGCGTGCGCTTCTGGTAGGCCTGCACGACCACGCCGAAGCCGTCCCAGCCGGCCAGCGAGGCGTCGGAGAACACCTGCTCGATGATGTCCAGCGACAGTTCCAGGCGGTCGGACTCTTCGGCGTCGACGGTGCAGCCGATGCCGTAGCTCTTGGCCAGCTGCGCCAGCTCCAGCACGCCCGGCACCAGGTCCTTCAGCACGCGCTCGCGCTTGGCGTGCTCGTAGCGCGGGTACAGCGCCGACAGCTTGATCGAGATGCCCGGTGCGTTGTTGACGTCGCCATCCGGGCGGCCGCCGCGGGCCTTGTGATCACCGCCAATGGCGTGGATCGCGCGACGGTAGTCTTCCAGGTAGCGCAGCGCGTCCTTCATGGTCAGCGCGCCTTCGCCCAGCATGTCGAAGGAGTAGCGGTAGTTCGCGTTGTCGCCCTTGTGCGAGCGCGACAGCGCCTCGCTGATGGTGCGGCCCATGACGAACTGGTGGCCCATGATCTTCATCGCCTGGCGCACGGCCAGGCGCACCACCGGCTCACCGACGCGGCCGACCAGGCGCTTGAACGCGCTGGGCGCATCGGCGCGGGTGGCGTCATTCATCTGTACCAGCTTGCCGGTCAGCATCAGGCCCCAGGTGGAGGCGTTGACCAGCACCGAGTCGCTGCCGCCCAGGTGCTTTTCCCAGTCGGCATCGGCCAGCTTGTCGCGGATCAGCTTGTCGGCGGTGTCCTGGTCCGGAATGCGCAGCAGCGCTTCGGCCACGCACATCAGCAGCACGCCTTCTTCGCTGCCCAGGTCGTACTGGCGCATGAAGGCTTCGATCGCGCCCTGGTCCTTGGCACGCACGCGCACGCGGCCGACCAGGTCGGCGGCCAGCGCCTGCACCCTGGCCTGCTCGTCGGCCGGCAGCCGGGCCTGCGCCAGCAGCTCGCGGACGTGGCTGGCCTCGTCCTTCAACCAGGCATCGGTGATGGCCTGGCGGAACGGGTTGGGGGGCGCCGGCAGTTCCGGCGACAGCAGCACGCCGGGACGCTGGGCGTCGCTGGCGGCAGGGGAGGAGGAAGGTGCGTTCATGCCGGTCCGGCCAATGGAAAACTTGGCGATTTTAATCATTTTTGCGGGTTGCGGAAGTGCCCCACAGCCACCTTCGTGAAGGGCTGATAGCCCCTAACGGTGGTGTATTCAGCGTGTTCAGCAAGCCCGGCAATATTTGTGCTGAATTCGGCATTCGCGCCGCCGACCCCATGCTGTGTTGCAGCATGGGAAAAAGTGTGAATGCACCCTTGCTACCGGCGAGAGGGCGGGGCTACCATCGAGACGTTTCCCGCGGCAGGAACGCGGTTGCGACATGATCGAGGTGCTTCCAGCTCCGGATGGGTCAGGTACGCAGCTGCGGCTGCGTCCCCCACGGGCGCTCGATGCCCGGCAGTTCGTCCTGTTGTTCACCGTGTTGTCGGGTGCGATGTGGCTGGTGTCCGCCCTCGGGTGGTTGGCCGGCAATGCATTCGCCCCCCTGTTCGCGCTGCTGTACAGCCTGGTGCTGGCGGCGGCACTGCGTGCCTTGTGGCGCAGCGGTGAACGGCAGGAGGAGATCCGGGTAGTGCCGGCGTACGTGGAGGTCATCCCCGTACCCGGTGGATCGCCGGTGTTCCGGGCCCACCCCCACTGGGTGCGCCTGCTCACCGGCGATGAGAGGGTCCGGCTGGCATCCAGCGGCCGGCAGGTGGAGGTGGGGAGTTTCCTCGCGCCGGCCGAACGTCAGACGCTCGCAGAGACACTTGAAAGCTTGCTCGCCGCCAGCGATGGCGGCAACCGACGACGCTAAGGGTCTAGGCAATGAAGCAAAGCAGCAGGTGGGGCACGAAGTGCGTTGCAGCGGTCACCGCCATGGTGGCCGGGGGACTGATGCCGGCGTTGGCCTGGGCCCAGGCGGCCGATCCCAAGCCGTGGCAGCTGAACATGGGCAAGGGGGTGACCCAGACCTCGCGCCTGGCCTGGGAATCGAACAATCTCTCGTTGATCATCTGCACGGTGATCGGCGTCATCGTGTTCGGCGCGATGGCCTACGCCATCTTCAAGTTCCGCAAATCCAAGGGGGCAGTCGCCGCCACCTTCAGCCACAACACCAAGGCCGAGATCATCTGGACGGTGATCCCGGTGATCATCCTGATCGTGATGGCGTGGCCGGCCACGGCCAACCTGATCAAGATGTACGACACCCGCGATGCCGAGATGACGGTCAAGGTCACCGGCTACCAGTGGATGTGGAAGTACGAATACCTCGGCGAGAACGTCACCTTCACCAGCCGCCTGGACCGCGAGTCCGACCGCGTGCGGCAAAGTGGCATCGTGCCGACCCGTGAAAGCCATCCGCACTACCTGCTGGATGTCGACAACCGGCTGGTGCTGCCGGTCGACACCAAGGTGCGCTTCGTCATCACCTCCGACGACGTGATCCACGCCTGGTGGGTGCCGGCGCTGGGCTGGAAGCAGGATGCCATTCCCGGCTTCATCAACGAAGCCTGGACCAGCATCGAGCAGCCTGGCGTGTACCGCGGCCAGTGCGCCGAGCTGTGCGGAAAGGACCACGGCTTCATGCCGATCGTGGTCGAGGCGGTGTCCAAGGAGGAATTCAAACAGTGGCTGGCGCAGCGCAAGCCGGCGCCGGCTGCCGCGCCGGCCACGCCTGCGGCACCTGCCGAACCGGCTGCACCGGCGGGCGAGGCGCCGGCTGCGCCTGCTGCTGCAGAAGCGGCCAGCGCACCTGCCACTGCAGCCAGCGGCGCGTGATGTAAAGCCCGCGGCCGCCCGCGGCCGTGGTGACAACCGATTCTGAGAGGTGTTTTGCAATGGCGCACTCGGCAGTTGGGCACGACGATCACCATCACCAGCAGAGTTTCTTCGAGCGTTGGTTCTTCTCGACCAACCACAAGGATATCGGCACGCTGTACCTGGGTTTCAGCTTCATCATGTTCATCATCGGCGCGGCGATGAGCGTGGTGATCCGCGCCGAGCTGGCACAGCCCGGCCTGCAGTTCGTCAAGCCCGAGTTCTTCAACCAGATGACCACCGTGCATGCGCTGGTGATGATCTTCGGTGGCGTGATGCCGGCCTTCGTCGGCCTCGCCAACTGGATGATCCCGCTGCAGATCGGCGCGCCGGACATGGCGCTGCCGCGCATGAACAACTGGTCGTTCTGGTTGCTGCCGGTGGCCTTCAGCCTGCTGCTGCTGACCCTGTTCCTGCCCGGTGGTGCGCCGGCTGGTGGCTGGACGCTGTATCCGCCGCTGTCGCTGCAGGGCGGCTACAACGTGGCCTTCAGCGTGTTCGCTATCCACGTGGCCGGCATCAGTTCGATCATGGGTGCGATCAACATCATCGCCACCGTGCTGAACATGCGTGCGCCGGGCATCGACCTGCTGAAAATGCCGATCTTCTGCTGGGCCTGGCTGATCACCGCGTTCCTGCTGATCGCGGTGATGCCGGTGCTGGCCGGTGCGGTGACCATGCTGCTGACCGACAAGTTCTTCGGCACCAGCTTCTTCAACGCCGCCGGTGGCGGTGACCCGGTGATGTACCAGCACATCTTCTGGTTCTTCGGGCACCCCGAGGTCTACATCATGATCCTGCCCGCCTTCGGCGTGGTCAGCGAGATCATCCCGACCTTCAGCCGCAAGCCGCTGTTCGGCTACCAGGCGATGGTATACGCCACCGCGGCGATCGCGTTCCTGTCGTTCATCGTCTGGGCCCACCACATGTTCACCGTGGGCATGCCGCTGGGCGGCGAGATCTATTTCATGTTCGCCACCATGCTGATCTCGATCCCGACCGGCGTGAAGGTGTTCAACTGGGTCAGCACCATGTGGCGTGGCTCGCTGACGTTCGAGGCACCGATGCTGTGGTCGGTGGCCTTCGTCATCCTGTTCACCATCGGTGGCTTCTCCGGCCTGATGCTGGCCATCGTGGCCGCCGACTTCCAGTACCACGACACCTACTTCGTGGTCGCGCACTTCCACTACGTGCTGGTGACCGGTGCGGTGTTCGCGCTGATCGCCGCGGTGTACTACTGGTGGCCGAAGTGGACCGGGCGCATGTACAGCGAGAAGTGGGCCAAGGTGCACTTCTGGTGGTCGATCGTGTTCGTCAACCTGCTGTTCTTCCCGCAGCACTTCCTCGGCCTGGCCGGCATGCCGCGCCGCATTCCCGATTACAGCGTGGCGTTTGCCGACTGGAACCTGATCAGCTCGATCGGTGCGTTCGGCATGTTCGTCACCCCGTTCATGATGGCCGCGATCCTGCTGTCCTCGCTGCGCAACGGCGAGAAGGCCGAAGCGCGTTCCTGGGAGGGTGCACGCGGCCTGGAATGGACGCTGCCGTCGCCGGCACCGGCGCACACCTTCACCACCCCGCCGACCATCCGCCCGGGGGATCTGGCGCATGACGACATCACGCATTGAGGTGGGGCATGCATAACGAGAGCCCGCTGCAGACCTGTAGAGCCGAGCCATGCTCGGCGGATGAGAAGCAGCCGACCAGCGGTCGGCTCTACCAGGGCGGAAGCATCGAGCAGCAGCGCCAGCGTGCGAAGCGCACGGCGGTGTGGGTCGGCGCCATCGCTGTGCTGGTCTACGTCGGCTTCATCCTCAGCGGGGTGATCGGCCGATGAGCGAGGCACCGGCCAGCACACCGTCACGCAGTGCCGGGCTGCCGCGCCTGATCGGCGTGGCGGTGGCGGTGTTCCTGCTGACGTTCTCGCTGGTGCCGCTGTACCGCATTGCCTGCGAGAAGGTGTTCGGCGTGCGCCTGGAACGCGGTCCCGGTGGCGAAGCCAGCGCAGGTGCCGCGGCCGGCAAGCGCACCGTGCGGGTGGAGTTCGATGGCGGCGTCAATTCGCGACTGCCGTGGTCGTTCCATCCTGAGCAGCTGACCATGGACGTGGTGCCCGGCGAGCTCAACGAGGCGCTGTACTTCGCCCGCAACGACAGCGCAGCTGCCGTGGTCGGCAGCGCGGTGCCTTCGGTGGCACCGGCGCGTGCGTCGGGCTTCTTCAGCAAGACCGAGTGCTTCTGTTTCACCGCGCAGACGCTGCAGGCCGGCGAGAAGCGCGACATGCCGGTGCGCTTCATCGTCGATCCGGACCTGCCGCCGGAGATCAGGACGATCACCTTGTCCTACACCTTCTACCGCAACGACGCGCTGTCCGATCGGCTGGCCCCGGCCGCCACCTCGGACGGCGCGCACGCCGCACCCTGACCCGGATACCGACATGGCCCAGACACCGACCGACGCCAACGTGTACTTCGTCCCGGCCCAGAGCAAATGGCCGTTCGTGGGTTCCATCGCCATGATGGTGACCATGGTGGGCGTGGCCAGCTGGCTCAACGATGCCAGCTGGGGACGCTGGACGTTCTACATCGGCATCGCGATGCTGGTGCTGACCCTGTTCTGGTGGTTCAGCGACGTGGTGCGCGAATCGCAGGCCGGCAACTACAACCACCAGGTCGACGGATCATTCCGGATGGGGATGATCTGGTTCATCTTCTCCGAGGTGATGTTCTTCGGCGCGTTCTTCGGCGCGCTGTTCTACACCCGCAACCTGGGCCTGTCGTGGCTCAGTGGCGAAGGCCGTGGGGTCATGACCAACGAGCTGCTCTGGCAGGGCTATTCCGCCGGATGGCCGACCAATGGCCCGGCGGCGATCGGTGGCGCGTTCCAGACCATCCCGGCCTGGGGCCTGCCACTGATCAATACGCTGATCCTGTTGACCTCCGGCGTGACCCTGACCATCGCCCACCACGCACTGAAGTCCGGCAACCGCCGCCAGCTGCTGATCTGGCTGGGCCTGACCGTGGTGCTCGGCCTGGGCTTCCTGACCCTGCAGGCAGAGGAGTACATCCATGCCTACAAGGAACTGAACCTGACGCTCGGCTCCGGCATCTACGGGTCGACGTTCTTCATGTTGACCGGCTTCCACGGCGCGCACGTGCTGCTGGGCACGATCATGCTGATCGTGATGTGGCTGCGTTCGGCCAAGGGACACTTCACCCGCGACAACCATTTCGGTTTCGAAGCCGCCGCGTGGTACTGGCACTTCGTCGACGTGGTGTGGCTGATGCTGTTCCTGTTCGTCTACGTGCTTTGATCAGGCGCGCATCGGTGGTCTCAGCCGCCGATGCCGTGTGGTTTGATCCAGCCCATGTAGATGCTCACGATCACCAGCAGGATCAACGCTACCGACACCGCGATGCGGCGCGTCAGTGCATTGACCGTGCGCTTGGTCTGGCCGCGGTCGACCAGCAGGTAGTACAGGCCGGCGCCCAGATTCCAGACGATGACGATCAGAAACGCGATTACCAGCAGGGTCTTCAGCGAATCACTCATGCGCGGCTCGAGGGCAGGGTGGATGTGCCTATCTGACCGCGTTTGCGCGGACTTGTCATGATGCGCCAGCACACGCGCGTGTTCGGATGGTTGCTGGCCGTGCTGGCGATGGCCGGATTCACCGCATTGGGGCTGTGGCAGCTGCAGCGCATGCATGCCAAACAGGCAATGTTGGATGCACAGGGTCCAGCCGTGGCACAGGCGTTGCCGCTGTCGGAGGCCCTGGCGGCGCCCGGCGCGTTGCACGGCGTGGCCGACCACGGTCGCTTCCTGCCCGGCGTGGTACTGCTGGACAACCAGATCCGGCATGGCCGCGCTGGCGTGAAGATCTATCGCCCCTTCCGCAGTGACGACGGCAGCGTGCTGCTGGTCGACCTCGGTTGGCGTGCGCTGCCGCCGGATCGCACGCTTCCGGAGGTGCCGTCGCCGCCTTCGCCGGTGGCCGTGCGCGGGCTGCTCGCGCCGCCACCATCGGCGGGACTGCTACTGGGCCCGGCGTTCTCTGCTACCGGTGAGGCCGGGCGCTGGCTGGCCAGCCGGTTGCCGGACGACGGGCTGGCGCGCGCGCTGGGGCTGCAGGCGCTACCCGACCGCGTGCTGAGGCTGGACCCGGCGCTGCCCTTTGGCGACGAGCGCGATCTGGACCTGCTGCCGAACACGCTGCCGCCTCAGCGCCACCTGGGCTACGCCGTGCAGTGGTTCGGGCTGGCCCTGACCGTGCTGGTGGTGGCCGTGGTGCTGGAGCGGCGGCGGAGGCGCGTGATTACCCGGTAGTGCCGGCCGCTGGCCGGCAACCCCCGCAATCCTGGATGCCGGCCAGCGGCCGGCACTACCGGCATCCCCTACCCAACCATGAGAAAATGCCCCGCATGAACACTGCTACGTCCCCGCAGGCGCGCGGTTCCGGCCGCCGGACCCTGGTGCTGCTGTTTGCCGTGTTCTTCGGGGCGATGGCACTGGCCGCCGTGCTGCGCTTCTCCGGCTGGCAGCCGACCGGGCACCGCAATGCCGGCCAGCTGCTGAAGCCGCCGGTGGACCTGCGCCAGCAGGCGCCGACCCTGGCCAGCGGCCAGTCCTACCCCTGGAACCCCGAGGCCCGTACCTGGCGCCTGCTGGTGGCCCCGGCCGGTGCCTGCGACGCGCAGTGCGTCACTTTGTCGCAGGGACTGGGCAAGGTGTGGCAGCTGTTCGGCCATAACGCCGATAATGTCGAGATCCTGTGGCTGGGTACGCCACCGGCGTCGATCGCCTCGCTGCCCGCGCTGCGGCCGCTGGCTCCGTCGCCAGCCCTGCGCGCGGCGTTGCCGGGCGTCGATGATCCGGCGGGACTGCCGGTCTACGTGATCGATCCGAACGGCTTCGTGATCATGCGCCATGCCCCGGGTTCCGACCTCGGTGGCCTGCGCAAGGACATGGCCACGTTGCTGAAACTGAAGTGAGTCCCGTTTGATGAGCCTTTCCGCGCGTCCGGCGCTGCACCGCAATTTCCACCGCCTGGCGTGGTTCGCCATGATCATGACCGCGAGCACGATCATGTTCGGCGCCTTCGTGCGCCTGTCCGATGCCGGCCTGAGCTGCCCGGACTGGCCGACCTGCTATGGCCAGGCCACCTGGCCGCAGCACGTGGAAGAGACCATCGGCCACCCGGCGGCGGAGATCCGCCCGCTGGAGACCCACAAGGCCTGGCGAGAACAGGTGCATCGCTTCCTGGCCGGCGCGCTGGGCATCGAGATCCTGACCCTGGCGCTGCTGGCAACGCGCAAGCGGCGATTCGGAAGCACGGCGGTGGTGGCCGCCTGCGTGCTGGTGGCCGCCGGCATACCGCTGTACATGATGGGCTGGCACGGCACCGCCAGTGCCCTGGCCTTGACCGGCGAGGCGATCCTGCTGATCGCCGCGCTGCGCTGGAGCAACATCGATCTCGCACGTGCGGCGCTGCTGACCTTGGCGGTGGTGATCTTCCAGGCCCTGCTGGGCATGTGGACGGTGACCCTGCTGCTCAAACCCATCGTGGTGATGGGCCATCTGCTGGGCGGCATGCTGATGTTCGGCCTGCTGGTGTGGATGGCCTGGCGCGCGACGCACATGCCGATCACCCTGGCTGAAGCGCCGAAGCTGAAGTGGCTGATGCGCATCGGCGTGGCAGTGCTGGTTACCCAGATCGCGCTGGGTGGTTGGGTCAGCGCCAACTACGCCGCACTCGCCTGCGGCGGTGGCAGCGCCTCGCTGGACAACTTCCCGCGCTGCGCCAACCAGTGGTGGCCGCAGCACAACTTCGTCGAAGGCTTCACCCTGTGGCGCGGCATCGGCGTGGATTACGAAGGCGGTGTGCTGGATGGCGCTTCGCGCATCGCCATCCAGATGGCGCACCGCCTGTTCGCGGTGGTGGTGGCCGTCTACCTGCTGTGGCTTGGCGTGCGCCTGTTCCGGTTGCCGAGCATGCGTGGCTGGGCCAGCGCGCTGATCGCGCTGCTGGTGCTGCAGGTCACGCTCGGCATCCTCAACGTGAAGCTGGCGCTGCCGCTGGAAGTGGCCGTGGCCCACAACGGCGTGGCCGTTGCCCTGTTGTTCGTACTGGTCAGCCTGCTGGCCCGCCTGCGTGCCCCGGACTGATTCCATGTTTTCCAATTACCGCCAGTACTGGGACCTGACCAAGCCCAAGGTCGTCGCCCTGATCGTCTTCACCGCCCTGGTCGGCATGGTCCTGGCCATCCCCGGCGTGCCGAGCTGGGAGCAGGTGCGCGCCGGCCTGCTCGGCTTCCTCGGCATCTGGCTGGCGGCCTCGGCCGCGGCCGCCATCAACCAGCTGCTGGACGCGCACATCGATGCGCAGATGGCGCGCACCTCGTGGCGCCCGCTGGTGGTGGGCAAGGTCAAGCCGTGGCAGGTGCTGGTGTTCGCCGGCGTGCTGATCGTGCTGTCGATGACCCTCCTGGTGCTGTGGGTGAACCTGATCACCGCAGTGCTGACCTTCGCCTCGCTGATCGGCTACGCGGTGATCTACACCGTGTACCTCAAGCGTGCGACCTCGCAGAACATCGTCATCGGTGGCCTGGCCGGCGCGATGCCGCCGATGCTGGGCTGGGCCGCAGTGACCGGCATGCAGGGTTCGTCGGACTGGGCGTACTCGTCGCTGCTGGTGCTGATCATCTTCATCTGGACCCCGCCGCACTTCTGGGCGCTGGCGATCTTCCGCCGCGAGGATTACGCCAAGGCGGAGATCCCGATGCTGCCGGTGACCCACGGCGTGGCGCATACCCGCAAGCAGATCATGGTGTATTCGGTGGTGCTGGCGCTGGTGTGCCTGCTGCCGTACCTGGTGGGCATGAGCGGTGCGTTCTACCTGGGCGGCGCGATCGTGCTCAACGCCGTGTTCCTCTGGTACGCCTGGCGCATGCTGGACCCGCCGGACGAGCTGTTCTCGATGAAGATGTTCTATTACTCCATCGTCTACCTGATGGCGCTGTTTGCCTTCCTGCTGGTGGACCACTGGATCCTGCCCTGGCTGTGACCTCGGGGTCGGATCCCCGAAGGGGCTCTGACCCCACCTGATCGCGCGGACATCCTCGCATGACGTGGATCACCTTGAACCGCCGTCTCGGCGTCGCCATTGCTGTTCCTGACCCCAGGGAAAGGAAGCAGCAGGGATGCATTCGTTCTTCCGTTGGACCACCGCGCTGATGCTGGCGCTGGGCATGGCCGTGACCGCGCATGCCGACGACACTACCGCGCAGATCCGCCAATACGCCGCTGGCCATCGCATGCTGGTGCTGGGCGAATTCCACGGCACACGCGAGACGCCACTGCTGGTGCGGCAGCTGGTGGACGACTACAGCCGCAATGGCGCGCCGGTCCTGCTGGCGCTGGAACTGCCACGCGCCGAGAACCCTGTGCTGCGCGACTATCTGGAATCCGATGGCGGGGCCGCGGCGCGCCGGCACCTGCGCGGCCGCGCGTTCTGGACCGTGCGCGATGACCAGCATGATGGTCGCCGCAGCCGCGACATGCTGGCGATGATCGAAGGCCTGCGTGTGCTGAAGGCGCAGGGGCGCGTGATCGAAGTGGTTGGCTATGACGTCAATGCCAGCAGTGGCGGCAACCAGGCGCGCGATGACTTCATGGCAGCCGAATTGCGACGGCTCTATCGAGGGTTGCCAGACAATGCACGCATGCTGGTGCTGACTGGCAATGTCCACGCCATGCTGCGGCGGCCGGAAGGTATGCCGCCGGAAATGCAGAGGCGGCCGATGGCCTCCCAGCTGCGGGACCTGGATATCTACAGCGTGCGGTTGGGTGCGCTGCGTGGCCAGGCGTGGGCGTGCGCGGACCGTTGCATGGCGCGGCCACTTCCAGAGCAGGTGGCCCCGCGGCTGCGGGGCGATACCCATGCGGAACGGGCGTACGACCTGTGGGTGTGGATGCCGGAGCTGAGCGTCGGCACGCTCGTGGATCCGTAGCGTCAGGCAACCCATCCACGCATGGCGTGGATCTACTGTGGTTCACGCCATCCGTGGTATGGAGTAGATCCACGCCATGCGTGGATGGTCTACCCGGAACAACCCGCGCGCCCTGTCAGGGCTTGCGCCGCGCATACCGCTGCGCGATCACGCCGCAGACGATCAGCTGGATCTGGTGGTAGATCATCACCGGCAGCACGATGGCGCCCAGGCTGCCGCCGGCGAACAGCACCTTGGCGATCGGCACGCCGGTGGCCAGGCTCTTCTTCGAGCCGCAGAACACGATGGCGATCTCGTCCTCGCGGTTGAAGCGCAGGCGACGGGCGATGAAGGTGATCAGCGGCATGGCGATGCCCAGCAGCACAGCGGCCACGATGGCCACAGCCAGCAGCGACAGCAGCGGGGTCTTGCTCCACAGGCCTTCGGTCACCGCTTCGCCGAACGCCGAGTACACCACCAGCAGGATGGTGGCCTGGTCGGTGTAGCGCAGCAGCGCGCGCTGGCGTTCCACCCAGCCGGCAATCCACGGCCGCAGCAGGTGGCCGGCCACGAACGGCACCAGCAGCTGCAGCATGATGCCGCCGATCGCATGCAGCGGATCATGGATGCCGCCCGAGGTGCCGGCCAGCGCGGTCAGCAGCAGCGGGGTCAGGAACACGCCGAGGATGCTCGACAGCGAGGCGCTGCACACCGCTGCGGGCACGTTGCCATGCGCCATCGAAGTGAACGCGATGGACGACTGCACGGTGGAGGGCAGGGTGCACAGGAACAGCACGCCCAGGTACAGCTCCGGGGTCAGCAGCCAGCCCGACAGCGGCTTGAACATCAGCCCCAGCAGCGGGAACAGGATGAAGGTGCAGGCCAGGATGGTCAGGTGCAGCCGCCAGTGCAGCATGCCGCCGATGATCGACTCGCGCGGCAGGCGCGCGCCATGCAGGAAGAACAGCGCGGCGATGGCGACGGTGGTGACATCGTCGAGGACGATGGCGGCGGCGCCCTTCATCGGCAGCAGCGAGGCCAGGCCGACGGTGCACAGCAGGGCGAGGGTGAAGTTGTCCGGTCGCAGGCGCGACCACCAGCGTGTCATGGTGGGCAGGGTCCTTGGTGCGGAGGGTTCAGGGCGAGGTGACCGGCGTGGCCAGGCGTTGGCGGGTGGCGGCTTCCAGCGACTTCAGGCCAGCACGCTGGCCCAGCTGAAGGGCCTGTTCGGGGCTGGCATGTTCGTACCGTGCATTGACCAGGCCGAGCACGGCGCCGGCGCGGTTGCCGGACGCACAGTGCAGCAGCACCGGCCCCTGGCTCTGCTGCAGGGCCAGGTGCACGGCGCGCACGTTGGCCGTATCCAGGCCATCGGCGCCGGCCACCGGAATGCGCACGTAGCGCAGGCCCAATGATTCGGCGACGCGGGTTTCATCGAAGCCCCGGTCCTCGCCGGGCTGGCGCAGGTCGATCACAGTGCGCACGCCCTGTGCAGCCAAGGCCTGCAGCTGTGCGGCGCTGGGCTGGCCGCCGGCATACAGGCCGGGGCGGACTTCGTTGAGGGGCGCGTCTTCGGCCAGGGCCGTCAGTGACAGGCAGAGCGACAACAACAGCAGGCAGGTCAGGCGCAGCAGCATGGTCTTCTCCGTGAAAACGTTCTGCCGCTACAGGCGCAGTCCGGCGCGCGCCTTCAGCAGCTCGCGCAGTTCGTACTTGTCAGTATCGTCCAGGCCCTGCTGGCGCTGCTTTGCCAACAACTCCTCCAGACGTTGCACCAGCAGCTGTTTCTCCAGCTGTGCCACTGCGTCGTGCAGTTCCTGGGTCCAGCTGGCCTCGGTGCCGGGCAGCGTCTGTGCGGCCAGGGTATGCAGCGAGGCCTGTTCCTCCCGCCCGTCGAAGTGTTCCAGCAGGGCGCCGGTACTGATGTCCGGGCGCTGTTCGACCAGCCCCAGCAGCTCCAGCAGCAGTTCCACGCCGGGCAGGCGCAGGCCCTGGAAGTGGTGCTTGCCGCCCAGCGTCAGCGCCAGCGACGGCTGCTGCAGCAGTACGGCGATCGCGCCGCGCACCAGGCTGCGCTTGGCCACGGGCTGGATCGTCCGCTGCGGCTGGCGTTGCGGCATCGGCGCGCGCGTGGCCTGGGCAGTACCGCCCAGGCCGGTCAGCTGCGCCAGCTGCTGCTTCATCAGGTCGCCAAAGGCGCCGTCGGGAATCTGCGCCAGCATCGGCTTGGCGCGTTCGGCCAGGCGTGCCTTGCCATCGAGCGTGCCCAGGTTGATCTCGCGGGTCAGTTCATCGAAGAAGAACTGCGACAGCGGCGTGGCCTGCTTCAGGCGTTCGTTGAAGGCCTCGGCGCCTTCCTTGCGCACGATGGTGTCCGGGTCCTCGCCATCGGGCAGGAACAGGAAGAACGCCTGGCGGCCATCCTTCATGCGCGGCAGCACCGATTCCAGCGCCTTCCAGCCGGCGCGGCGGCCGGCGGCGTCGCCGTCGAAGCAGAAGAACACGTCCGGTGCGTTGCGGAACAGCAGCTCGGCATGGTCCGGCGTGGTCGCGGTACCCAGCGTTGCCACCGCCTGGGTGACGCCGAACTGGAACAGCGAGACCACGTCCATGTAGCCCTCGACCACGATCAGCCGCTCGATCTTCTGGTTGGCCTGGCGCACCTGCCACAGGCCGTACAGTTCGCGGCCCTTGTGGAACAGCGCGGTCTCGGGCGAGTTGAGGTACTTGGGGCCGTCGTCCTTCTCGAACACGCGGCCGCCGAAGGCGATCACCCGGCCACGGCGGTCGAAGATCGGGAACATCACCCGGTCGCGGAACTTGTCGTAGACGTGGCCGCGGTCGTTCTTGGAGAACAGGCCGGCGCGGTCGAGCAGCTTCATGCGCCGCTCGTCCTTGCCCAGCGCGTCGCGCAGGCCGCTGTAGCCATCCGGCGCGTAGCCGATCTGGAAGCGCGCGCGGTTCTCTTCGTCCACGCCACGGCCATCCAGGTAGCTGCGGGCCTTCTCGCTGCCCTCCAGGTTCTTCTGGAAGAACTTGGTCGCCGCGTCCAGCGCCGAGTACAGCTCGCGGCTGTCGTCCTGCTGCTGCGGGCTGCGCGGATTCTCGTTGCGCGGCACTTCCATGCCGGCGCGCTTGGCCAGTTCATCCACCGCGTCGAGGAACTCGAGGCGGTCGTAGTTCATCAGGAAGCTGATCGCGGTGCCGTGCGCGCCACAGCCGAAGCAGTGATAGAACTGCTTGGTGGGCGAGACCGTGAACGACGCCGATCGCTCGTCATGGAACGGGCAGCGGGCGGCGTACTCCTTGCCCTGGCGCTTCAACGGCACGCGGCTGCCCACCACCTCGACGATGTCGGTGCGGGCGAGCAGGTCGTCGATGAAAGCGTCGGGGATACGGGCCATGGGCAACAGGGCAGGGCGCGGTGCAGGACCACGCGACGGAACCGGGGGCGGTCGGCCTAGTTTACCCCCTGTCGGGCACCTGGCTGGCGGTTGCCGGATCAATGCCGGCTGCGGCCAGGTGATGACGCGCGCGCAGGCGCTCATCGATCACCGCCGTCATCAGTGCGCCAACGAAGAACACGACGGTGGCGTAGTAGATCCAGACCAGCGAGATCACCAGCGCACCCATCGAGCCGTAGGCACTGCCGGGGGCCACGGTGGCGATGTAGACGCCGATGCCGTAGCGGCCCAGTGCGAACAGTGCCGAGGTGATGACGCCGCCGATGAAGGCCTGGCGCCAGGCCACGCGGCGGTCGGGCAGGTAGTGGTACATGAAGGCGAAGCCGACTGCGTAAAGCAGCAGGCTCGTGACGTACCCCAGCGCGGGCAGGATCGAGGGCAGCTGGGCGAAGGCCACCTGCAGTACCGTGGTGGCCGTCATCGACAGGATCAGCAGGAAGCCCAGGGCCAGCACCACGCCGAACGAGAACACGCGCTTGCGCAGCCAGGCCTTGAGGCCTTCCAGGCGCTCGCCGCTGGTGCGGAAGATCAGGTTCAGTGCGTTCTGCAGCTGGGCGAACACGGCGGTGGCGCCGACGAACAGCAGCAGCGTGCTCCACACACCCGCCAGCGAGCCGACATCCGGCTGGTTGTCGGCGTTCTTCAGAACGGTTTCGGCCACGGTAGCCGCGCTGCTGCCGGCCACCGAGCTGATCTGGTCGATCAGCGCCTGCTGGGCCGGTGGGTACAGCGAGGCGGTCAGCCACAGCAGCAGCACCAGCAACGGTGCCATCGACAGCAGGGCGTAGAAGGAGACGGAAGCTGCCTGGGTCAGCACGTCGACGTCGATGAAGCGCTTGGCCACCGCCATCGGAAAGCTGTCCTGCAGGCGCTTGAGGTACTTGTGCAGGGACACGGGAACGTTGGGCTCGGGTTCAACCATGTGTGCGGTTGTAGCAGGCGACCGACGAAGGTGCGGTGAAGCGGGTGCATCAATGGGGTCAGAGCCCTTCCGCGCTGCGGAAGGGATCCGCCCCCAGGTGCTGGATTACGCCAGCAGCTGCTTGACCAGCTTGGAGACCAGGCCCATGTCGGCCTGGCCGGCGAGCTTGGGCTTCAGCGCGCCCATCAGCTTGCCCATGTCGGCCGGGCCGGCGGCACCGGTCTCGGCGATGGCGGCCTGGATGGCGGCCACGATCTCGGCCTCGCCCATCTTGGCCGGCAGGTAGGCTTCGATGACCACGATCTCGGCGCGCTCGATCTCGGCCAGGTCTTCGCGGTTGGCGGCTTCGTACTGGCTGACCGAGTCCTTGCGCTGCTTGACCATCTTGTCGAGCACGGCGATCACGGCGGTGTCGTCCAGCTCGATGCGCTCGTCCACTTCGCGCTGCTTGATGGCAGCGTTGATCAGGCGGATCACGCCCAGCTTGTGCTTCTCGCCCGCCTTCATGGCGGCCTTCATGTCTTCGGTGAGCTGCTGCTTCATGCTCATGAGGAACCTCGTGGTGGTAGGTGGGGCGGGGCGGATGCCCGAACCCGGAAACGCAAAAAGCCGGCGACGCTCGCGCGTGCCGGCTTCGGCTCCATCGCGACAGGCAGGCCCGCCGCAATGAAGATGCGTCCGATCAGTACAGGCGCTGACGCTTGGTGACGTCGCGCGACGAGCGGCGCAGCTGACGCTTCACAGCAGCGGCGGCCTTGCGCTTGCGCTCCTGGGTCGGCTTTTCGTAGAACTCGCGCTTGCGGGTTTCGGCCAGCACACCGGCCTTTTCGCAAGTGCGCTTGAAGCGGCGAAGAGCAAACTCGAAGGGCTCGTTCTCGCGGACTTTGACGCTGGGCATGGAATCTCCGGGACACAGTAGAACCGGGTCACGCCCGGCGAGCCGCACATTATAGCGGCGAAACGACAAACTGCAAGCGGCCAACCCTGAATACGGGCCGGGGGTTCGAAAGCAGTGAGATCTGCACGTCCCCCCGAGGGGGCGGCAGGGGCGTCATAATAGCAGGCATGCGAGTCCTTGGCATCGAATCTTCCTGTGATGAGACCGGCGTGGCGGTGTATGACACCGACCTGGCCGGCAGCGCGGCCCTGCGCGCCCATGCGGTCTACAGCCAGATCGCCCTGCACGCCGAATACGGTGGTGTGGTGCCCGAGCTGGCCAGCCGCGACCATGTCCGCAAGCTGCTGCCACTGGTACGCCAGACCCTGGCCGACGCCGGCCTGGGCGTGGGCGATATCGATGGCGTGGCCTACACCGCCGGTCCCGGCCTGGTCGGCGCGCTGCTGGTGGGCGCTGGCGTGGCGCGTTCGCTGGCCTGGGCGCTGGAGGTGCCGGCCGTGGGCGTACACCATATGGAAGGCCACCTGCTGGCCCCGCTGATGGAAGACGACCCGCCGGAAGCGCCGTTCGTGGCGCTGCTGGTGTCCGGTGGCCACACCCAGCTGGTGGCGGTGGATGCGATCGGCCAGTACCGCCTGCTGGGCGAGACCCTGGACGACGCGGCCGGCGAAGCCTTCGACAAGACCGCCAAGCTGATGGGCCTGCCGTACCCGGGCGGCCCGCAGCTGGCCAGGCTGGCCGAGCAGGGCACGCCGGGCGCGTACCGCTTCGCGCGGCCGATGACCGACCGCCCTGGGCTGGATTTCAGCTTCTCCGGCCTGAAGACCCAGGTCCTGATGGCCTGGCGCGACAGTGACCAGAGCGAGCAGACCCGCGCCGACATCGCCCGGGGCTTTGAGGACGCGGTGGTCGAGACCCTGTCGATCAAGTGCGAGCGCGCACTGGAAGCGGCCGGGACCAACGTGATCGTGGTGGCCGGCGGCGTCGGCGCCAACACGCGCCTGCGCGCCCGCCTGCAGCAGATGGCCGAGCGCCTCGGCGGCCGTGCCTGCTTCCCGCGGCCGGCACTGTGCACCGACAACGGGGCGATGATCGCCTTCGCCGGCGCGCTGCGCCTGCAGGCCGGCCAGCACAGCCCGCCGAAGGTGGATGTGACACCGCGCTGGGACATGGCGACCCTGCCGGCGGTCTGAGCCGGTGGCGCCGGGCCATGCCCGGCGGACGCATCACCGATGCACTGCCAACGGCGACGCCGCCAGCACGGTTGTCGCCCGCTCATGGCGCTGCAGCCAGCCCAGCGTATGTGGGCAGCGGGCATGGATCAGCCGCCCGATCGCGGCCAGGTCGGCGCCGATGTCACGTTCCAGGACCGGCTCGTGGTGGGCGATGCGGTTGCGCAGGTGGCGGATGCGTCCGATATCCGCATGGATGGCTTTCCTGACGGCACTGGGATGAGCAGAGGGAGCATGCTGCAGAACCCTGCTGAGTGCGGGTATCCAAAGTGTGGAGTCGAAGCGACAGGTAAAGAGCTGCTGCCAGAACACCATCGGCAGGTTGGCGACGATCCCAGGTGTATCGGATACGCGGCTGGCAAGTTGTTCCAGTACCGTGCGCGGAGAAGTACTGGATGAGGTTGGCAGCCTCCGTCGGAAGGCATTATTCCAAGGCCAACGCGGGCCATGCTGCCTGGCGAGCACAGCTGCAGCGGCGTTGCGGGTGACCACTTCGCACAGATGGACCGGCATCATCAGTGCACTGCACATCCGCATGTTCCACAGGTACAGGGATTCGGCTGTGACGTCGGGGCTGCAGGTCGATGCGATTCTCTCGTAAGTAGACAGACGCTCCGCTGACAACGCGCGCCGCAGTACATCGTATGGAGCCATCGTCATGTGCGGTGGTGAAGGAGGAATCGATGTTCGCGAGAGTGGGCGGCGGCGACCATCAGGGAACGTCCTTGTCCGCGCGGCTGATTTTCTGCGTTTTGCCTCGGACGAATACCTGACCTGTCCTGTCGGATTTGGCCTTGACCGGCGATCTGGTCCTTGCCTAATCTGCGTGCCTGCGCCACCGGGACTCGCGGCTGGATTTCAGCTCCCCCCGGGGACAAACGGTAGTACCAAAGGGCCCCGCTAGCAGGGCCCTTTGTTTTTTCCGGGCCACCCCACGCCGGTGGCCCACCGCCCGTTCCGGGCAGGCTCACCGCCGTGCCGTTACCATGGCCGCCTGTATTCGTGCCGGTAAGCGCAATGGACAAGGTTTTCATCGAGGGGCTGACGATCGACGCCCTGATCGGTATCTACGATTGGGAACGACGGATCCGCCAGGACCTGGTGTTCGACCTGGAAATGGGTTTCGACAACCGTCGCCCCGCTGCCACCGATGACATCGCCCACACCCTGAACTACAAGGCGGTGAGCAAGCGCCTGGAACAGTTCGTGCGCGAGTCGGAGTTCGGCCTGGTCGAGACCCTGGCCGAGCGCTGCGCGCAGATCGTGCTGGACGAATTCGACGTGAAGTGGCTGCGCCTGAAGCTGAGCAAGCCGGGCGCAGTGCGCGGCGCGCGCGCGGTGGGCGTGATCATCGAACGCACGCGGGACTGACCCGGTCGTGCCGGCCGCTGGCCGACAACCCCGGTAGTGCCGGCCGCTGGCTGGCAACCTTGGCAACAACGAAACAGACAGGAGACAACTGATGGTGGACGCGGTGGTGGCGGTACAGTGGCTGGAACGGCTGCAGAACACACTGGAACCCTATCCCGGCGCCTACCTGGCGTTGATGATCTCGGCGCTGCTGATCGCCGCTGGCCTGGCCAACTGGGTGACCAAGCGCATCCTGCTGCGCGGGCTGCGGCGGCTGCTGAGCCGCCTTCCGGGCGCTGACACTGGCCGCGGCAGCCACCTGATGCGGGTGATCTCGCGCCTGTCGAACGTGGTGCCCAGCCAAGTGATCGCCTCGGGCATCCGCATCGTGCCGGACCTGCCGCCGGGCCTGGTCAGCTTCATCATCGGCGCCTGCCAGGCGTGGGCGATCCTGACTGTGGTGCTGGCCATCTCGCATGCGCTGGATGCGGCCAACGATCTGTACGAGCGCCGCCCCGAGGCACGCAACAAGCCGATCAAGGGCTACCTGCAGGTCGCCAAGATCGTCCTCTTCGTGATCGCCGGCCTGTCGATCGTCGCTACCCTGGCGGGCGTCGACCTGCGCTATCTGGTCACCGGCCTGGGCGCGGCCACGGCGGTGCTGATGCTGATCTTCCAGGACACCATCCTGTCGCTGGTGGCCAGCGTGCAGATCAGTGGCGATGGCCGCGTGCGCATCGGCGACTGGATCGAGATGCCCAGCCAGAACGCCGACGGCGACGTCATCGACATCGCGCTGCACACCATCACCGTGCAGAACTTCGACAAGACCATCACCACCATCCCCACCAAGAAGCTGGTGACCGAGTCGTTCAAGAACTGGCGCGGCATGCAGGAGGCCGGCGGGCGCCGGATCAAGCGCGCGCTGTACCTGGACCAGCACAGCGTCGGCTTCCTGGACGAGGGTGACCTGGCCTTCCTCGGCGAGTTCGCGCTGCTGCGCGACTACCTGCGCGACAAGGAACAGGAACTGGGGCAGTGGAACGGGCGCCTGCGCGAGCAGGGCGTGGCCGAGGTCAACAGCCGCCGCGTGACCAACCTGGGTACGTTCCGGGCCTATGTGGAGCGCTACCTGCGCAGCCACCCGGGCATCCATACCGACATGACCCTGCTGGTACGGCAGCTGCAGCCGACCACCGAGGGCCTGCCGCTGGAGCTCTACTGCTTCACCCGCAGTACTGCCTGGGCCGAGTATGAGGCGGTGCAGTCGGACATCTTCGACCACCTGCTGGCGATCCTGCCGGCCTTCGGCCTGCGGGTATTCCAGGCCTCCAGTGACGCCATGTTGATGGCCGGGCAGCGCCAGTTGGCCGGCTCGGAGTAAGCTGCGGTGCCCCCGGCGGGGCCATACGGACCCCGCTGGTGGCTGAAACTGAATGAAGAAACCTCTCGCCAAACGGCTCGGGATCGCTAGAATGCCGGGCTTGTAAACGTTTTCATCAAGGACTGCCGGTGGCCTCCGATCGCATCGAATCCCTCATTGCCCAGATGACCGTCGAGGAAAAGGTCGGCCAGCTGGGTGTCTTCGCGGACATGGTCCGCCCGTTCGCCCCGGACGTGAACCCGGAAGCCAACGTGCGCAATGCCGACCAGGTGCTGCAGCAGGTGCGCGAGGGCAAGGTCGGCTCGCTGTTCAATGGTGTGGGCGCCGAACTGGGCCGCCGCATCCAGCAGGTCGCCACCGAGGAGAGCCGCCTGGGTATCCCGGTGATCCTGGCGGCCGACGTCATCCACGGCATGCGCACCGTGTTCCCGATTCCGCTGGGCGAGGCCGCCAGCTTCGAGCCGGACCTGGCCGAGCGCACCGCGCGCGCCACTGCGATCGAAGCCACCGCCGCGGGCCTGCACTGGACCTATGCGCCGGCCGTGGACATCGCCCGCGACCAGCGCTGGGGCCGTGGCGCCGAAGGTGCCGGCGAGGATGTGGTGCTGGGCTGTGCGTTCGCCGCCGCCCGCGTGCGTGGCTTCCAGGGCAGCGACCTGCGTGCGGCCGATTCGCTGCTGGCCACGCCCAAGCACTTCGCCGCCTACGGCGCGGTGATGGCCGGCATGGAATACAACATGGTGGACATCTCGCCGCAGACCCTGCGCGACGTGCACCTGCCGCCGTTCAAGGCCGCCTTCGAGGCCGGCGCGATCACCGTGATGTCCTCGTTCAATGACATCAATGGCGTGCCGGCCAGTGCCAATGCCGAACTGCTGACCGACATCCTGCGCGGCGAATGGAAGTTCCCGGGCGTGGTGATCTCCGACTACACCGCCGACATGGAGCTGGTCGCGCACGGCTACGCCGCCGATGACCGCGATGCCACGGCCAAGGCGTTCACCGCCGGCCTGGACCTGAGCATGCAGAGCGGCTTCTATGCCGAGCACCTGCCCGGCCTGGTCGAGAGCGGCGAGGTGCCGATGGCGGTGCTGGATGAAGGCGTGCGCCGCATCCTGTGGCTGAAGGAGACCATCGGCCTGTTCGACGACCCGTACCGTTCGCTGGACCCGGCGCGCGAAGCGGATACCTCGCACATTGCCGCGCATGACGAACTGTCGCGCGATGCCGCGCGGCGTTCGATCGTGCTGCTGAACAACCGTGACAACGTGCTGCCGCTGCAGAAGACCGGGCAGAAGATCGCGCTGATCGGCCCGTTCGTGCAGGACCGCGAGAACATCGAAGGCTGCTGGACGCTGTTCGGCGACAAGCAGCGTTACGTGGACCTGGAAACCGGCGTGCGTGCCGCCATCGGCGACGAAGCGCTGCTGGAAATCGTGCCGGGCTGCGAACTGGAAGCCGCGATTCCGGGCGGCACGGAAGCCGCTGTGGCTGCCGCACTGCGTGCCGACGTGGTGGTGCTGGCGCTGGGCGAACCGCAGCGCTACAGCGGCGAAGCACAGTCGCGCGTGGAGATCACCCTGCCGCCGGCACAGCAGGCGCTGGCCGAGGCCGTGGCGATGACCGGCAAGCCGCTGGTGGTGCTGCTGCGCAATGGCCGCGCGCTGGCATTGCAGGGCGCAGTGCGCAATGCGCAGGCCGTGGCGGTGACCTGGTACCTGGGCACGCAGACCGGCCATGCCGTGGCCGATGTACTGTTCGGCGACTACAGCCCGTCCGGCCGCCTGCCGGTCAGCTTCCCGCAGGTGTCCGGCCAGCAGCCGTACTTCTACAACCACCCGCGCACCGGCCGTCCGGAACTGCCGACCATGTCGGAGTTCAAGGCGCGCTGGCGCGAGATTCCCAATGAACCGCTGTACCCGTTCGGCCATGGCATCGGCTACACCACCTTCGCCTACGGCGTGCCGCAGCTGAGCACGGCACAGCTCGGCTGGGACGACACCCTGACCATCACCACCGTGCTGACCAACACCGGCCGCGTGGCGGGCGAGGAAGTGGTGCAGCTGTACATCCATGATCGCGTGGCCAGCCGCGTGCGTCCGGTGCGTGAACTGAAGGACTTCCGCAAGGTGGCGCTGCAGCCGGGCGAGTCAGCCGAAGTGGTGTTCACCTTGACCCGCGAGCAACTGGCCTTCACCGGCCGCGACGGCGTGCTGCGTGCCGAGCCGGGCCAGTTCGACCTGTGGGTCTGTGCCTCGTCGGCCGCCGGCGAAGCGGTGCAGTTCGAGCTGCTGAAGGCCTGATCGAAAAAAAGGGGACGGAGGGGATTAAGTCGTTTGTGCCAAAACGACTTAATCCCCTCCGTCCCCTTTTTTGTGGTCCTCACTGTGGCGGCGCTACCATCGGGCCTCCTGTTCGATGGAGTGCGCGCATGCGCCGGATGGCCTACCTGATTCCCGCCCTGCTGCTGGCGGCCTGTTCGCAGCCGGCGCCGCCGGCCGAGCCTGCAGCGGATGCGCCGCCGCCGATGGAGGCCAGTGCTGCTTCGACACCTGCGGCTGAACCGGCGGCGCCGGCTGCCGAAGCCGCCGCTGCACCTGCCGCACCGGCAGCCGAGGTGTCCGCCGAGGATGCGCGTGCGCGCATCGAGTCGCTGCTCGGCGATGCCGCGCAGTTCGAAAAGGTCTTCAATGCGTTCAAGGCCGCCGTGGTCGGCGGTGATCGCGCTGCGGTGGTCGAGGAAGTGCGATTCCCCTTGAACATCAGCGGCGGAAAGAAGATCTCCGGCCCCGGAGAGTTCCAGCGCAACTACGAGAAGATCATCACGCCGGAGGTGGTCAAGGCGGTGTCCGAGCAGGACTTCGGCAAGGTGTTCGTCAACCAGCAGGGCGTGATGATCGGCAGCGGCCAGGTGTGGTTGAGCGGCCAGTGCCTGGACCAGGCCTGCACGAAGACCGAGGTGAAGGTCATCACCATCCAATGAATGCAGACGCCCCGCGTGCGGGGCCGTTTGGCAAGGGTAGTGCCGGCCGCTGGCCGGCAACCGCAGGATGCCGGAAGGATCCAGGGTGCCGGCCAGCGGCCGGCACTACCTCAGGTCTTCGGCGTGAGCTTCAGCAGGCGCGCCTTGCTGCCGTCTTCCAGCAGCCACAGCGCGCCGTCCGGGCCCTGTTCCACTTCGCGGATGCGCTCGCCCATGTTGAAGCGCTCGGCTTCGCGCGCGCTGTCGCCATCGAAGGCCACGCGCACCAGCGAGGTGGACGACAGGCCACCGATGAAGCCGCTGCCCTTCCACTGCGGGAACAGGCTGCCGCTGTAGATCACGAAGCCGGCCGGCGAGATCACCGGCGTCCAGGTCACCTTCGGCGCGGCGAATTCCGGGCGCGTATCGTGGTCGGGAATCGGCCGGCCGTCGTAATGGTCACCGTTGGAAACGATCGGGTAGCCGTAGTTGGCGCCACGCACGATCAGGTTCAGTTCGTCGCCGCCGGCCGGGCCCATCTCGTGCGCCCACAGCTTGCCGTTGGCATCGAAGGCCATGCCGAGGATGTTGCGGTGGCCCAGCGACCAGACCTGTGCGGCCACCCCGCCCTGCGACGCGAACGGATTGTCGGCGGGCAGGCTGCCATCGTCGTTGAGGCGGATGATCTTGCCGAGGTTGCTGCCCATGTCCTGGGCCGGATCGAACTTCTGGCGCTCGCTGGAGCTGATCCACAGCTTGCCGTCCGGGCCGAAGGCGAGGCGATGCCCGTAGTGACCCTCACCGCTGACCTTGGGGCTCTGCCGCCAGATCACCTTCAGGTCCTTCAGCTGGCCACCGCCGTTGGCATCCAGTGCCAGCGTGGCCCGGGCTACGGCGGCACCGCGGGTATCCAGCGTGCCTTCCTCGGCATAGCTGACGTAAACGACATGATTCCGGGCGAAATCCGGGTGCAGGATGATGTCGCCGAAACCACCCTGGCCAGCATAGGCGACCTTCGGAACGCCGGTGATCTCGTGCTTCTGGCCGCTGGCCGGGTCCAGGTGCTGGAGCTTGCCGCGCTTTTCGGTGACCAGCAGGCTGCCGCCGGGCAGGAAGGTCATCGCCCAGGGCTGGTCGAAGCGGCTGACTTCGGTGGCGTTGAACGGGCGCTGGTCGGTGGCGGCAGAGGCCGCCGTGGCGGTCTGCGCACCGTTGGCGGCCGGATCGGCGGCATTGCAGGCGGAGGTGGCAAGGATCGGCACAAGGCCGAGGGCGAGCAGCAGGGGCGTGCGGGTCATGGGTATCTCCAGTGCGGGGATGCGGATGGCCGGGCTGTCCCTTGTATACCACCGGCGCCGTGAGCGTCGTGGCCCGAAGGTCCTGCGCCCCCCTGTGCGAGCGCGGCGGGATCGTCTAGGGTGGGCACGCCCGGGCAAAGCGTGCCCGCCTGCCTGCCAAGGACCTGCAATGAACACTGCCATGCCCCACAAGCCGTCCACCGCCTTCATCGCCGCCTCCTGGGTGGCCCTGCTGCTGGGGGCGGCGGCGTACCTGATCGGCCTGTTCAACGCCACGATGGCGCTCAACGAGAAGGGCTACTACCTGACCCTGCTGCTGTTCGGCCTGTTCGCGGCGGTGTCGCTGCAGAAGAGCGTGCGCGACCGCGTCGAAGGCATTCCGGTGAGTGGCCTGTACTACGCGCTGTGCTGGTTCGCGCTGCTGTCGGCGCTGATGCTGCTGCTGGTCGGCCTGTGGAATGCCACGCTGGCGCCGAGTGAGAAGGGCTTCTATGGCATGGCGTATGCGCTGTCGCTGTTCGGCGCGGTGGCGGTGCAGAAGAACACCCGCGACCTGATCGCCGCCGGTGGGGGCGAGAGCAAGCGCAGCGCCATCGTGCCGCCGCTGCCGGAACAGGAGTGATCGATCCGGTGTAGAGCCGGGCCATGCTCGGCTCAGTCGAGCGTGGCTCGACGTTACAGACGAGGTGCGAGAGCCGAGCGTAGGCTCGGCTCTACAGAAGCCTGGCGCTATCGTGCCAGCCGCGGATCCGCCAGCTGTGCCTCCTCCCAGCCACGACGCACCGCATTGCGTGCCTGCGCCCAGTCCAGGCGGCTGCGGCCGCGTTCGTTGGCCCAGCGTGATTCGAGCTCGGCCTCGACCTGTTCATAGGCGCGGATCATGTCCTGTGCACGCGCGCCGTGGCCGATGCGGTAGGCCGGCTCGTAGTCCTCGAAGAACAGCTGGTCGTCGTAGTACGGCTCGGCCGTGTAGCGCTCGCGCCAGTAGTTGCTGACCGCGTCGCGCGGCGTGCTGTCGTCCGGTACGCGGCCGGGGATCTGGTACTCGGTCATGGAAGGCTCCGTTGTGGACGAAGCCCGATCGTGCCTGTGTGGCGGTTAACGGCCCGGTCCGGCAGCGTGATCACCAGATCAATCCGCCGGGCATGGCCCGGCGCTATCGGTCATCCGGCATCGGTATCCTTTCGCGGCAGCGTGTAGATCACCGCGCCGATGGCGAACGCCACCAGCGCAGCAGCGATGTTCTGCCAGCTGGCACTGGCGAACAGCGCCAGGCACAGCAGCAGCGCCAGCACCGGAATCAACGGCCCGCCGGGCAGCTTCAAGGCGCCCGGGCGGTCGGCGTAGCGCTTGGCCAGTACCAGGACTGCTGCGGCAGTGCCGATGTAGGCGAACAGGCGCGTCGTCATCGACAGCAGGGCCAGCTGCACGAACGAACCGGACAGGGCCAGGCCGAGCGCGATCAGGCCCTGGCAGAGGATCGACGCGGCCGGGGTGTGGAAGCGTGGATGCACCTGGGCCAGGATCTTCGGGCCGTAGCCATCGCGGGCCAGTGCGAACAGGAAGCGTGGGCCCATCATCATCGTGTTGCTGTTGGTGCCGAGGATGGAGATGGTGGCACCGACGGTCAGGATCAGCGCCAGTGCTTCGCCACCGAAACCGGCGGCGGCATCGGCCAGCGGGGTGGCCGAACTGGACAGGTCGGCCAGCGTTCCCTGCGCCACCACCTGCACCGCGCCGTAGATGACGGTGACGGTGATGATCATGGTGATCAGGGCGAACGGAATATCGCGGCGCGGATTGCGGTACTCGCCGGCGGCGGCCGGGATGTTCTCGAAGCCCGCGTAGGCGTAAAGCAGCAGCAAGGCGGCTTCGCCCATGCGCTGCAGGTCATGCGGGTCCGGGCGTTGGCCGGAGAAGGCCAGCTGTGGGTCGATGTGGAACGCACCGATGGCCACGAACAGCAGCAGCGGCAGCATCTTGCCGATCACCAGCACCACGCCGGTACGCGCGGCCGAGCGCACGCCGATGATGTTGATGCCGGTGAGGAAGCCCAGCGATACCACGATCACCGCGATGCGGCCCAGGCCGGCATCGGCCCACGGCCAGAAACGCGCAACCGCGTCGGCCAGCGCGTTGCTGAGCGCAGCGGCCGAGCTGATGCGGGTCAGCCAGATCATCCAGCCGATCTCGAAACCGGCGAAGCGCCCGAACGCCTCGCGTGCATACAGGTAGCTGCCGCCGGGTTCATCGAAGTAGCTGGCGGCCTGCGCGTAGCACAGCACCAGCAGCGCGACGACGATGCCAGCGGCGACCACGCCCCACAGGCTGAAGGGGCCGAGCAGGGCGACGGTGGCGGCCGGCAGCAGGTAGATGCCGCTGCCGATCACATCGTTGATCGACAGGCCGACGATCTGCCAGCGGCTGACCGCGCGTTGCAGCTGCGGTTCGTCCTGCGTGCTCAACGGACGTCTCCGGCCAGCGCGGGCAATTGCCACTGCGCCTGCAGGCGCTTGTACTCCGCGCGCGGCAGGAGCACGAAACGCGGCGCGTCCTGCGGCCGCAGCCAGTCCAGCAGTGCCTGCATGCGTTCCTGCGGCATGGCCGTGCAGCCGGCGGTGGCCTCGCCGGGCTGGCGCCACAGATGGGCGAAGATGCAGCTGCCCTTGCCGGGCTGGTTGTCCGGGTTGTGGGCGATGATGAAGCCTTCCCGGTAGCGCACGTCGCCCTTGTTGTGCAGGTCCAGCCGCATCGGCTCGGTGGAGCCCTTGACCGCTGCATTGCCGACCTTCTTTTCATCGACGATGCGGTTGTAGAACGGCGAACCGGGTACGTCCATGCAGTAGCTGCTGTCCAGCATCGGCTGGTAGGGCATGGCAGTGCCGCGGCGGGTGACGGCATAGCCGAACGCACTGCCGAGCGCGAATATGCCGGCCGGGCTGCGGCCATCCCCTTCCTGCTTCTGCGGGCCATCCGCCTGTGCCGGATGCAGGCCCAGGCCCCAGGCGCTGCCGGTTCGGCCGAGCGCGACCGGGAACGCCTGTCCGTGCGTGTGCCAGCCCTGGCCGTCGCGCACATAGGCCTGCAGCTGCCCCTGGGTGCTGTCCCAGCCATCGCTGGTGACCACGATCAGCTGGCGCGCGCCATCCAGCGGCGCCGCGTGAATAGACACCGCCGCAGCAAGCAGCAGTGCGGTGGTGGCAAGGCGGACCAGCGATCTCATCAACGTGCGCTCCGGTCAGGAATCCAGCAGGTGGTCGATCCGCTCCAGGTTCACCGCAAGCTGCTGCTGGCGATCCGGATTGGTGTGGCAGAGCAGCACGAACAGGAAATCGAGCAGGGCGTGCATGGCGCTACGGTACAGCAGCTGCGCGACCTGTGGCGTGCGGTCATGGGCGCAGACCGCCAGTGCCGCATCCGCATGCGCGCGCAGCGGGTTGGCGGTGTGGCGGGTGATGGAAATCACCTTGCCACCCATGTCCTGGAACTGCCGCGACAACTGTGAAAGCTGGGGCAGGTTGCCGAACTCGGAGAACATCAGCAGCGCATCGCCGGGGCGTGCGGCCGAGAGGTTGGCCAGCATCAGGATCGGATCGGTATGCGGCACCACCAGCAGTCCGAGCAGCGACAGCCGCATGGCGAACTCGCGGGCGAACAGGCCGTCGTCACCCAGGCCGTAGACGAACAGCTTTGGTGCGCCGTCGAGCAGCTGCACGATGCGCTCGATCTCCCCGCGTGGATTGGCCTGGCGTGTTTCCTCCTCGGCCTGGGCCTTGCTGCGGCGCAGGGCCTCGCCCAGGCGCTGGTAGTCATCGCCGCTGTCGGGTTCGTCGGGCGCCTGCTGCGGATCGGCACCGGCGCGGGCCACATCTTGGCCGATGGAGTACTTCAGATCCGGGTAGCCCTTGAAGCCAAGCTTCTGGCTGAACTTCACCACGCTGGACTGGCTGATGCCGAGCGCGCTGGCCAGCTGCTGTGAGGAGTAGTCGCGCAGCAGGTGGGCGTTGTCGAGGATGAAGTCGGCGATGCGGCGCTCGATGGCCGACATCTGCCCACGCTCGGTGCGGATCTTCAGCAGGGGCGGCATGCGGGGTGTCCGGGGGTCTGCAAAGGCGTTGCGGTTGGCCGCATAAAGCGAATTATGGGGTGGGTCGGGCGGGTGGGGATTGCGGGGGACGCCGCAAGTACGTCCGTGTAGGCTTGGCCGCCGCATCCATGCGGCGGACACCCCCGCAAGCCCCACCCGCCCGACCCTGGACACATCGCGCGCGTGCCAGCCGCGAAGGGATTACGGGGTAGGGCAAAAACAAGCGCTTCCACGCGTGGCGTGGATCTACTGGGTGCAGCTGTTGCATTGGACGTTGAGTCCGCCTTGTAGCGAGCCGAGCACCGCAGGTCCGGTGAGGGCGAAGAGGCGCGGGTGTCTGAGCGCAGCGAGTTCCCGCGCCGTCCCTCGACGGGCCGAGGAGCGCAGGGAACCGGTGCGTAGCACCGGCTCGCGGCCGGCGGAGCGTTTCTTTTGGTTACTTTTCTTTTCGCGAAAAGAAAAGTAACGCGCGACCCAGCGTCAGTGGCAGGCAACGTCAGCCGCAAGGCAGAGATCAACCCAGCATCTCCAGCCCGCGCACTTCGGTGATGCCCAGCCCCGGCACGTCGCTGATGCTGATCTCCGATTCGTTGAAATGCACGCCGCCGCTGACCGGATCGAACTGGCCCAGCGAGGGGCCGTCCAGATCGACCTTGGTGATCACATCGCTCTTGGCCACGGCCAGGTGCACGGCGGCGGCCACGCTGATGCTCGATTCGATCATGCAGCCGATCATGCACGGCACGCCGTAGATGCCGGCAATGTCGGCGATGCGGATCGCGTTGGACAGGCCGCCGGTCTTCATCAGCTTGATGTTGATGATGTCGGCCGCGCGCTGCTGGATCAGGTCCATCACCTGGCTCGGGCTGAACACGCTTTCGTCGGCCATCACCGGCGTGTTGACGCGGTCGGTGACGTACTTCAGGCCGCTGATGTCGGCCGCTTTCACCGGCTGCTCCAGCAGTTCAAGCACCACGCCGGCGTCTTCCAGGGTACGCATCGCATGCACTGCCTGCTTGGCGGTCCAGCCCTGGTTGGCGTCCAGGCGCAGCAGGGCGCGGCCTTCCACGGCGGCATGGATCGCCTTGACCCGTTCGATGTCCAGGCCGATGTCCTTGCCGACCTTGATCTTCAGCGACTCGAAGCCGCGTTCGATTGCCGACAGCGAGTCGGCCACCATCTTGTCGATGTAGTCCACGCTGATGGTGATGTCGGTGGTGATCACCGGGTCGCCACCACCGAGCATCTGGTACAGCGGGGCGCCGTGCAGCTGCGCCCACAGGTCGTACAGCGCGATCTCCACCGCCGCCTTGGCGCTGGTGTTGCGCTCCATCGCGGTCTGCACCAGCGTGCACAGGTGGTTGAGGTTGACCACGTCCTGGCCGATCAGGCGCGGGGCAATGAAGTGGCGGATCGCTTCGATGATCGAGCCGTGCGTATCGCCGGTGATCACGGCGGTGGCCGGGGCTTCACCATAGCCGGTGTTGCCGGTGTCGGTGCGGATCAGCACCACCACGTCTTCCACGGTTTCCACCGTGCGCAGGGCGGTCTTGAACGGTGTCTTCAACGGCACGCGCAGCATGCCCAGTTCGATGGCGGTGATCTTCATTCAGGAGTCTTGGCCCGCAGGCGCTGGATGTTGGTGATGCGGTCGATGTAGCGGACGGTATCGCTGGCCATCATCGGCTCCAGCGGCGTGACCGAAACACCATTGAGATGGGCCTGCACGCGCGTGCCGTCGGCACCGAACCAGCTGCCGCCCGCCGTATCGTGGATCACCCACGTACGACCGTCGACGTGGCCGATGGCCATCATCACGTGGCCGGGGATGTAGACCAGATCGCCGACCTTCAGGTCGGTGACGGCACGGTCGCGCAGTGCCTTGCCGTCCTTGCCGGTGAACGGCAGGCGATCCAGCGCCGGGCTGACCGCCTGTGCACTGGTATTGCGTGGCAGCAGCACGCCGAAGCTGCGGTAGATCTCGGAGACGAAACCGCTGCAGTCGCGGGTGTCGTAGTCGTGGCCCCAACCGTAGCGCTCGCCGAGGAACTTGAAGGCCTGCTGCAGCAACAGGCGCGGGGTCAGGGCCAGGTAGTCGGCGGCGGTGTCCTGCGAGCGCGGCAGCAGGGCCGGTACCAGTTTCAGGCGACCATCTGCCTCGCGTACCGGCAGCTGCACCACCCACGATGCGTGCGCCTGCTGGCCGTTCACCGGTTCTGACGCGGGCCAGTCGGCCAGCACCGGCAGGCGCACGCCCATGTCCAGCTGCAGGCGCGAGACACGCGGTTCTTCCGGGGTGTAGGCGGTCTGCGCGGTGGCACCGGTGATGATCCGGTAGGGTCCCTTCGCGCCGTAGCCGAGCACCGTGGCCTTGTCGCCGCTGGCGATGGCGTCGGCTTCGATCCACGCGCTGTAGCGCTCGCTGTGCACGAACAGCCAGCGGCCGTCGGCACTGCGGTGGACCACGGCGACCTTGTCGCCGGGGAACAGTGCCGATTCCTGGAAGCGGTCGATGTCGGTGTCACCGACGGTGCTGAAGACGCGCTCGCGGGTGGGGAAGGTGCGCAGTGCGGCACGCTTCACCACCAGCCCGTAGGCCGGTGCCACCTGGGCGGGAATCGCATCAAGGCCGAGGTTGGCTTCGATCGCGCTGCGCAGGGCCGGCGCGATGGGCGTGCCCTTGTCGCTGTAGAGGGTGCGCGTGGGCCAGCTCGACAGCGCGGTGATGCTGGCACGCACCGTCGCCCCATCAAGCTGGGCTGGCAACGCCGCGATGTCCTGGATGTGGCTGTCCTGCGCCCGCATCCGTGCGTTCTGCGCCTCGATCTGCGCGCGATCCAGGATCGGCGCATCGGCGTTGTCCAGACGCGCCGCCCAGTACTGCGGCGTCAGGTAGGCCTCGTGCAGGCCGATCACATAGGGCAGCGGTGCGCCGGGATCGGGCGCCGGGGCGGCCTGTGCAAAGGCCGGTGCGGCCAGCAGGCACAGGGCCAAGGTCAAGCGGCGCGGCCAATGCCGGTGCCGTTCGCGGGAAGCCAGGCTCATGCGGTGCACACCCTCCTCGAATGCCTTGTGGAATATTTATTCCTTTCGGCATCGAAAGCAAGAATAAATTATTGACCGGCATCCCGGTCCGTGTTACACAGCCGTTACCACCCGCGCTGGGGAAGTGTCGCTGTGGATCCTGCCATTCGCAAACCGCGTCTGCCTGCTGCTGCCGGCCTGTGTGCCGCGCTGCTGCTGTGGGTGTCGGTCACGCAGGCGGCAGACGGGCGCAGCAGCCAGCAGCGTGCGCGCCAGGCGCAGGTGATCGACCTGATCGACGGCGGCCGCTTCAGCGACGCCGATGCGTTGCTGGCGACAGGGAGCGATGCTGCCGAAGGCGCGTTCCAGCGTGAGCGCATGCGCCGCATCCGCCTGGATCTTTCCCTCGACGAAACCGCCGCCAAGTCTGCCGTGCGCCGCTGGATTCCCGACCTGACCGACGAGGAATTCGCGCGCTGGGACCAGCTTGGCCTGATCGAGCATCTCGATATCGATGGCGAGCGTTGGTACTTCAAGCGCGCACCGTCGAACCTGTTCCTGCTCAGCGACGAAGCACGCGCACGCCGCCGTGCGGATGCACCGATGCCGCCTCCAGGGCCCAACGAAGTGCTCAACGCGCACCACACGCGCGTGCTTGCCGCGGCCGAACAGAGTGGCCGGGCGTCGGTGCTGCCGCAGCGTATCGAATTCACCCAATCGCTCACGGTGAAGGCCGATGCCGTGCCGGCCGGCGAAACCGTGCGTGCCTGGATTCCGTACCCACGCGAGATCCCCGGCCAGCAGGAGCAGGTGCAGTGGCTGGGCAGCAGCCCAGGCAAGGCGCGGGTGGCACCGGCCAGCACCTTGCAACGCACGGCCTATCTGGAGGCCAAAGCGGTGGCCGGGCAGCCGACCCGCTTCGAGATCCGCTACGCGGTCACGATCTTCGCCCGGCACACCGCGATCGACCCGGCCGTGGTGCAACCGACCCCGGCCGATACGGCGTTGAAGCCGTATCTGGCCGAGCAGCTGCCGCATGTGCGCTTCACCCCTGCGTTGAAGCTGTTCTCCGACCAGGTGCTGCAGGGCGAGACGCGCCCATATGAAGTGGTGCGCAAGCTGTTTGCTGCGGTCGACCGTATTCCTTGGGCCGGTGCGCGCGAATATTCCACGCTCAGCAACATCAGCGATTACGCGCTGCGTTCCGGCCATGCCGATTGCGGGCAGCAGACCCTGCTGCTGATCGCGCTGCTGCGCCTGAATGGCATTCCCGCGCGCTGGCAGTCGGGCATGGTGTTCTCCGACGATGGCAGTGGCTACAACAACCTGCATGACTGGGGACAGGTCTACCTGGCGCCGTATGGCTGGCTGCCGATGGACGTGACCACCGGCGCACTGGCCAGCGATGTGCCGGCCCTGCGCAACTTCTACCTGGGTGGCCTCGATGGCTACCGCATCGCCTTCAACGATGATTTCGGCCAGCCCCTCGTGCCGGCCAAGCAGCACTTCCGCTCGGAAACGGTCGACTCGCAGCGCGGCGAGGCCGAGTGGGCAGGCGGCAACCTGTACTTCGACCAATGGAGCTACGACTTCCAGTGGCGGGTACTGCCAGCCAGGCAACGCTAGCGCGACACATCGCATTCCACACCATTCAATTCTTGCAGGAGAGAGCAGGGGATGAAGGCTTACAGCATCAAGCGGGCGGCGTTGTGCGTCGCTCTCGGGGCGTGTCTGGGCGTGATCGCGCCCAGCGCATTCGCACAGGATGGTTCAGTGGTCGGCCGGCTGGTCAGCGATGCCGGCCAGGTACCGGCCGGTGCCACGGTGACCGTACGCAACCCGGCAACGGGCTTCGTGCGCTCCGTGCAGGCCGAAGCCAACGGCAGCTACCGCATTCCGCTGCTGCCGGTCGGCACCTATGACATGGAGGTGAGCCTGCCGGGTGGAGGCGCCAGCCGTGTCGGCCAGGTGACGGTCAGTCTCGGCAGCGCGACCACGGTGAACGTGCCGCTGGGTGCGGTCAGTACCCTGGGCACGGTCGAAGTGCGGGCGCCGCAGGTGGTGTCGATGGTGGATGTGAAGTCCACCGAGTCGGCCACCAACATCACCCGCGAGGAGCTGTCGCGCCTGCCAGTGGACCGTGACATCACCGCGGTGGCGCTGCTCGCGCCGGGCGCGGTGAAGGGCAAGGGGTCGCTGGGCGGGCAGGGCATTTCCTTCGGCGGTTCGTCGGTGGCCGAGAACACCGTCTACATCAATGGCCTGAACGTCACCGACTTCTACAACCGGGTCGGCTTCTCGTCGGTGCCGTTCTCGTTCTACCAGGAATTCCAGGTCAAGACGGGCGGCTACTCGGTGGAGTTCGGGCGCAGCACCGGCGGCGTCATCAATGCGGTGACCCGCTCGGGCAGCAACGATTTCAAGGCCGGTGCCGAACTGGTGTTCGAGCCGCGCGCGTGGCAGTCGCAGGCACGCGACCGCTACGACGGCAGCGGCAGCCGCTACATCACCGCCAGCCGCGACGACTACAGCCGCAGCGCGCTGAATGTGTTCGCTTCCGGTGCGCTGGTGCAGGACCGCCTGTTCTTCTTCGGCATGTACGAGGCGCGCGACTATCGTCCCACCTCGACCAATGATGCCGGCACGCGCCTGAGCCAGGGCAAGGCCGATGATCCGTTCTGGGGCGGCAAGATCGATTGGCAGATCACCGACAACCAGATGCTGTCGCTGTTCGGCTTCTCGGACAAGAGCAAGACCCTCACCGACGTCTACGCTTACGACTACGCCACGGGGCAGACCGTGGGCGAGCGCAGCAACCAGATCTACAACACGGTGGGTGGCAAGAACTGGTCCGGTACCTACAGCTGGCAGGTCAACAACGACCTGACCATGAAGCTGATGTACGGCGAGAACAAGCGCAACCGTGTGCAGAGCTCGTTGATGGACCAGAACTGCAACCGCGTGTTCGACAACCGCACGGCCGGCCAGGGCGTGCCGCCGTCACTGCAGGGCGACCGCAGCTGCACCAGCAGCTCGCAGCTGGAGTCGGCGCTGGACACGCGCAAGGCCGCGCGCGCGGACTTCGAATGGACGTTGGGCAACCACCTGCTGCGGTTCGGCCTGGATCGGGAAGAGAACACCTCCGATTACAGCCGCGCCTATCCGGGCCCGGGCGGCTTCCGCTACGACATCTACTACCGCACTCCCGGCAGCTCGCTGAACGGTGGCGTGGTGCCGGCCAGCGGCGTGGTCGTGCGCACCCGTCGCTATGAAGTGGACGGGGCCTTCGAGACGATCAACTCGGCCTACTACCTGGAAGACAACTGGCAGGTGACGCCGAATCTGCTGCTGAACATGGGCCTGCGCCTGGAAGCCTTCGACAACAAGGGCGGCGACGGCAGCAGCTACATCAAGATCGACGACATGCTGGCCCCGCGCCTGGGCTTCTCCTGGGACGTGCGCGGCGATGGCACGACCAAGGTGTTCGGCAACCTGGGCCGATACTTCCTGCCGGTGGCCAACGTCATCAACATCAAGCAGGCCGGTGGATTCCTCGACGAGCGCACCTGGTACGAGTTCCTCGGCTACACCGGCGCAGCCAACAACATCCCCAACCTGGGCGCGCAGATCGGCCCAGTGGACAACTCGCAGGGCGACGGCAGCGTGCCGGACCTGCGCGCGGAAGTGAACCGGGACATGGACCCGGTCTACCAGGATGAAGCGATCCTGGGCTTCCAGCAGATGATCAACGAGGCCTGGTCGGTAGGCGCCAGCGTGACCTACCGGCGCCTGCACAATGCCATCGATGACATGAACATCACCGCGACCGGCCAGTGTGGTGCCGTCGACGGCGTGTGGATCATGGGCAACCCGGGGCGCACCAACACCGTGTGGGGTGACACCGACTGCGACGGCCGCAACGATGGCTGGATCAGCATCGACACCTCGAAGGAAGGTTGGGCGCTGTATGACGACAACGGCAATTATGTCGGCCAGCGCGGCTGGGTGAAGCCCAAGCGTGACTACAAGGCGCTGGAACTGCAGGTCGACCGCGCGTGGGACGGCAAGTGGGGCTTCAATGCGTCCTACACGCTGGCCTATGGCCGCGGCAATGCCGAGGGTCCGGTCAACTCCGATACCGACTTCGCCGATGCCGGTCGCACCGAGAACTTCGACAATCCGTGGGTGAACTACGGGGGCTATGGCTACCTGGCCAATGATCGCCGCCACCAGTTCAAGTTCCGTGGCAGCTACGCGCTGACCGAGAACCTCAGTGTGGCGGCTACGCTGGGCGTGCAGTCGGGCAGCCCGATTACCCGCTTCGGTGCCGGCAATCCGTTCGACGACACCGACTTCCACAGCTACTACGTGTGCGTGTCCAACTGCCAGGCGACGGTTCCGTCCCAGCGCGTGTTCGTGCATTCGCCACGCGGTGGCGATGGCCGCACGCCCTGGACCTATGACCTGGACGTGAGCGTCTCGTACAAGGTGCCGATTCCCACCGATCTGCGCCTGAAGCTGGCGGTGTACAACGTGCTCAACCAGCAGCGCGTGGTGACCGTGGACCAGGACTACGAGCCGCAGGACAGCATCGGCACGCCGAACCCGCTGTACCGCTACGGCACCGGCTTCCAGTCACCGCGCTATGCGCAGTTGACCGTGACATGGGCCTACTGAAGCCCGCACGGCAGGCTCGAAACTGTGTCTGCGCGGCGGCGCTGGCGGTGTTCCCGGTTGCGGTGGCACAGACCACCGCGACCGCCTCCCTCGATGCCGATGTCGCTGCCGTCGTCCAGCTCGAGCACCTGCCCGGGCTGGCGATGGCGGTGGTCGACAACGGGCAGGTGGTCTATCGCCACGCCGAGGGCGCGCGTGGCGATGGCGGCCGCATCGACGAGGACACGTTGTTCAAGATCGCCTCCAACAGCAAGGCGATGACTGCTGCACTGCTGGCGCGGCTGGTGCAGCAGGGCAGGCTGCGCTGGGATGATCCGGTACAGCGGCATCTGCCGGGCTTCCGCATGCACGATGCGTGGGTGGGCCAGCAGATGCAGGTGCGCGACCTGCTGATCCACAACAGCGGCCTGGGCCTGGGCGCCGGGGACCTGATGCTGTGGCCGGAGCCGAACGCGTTCACCCGCGCCGACATCATCGCCGGATTGGCGCACCTGAAGCCGGTCAGCAGCTTCCGCAGCCACTATGCCTACGACAACCTGATGTACGTGGTGGCCGGTGAAGTGGCCGCTGCGGCGGGCGGCAAGCCGTATGACCAGCTGATGCGCGAGCAGGTGTTCGAACCACTGGGCATGACGCGCTGCCAGGTGGGGGCGTGGTCGGTGAAACGCGTGGGCAACGTAGCGCAGCCGCATGCCTGGCGTGGCGAACGCAATGAAGTGGTGAACGCCGATGGTGAAACCAGCCCGGACGTGCCGTCGATGGCGGCCGGCGGCATCCGTTGTTCACTGCGCGACATGACGCGCTGGATGCAGGTGCTGCTCGATCCCACCCTGACGTCCGGCTGGCTGGACACGGAGCAGCGCCGCACGCTGTGGACCCTGCACATGCCGATGCCGCTGGGTGAACGCCAGCGGCGCTGGGACAACGCGCACTTCTACGGCTACGGCTATGGCTGGCGCGTGTCCGACATGGACGGCCAGTGGAAAGTGGCGCACACCGGCACGCTGTCAGGCATGTATTCATCGCTGGCGCTGCTGCCTGACCGGAAGGTGGGCGTGGTGATGCTGATCAACGGCGAAGGCGAGGACGCACGCATGGCCCTGATGCAGGCCGCGCTGAAGCGCTTCACCGCAGCGGACGATGCGCGTCCGGCGATGGACTACCTGGCCGAACTGAAGGCTGACCAGGCAACGCGGGCCGCGACCGGCCATTCGCGGCCATCCACCGCGGCGGCGCAGGAGACGAGCCGCACGGACCTGTCCCGCTGGCAGGGCCGCTACCGCGATCCGTGGCTGGGCGCGGCCTCGCTTTGCCCGGGCAAGGACGGCCTGCGTTTCAGCGTGGACAAGTCGCCCCGGCTGCAGGCCACGGTGCTGCAGCTGCAGGGGCGCTGGCTGCTGCGCTGGGATACGCTGGGCGACGAGGCGCAGGCGTGGCTGCAGCCAGGCGAAGGCCCGGCACCGACGCTGGACCTGCGCGCCATCGACCCGGACATCGACTTCAGCTATGACTTCCAGGACCTGCACTTCACTCGTACTGGCGACTGCGCTGGCGGTGACCACCAGCGCCGCTGAGCCACCGCGCGTTTCACCGGCAACCGACGCGGCCAGCGCCGGACTGGTGGAGATCCGCACGTTGTCGCCGCGCATCGACCTGGATATCCGCTACGCCGGTGCCAACAACTTCACCGGGGCGCGCGTGCCCGGCTACGAGGCGCCATCGTGTTATCTGCTGGCGCCGGTGGCGAAGGCGCTGGCACAGGTGGAACAGGACCTGCGCGGCGATGGCTTCGGCCTGCGCCTCTACGACTGCTACCGGCCGGTGCGTTCGGTGCAGGCCTTCATGGCCTGGGTGAACGATCCGCGCGAGCGCTCGCGCAAGGCACAGCAGTACCCGGACCTGGACAAACCACGGTTGCTGGCCGACGGCTACATCGCCGAGCGCTCTGGCCATAGTCGTGGCGCCACGGTTGATCTGGGCCTGCTGGATTGCCGCAGCGGTGCATGCACGCCGCTGGACATGGCCACCGACTTCGATTTCTTCGGTCCACGCGCGCATACGCAGGCAAGCGGATTGAGCGATGCGCAACAGGCCAATCGCCAGCAGCTGGTGCGCGCGATGGCGCGGCGGGGCTTCGTCAACTATCCGCAGGAGTGGTGGCACTACACCCTGCAGCCCGAACCGGATCCTGGCACCGCGTACGACGTCCCGGTACGGTAGGGGCATCGGCAGGGCTGCGCCCCGCCTCTGACAGTTTCCCGCGTGGTCCGTTGTAGAGCCGAGCCCATGCTCGGCTGCTCCTTGTTCAATCGTCGAGATATTCGATTTGGATGGAGATTCATCCACGCATGGCGTGGATCTACTGTGGCTGCCGATTGGGTCCGGCGCAGATCCCTTACACTGGCCGCCTCTTCATCCCTGCCCACCCGATGAACCTTCCCCTGCACTTCGGCCTGCTCGGCACCCTGGAAGCCGGCGCCATCGCCCTGCTGGTCGGGCTGCTGGTGTACTTCGTGTGGTCGCGGCTGTGCCGGCTGCTGCACTGGTCGGTGGGACATGCGATCGGCTGGTCCTGCGTCATCTCGGTGGTGGCCTCCGCTGGCATCGATGCGTGGAAGCTGTTCTACATGGGCATCGTGCGACTGGAGTCGCCGCTGTACGCGCGCCTGTTCCTGGCCACCATCCACGATCCGAACGAGCTCGGCAGCCGTGTCGTGCTGGAAATCGCCGGCGCGCTCGCCGGTGTCGCCTTGGGATGGGTGTTGTTCAGTTCGCGGTCATTGGAAAAAACCGTCGACTGACGCAGGTTTTTCGTTGCCTGCCGGTTAAATGCAGAGGCGTTGAATGCGCATCTTATGAGTCGCTCACTCCTCGCTAACCAGCGCGCTAAAGCATGCGTGGATGCGAGTGGTTAATCGTGCGTGTGGAGGCCGGTCGCGGCCCAAAATCGATTCAGAAACGCGGTGGCAGGGTAGGTGCCGTGCGGAAACAACAGGCCGCGCAACACCACCCAATATGCAGGAGACACCCCTGATGACTATTCGCAACCGCAAGCCCCTGATCGCCCTGATCGTCGCCGCCGGCAGCGTGCTGGCCATTCCGGCGATGGCCCAGTCGGCCAAGCAGCAGGCCGCACATGCGCAGAATGAAGCGGCGCAGGCCCAGCAGGCGGCAGCACGGGCCGGGCAGGCGGCTGACCAGGCGACCGATGCGGCCGCAGCGGCCTCGGCGCAGGCCAACGGTGGTGGCCAGACCTGGGCCAGCATCGATACCGATGGCAACGGCACCATCAGCAAGACCGAGGCGCAGGTGAACGCCGGCCTGGCCCAGGTGTTCGACCAGGCCGATACCAACAAGGACGGCGAGCTGAGCGCCGACGAGTACAAGGCCTACGTGGCCGCGCAGCAGGCCGGTGCGGGTGCCGGCGCGGCGCAGGGCCGCTGATCCAGACCTGATTCGGGAAGACCGGTGCATGGGGACCCGGGCGGCTGCGGCCGCCCGGGTTTTTCTCGTCATCGCCACCCCTGTATCCTTGGCCGATGAACACGTCCACGCCTGCGCCGTCGCGCGCCATCGGCCTGGTCGGTTTTGACGGTGACGACACGCTGTGGAAGAGCGAGGACTACTACCGCAAGGCCGAGCAGGATTACCTTGACCTGCTGTCGCGCTATGTCGACGTGCACGACACCCAGACCGCGCGCCACCTGCTGGAAGTTCAGCAGCGCCACCTGGGCACCTTCGGCTACGGCGTGAAGAGCATGACCCTGTCGATGATCGAAGCGGCCATCGACATCACCGGCCAGCGCATCGAGGCCAAGGACATCCAGCGCATTCTGGATATCGGCCACGATACCCTGCGCCACCCGGTGGAACTGATCGACGGTGTGCGCGAAGCCGTGGCGGCCATCGCCGAGCACTACCCGGTAGTGCTGATCACCAAGGGCGATCTGTTCCACCAGGAAGCGAAGATCAAGGTCGCCAACCTGGCCGAGCTGTTCCCGCGCATCGAGATCGTTTCCGAGAAGGACCCGGAGACCTACGCCCGCGTGCTGGCCGAATTCGACCTGCCGATGCAGCGCTTCGTGATGGTCGGCAACTCGCTGCGCTCGGACATCGAGCCGGTGGTGACCCTGGGTGGCTGGGGCGTGCATACCCCGTACGCGGTGACCTGGGCCCATGAGACCCAGCACGGCGTGGCCGACGACGAACCGCGCATGGTCACCGCCGATACCGCCCACGACTGGCCGGCCGCACTGGCGGCGATCGAGGCCAAGGCCGCTGCGGCGGCCTGACAGGGCCCGGCAGCTGCGGCAGAATCGGGGCATGAACGTCCGACTGCGCGCGCTGTTGTTGTCCCTGCTGCTGGTGCCGGCCACCGTGCCGGCCCAGCAGACCGCCGAGCGTTCGGCGGCGTATACCGTGGAAACCGGTGACCGCTGGATCGATGCCCAGTTGCAGGACATCAACCATTACGCCGAACGCTACCCCGATGCTTTCCTCGATGAAGTGTCGCGCTACGCCGATGTCCCCCGCGGCTACATCAATGCGCTGTTCACCACCCATGGCTGGCAGGCCGGGGATATCTATTTCGCCTGCTTCTGGGCCAAGGCCAGCGGCCAGACCTGCCGCGACAGCGTGCGCGCCTTCAGCCAGGACCCGGAGGGCGGCTGGGAAGCGGTGGTGAAGCGCATGCCGGCCAAGCCGGACAACCTGCATTACCGGGCTGTGCGGCATGCCATCGTGGCCAGCTACCAGCACTGGGACCGGCCGATCACCCTGGATGCCACCCTGAAGCGCCAGTTGAAGCGGTAGTGCCGGCCGTTGGCCGGCAACTGCACCCTTACAGGCATCAGGAGGTTGCCGGCCAGCGGCCGGCACTACCCGGCCATGTTGCTCTGCGTATCGCCGCCGCCGCGCGCTCCGGCGACAATACGGGTCCGAGCTGTTCCCCGTTCCCGTAATCGAGTGACTGATGAGCGCCTCTTTCGTTTCGCCTGATGTGATCCGCCGCCTGTTCGCGCAGGCCATGTCCCGCATGTACCGCACCGAAGTGCCGCTGTACGGCACGCTGGTGGAACTGGTGGAGCGGATCAACGCGCAGGTGCTTGCCCAGGACCCGGCACTGGCCGCGCAGCTGCAGCGCAACGACGAGCGTGCGCGCCTGGACGAAGAGCGCCATGGCGCGATCCGCGTCGGCACCGCGCAGGAGCTGGCGACGCTGCGCCGCCTGTTCGGGGTGATGGGCATGTACCCGGTCGGCTACTACGACCTGTCGGTAGCCGGCGTGCCGGTGCACTCCACCGCGTTCCGCCCGCTGACCGGCGCCGCGCTGGCGCAGAATCCGTTCCGCGTGTTCACCTCGCTGCTGCGCCTGGAGTTGATCGAAGACGAAACCCTGCGTGGCGAGTCGGCGAAGATCCTGGCACGCCGCCGCATCTTCACCGACGGCGCACTGGCGCTGATCGACCAGGCCGAGCGTGACGGTGGCCTGTCGCAGGCCGATGCCGAGCGCTTCGTCCACGAAGCACTGGAAACCTTCCGCTGGCACGGCGATGCCACGGTCGATCTGCCGACCTACCACGCGCTGCACAATGCGCACCGCCTGGTGGCCGACGTGGTCAGTTTCCGTGGCCCGCACATCAACCACCTGACCCCGCGCACGCTGGACATCGACGCAGCGCAGGCGGCAATGATCGAGCACGGCATGGCGGCCAAGGCGGTGATCGAAGGGCCGCCGCGCCGCGCCTGCCCGATCCTGCTGCGCCAGACCAGCTTCAAGGCGCTGGAAGAGGCCGTGCATTTCCCGGATGCGGACGGTGGCGATGCCGGCACCCATACCGCGCGCTTCGGCGAGATCGAACAACGCGGCCTTGCGCTGACCCCGAAGGGCCGCGCGCTGTACGACCAGCTGCTGTCGCAGGCACGCGATGCCGGTGGCGAAGGCAGTACCGGTGGCGACTACGGGCAGCGCCTGCAGGCGGTATTCGCCAGCTTCCCGGATGACCATGACACGCTGCGCCAGGAAGGATTGGGCTACTACCGCTACCAGCTGACCGACGCCGGCCGCGCCGCGCCGGAACGCGTGGCCGATCTGCCTGCCGAAGTGCTGGTGGCCGCCGGCCTGGCCACGGCCGATCCGATCGTCTACGAGGATTTCCTGCCGGTCAGTGCCGCGGGCATCTTCCAGTCGAATCTGGGCGGCGAAGAACAGCGCGCGTATGCCGCGCACGCCAACCGCGAGGCTTTCGAGCAGGCGCTGGGCGTGGCGGTGAATGACGAGTTCGAGATCTACGAGCGGCTGCAGGCCGAATCGCTGGCGGCGCTGCGCACCACGTGAGGTAGAGCCGGGCGCTGGCCGGCTGTAGGGGAAGCCGGCCAGCGGCCGGCTCTACCCGATGTCCGGACCCGGGGTCAGCCCTTCATCGTGCCCGTATCCAGCCAGCGCTGGTGCCACGACAGTGCTTCGGGCAACAGGTGCGGGGTGTGCTTGCCGTAGCTTTCGCGGCTGGCACGGTCGAAGTAATCCTGCAGCTGCGGGCGGAAATCCGGGTGCGCGCAGTTGTCGATCAGCACCTGCGCGCGCTTGCGCGGGGTCAGGCCACGCAGGTCGGCCAGGCCCTGTTCGGTGACGATCACCGACACGTCGTGCTCGGTGTGGTCGACATGGCTGGCCATCGGCACGATCGCCGAGATGGTGCCGTTCTTGGCAGTGGACGGGCTCAGGAACGCCGACAGGAAACCGTTGCGGGCGAAGTCACCCGAACCGCCAATGCCGTTCATGATCCGCGTGCCCATCACGTGCGTCGAGTTGACGTTGCCGTAGATGTCCACCTCGATCATGCCGTTCATGCCGATGCAGCCCAGGCGGCGCACCAGTTCCGGATGGTTGGAGATCTCCTGCGTGCGCATGATGATGCGCTCGCGGTAGAAATCGATGTTCTCCTTGAACGTCTCGTTGGCCTGCGGGCTCAGCGCGAAGCCGGTACACGAGGCGTAGCTCAGCACGCCATCGCGCAGCAGGTCGAGCATGCCGTCCTGGATCACTTCGGTGAACGCGGCCAGGTCGCGGAAACCGCTCCTGGCCAGGCCGGCCAGCACGGCGTTGGGGATGTTGCCCACGCCCGACTGCAGCGGCAGCAGGTTCGGCGGCAGGCGGCCCTTCTTCACCTCGTGCTTGAGGAACTCGATCAGGTGCGAGGCGATCTGTTCGCTGGTCGCATCGATCGGACTGAACGGGCTGTTGCGGTCCGGGCCGTTGGTGCGCACCACGGCCACGATCTTGTCCGGGTCGCAGCGCAGCGCGGTGTCGCCGATGCGGTCGTTGGCGTTCACCAGCGGAATCGGCTTGCGGTGCGGTGGCAGCGCGGTGCCGTAGTAGATGTCGTGCATGCCGTCGACGCCGGCCGGCTGCCATTCGTTGACCTCGACGATCACCTTCTTGGCCAGGTCCAGCCAGGTCTTGTTATTGCCGACCGAGGTGGAGGGCACCAGCGAGCCATCTTCGCGGATGGCCGAGACTTCGATCACGGCGGTATCGATCTCGCCGTAGAAGCCGAACCACACGTGCTGGGCGACGTGGCTGAGGTGGATGTCGATGTAATCCAGCTTGCCCTCGTTGATGCGGTTGCGCGCATCCGGATCGCTCTGGAACGGCATGCGCATGGCGATGCCATCGGCCTTGGCCAGCGCGCCATCGAGTTCCGGCGCGGTGGAGGCACCGGTCATCAGCTTGATCTGGAAGGGCTGGCCCTGGGCGTGCACCGCTTCGATGCGGCGGGCCAGTTCGACGGGAACGGCCTTGGGATACCCGGAGCCGGTGAAGCCGCTCATGGCCACGGTTTCACCGGGCTGGATCAGCGCGGCTGCGGCCTCGGCGGAGACCACGCGGTCACGAAGACGCGCGTTGGCGATGCGATCAACAGACATGACGACAGTGTTTCTGGGGGGAAAGCCGATTATCGGCCATCCTCATCCGTACGGGGGGTTCTACCTTCGTGGAATGGCTTTTCCCCACCGGGGTCACCCATACCCACCGGTTTTGTTTTGCAGTGCAGCGTGCAAAGTGCTTTCGCAGCCCGCACGATGGCCCTGCATCCCGACGTGGGGGAGGGAGCAGAGCCCGCTGGCAGTTCGCTGCAAGCGGGCTTTTTTATTGCCTGCCGCCCAGAATGAATGCGCGGCACCCCTTCGGGGTCGGATCCTTTTGCCAAGGGCAAAAGGCTCTAACCCGGCAGCGGCATCAACCGGCGGCACCTCGGGGTCAGAGCCCTTCGCCGTTGGCAAAGGGATCCGACCCCGCGAGAATCAGCGCATGACCCTCGCCACCGCTGACCTGCCCGCCACCCTGCAGCCCCTTGTCGACCGCGCCCTGGCGCGCCTGGCCCAGGTCCTGACCGAGCCCGTTCCGGCCGAGCTGCTGCCGCTGCTGACCCGGCTGGCGGTGGCCAGCGACTTCGCGCTGGACACCCTGGTGCGGCAACCGGCGCTGCTGGCGCAGCTGGCCGCGCCCGGCTGCCCGCCGATCCCGGCGCCGGTGCTCGATCCGCTGCAACCCAGCGACTGGCCGGCACAGCTGCGGCGCTGGCGCACCGCGATGTCCACGCGGCTGATCTGGCGCGACCTGGCTGGGCTGGACGACGTGGCGCAGACCCTGGCCGGCGCCACCACCCTGGCCGAGGATTGCCTGCGGCTGGCGCTGGACGCCCTGCAGCAGGAATTCGCACGGCGGCACGGCGTGGTCCGCGATGGCGCAGGCGTTCCCCAGCAGCTGGTGGTATTCGGCCTGGGCAAGCTTGGCGGTGGCGAGCTCAACTTCAGTTCCGATATCGACCTGGTCTATGCGTACCCGCAGGGCGGCGAATCCGACGGTCCGCGCGCGCTGGCCGCCGAGGAGTATTTCGCCCGCCTCGGCCAGCGCCTGGCCAAGCTGCTGGACGAAACCACGGTCGATGGCTTCAGCCACCGCGTCGACCTGCGCCTGCGCCCGTTCGGCAGCGCCGGTCGCGTCGCGCTGTCGTTCGCGGCGATGGATCAGTACTTCCAGCGCGAAGGCCGCGACTGGGAGCGCTATGCGTGGCTGAAGGCGCGCGCGATGGCCGGCGACATCGACGCCGGCGAAGCGTGGTTGCAGACCCTGCGCCCATTCGTATACCGCCGCTACCTGGATTTCACCGCGCTCGACGGCCTGCGTGAGATGAAGGCGGCGATCACCGCCGAAGTCGCGCGCCGCGAGCTGCACGAAGACATCAAGCGCGGCGCCGGTGGCATCCGCGAAATCGAGTTCCTGTGCCAGGCGCTGCAGCTGATCCGCGGTGGCCGTGAGCCGGCGCTGCGCGAGCGCCGCCTGCTGGTGGCACTGGACGCGCTGGTGGCCGCCGGACAGATTGCGCCCGACGATGGCGCTGCGCTGCGCGAGGCCTACCTGTTCCTGCGCCGGTTGGAGAACCGCCTGCAGATGCTGCGCGACGCGCAGACCCACGTGCTGCCCAGCGACGCGCTGGACCGCGCGCGCATCGCCATCGGCCTCGGCTACCCGGATTGGGAGGTACTGCGCGCGGCACTGGCCGAACAGCAGCAGCGGGTCAGCACCGAATTCGCCGCGCTGCTGGCCCCGCGCAAGGGCCAGGCCGCGCCCGACGCGCTGGCCAACTACTGGCGCAGCCTGCCCGAGGGCAGCAACGCGCCGTTGCTGGCCGAAGCCGGTTTCCTCGATGCCAATGGCGCCGATCAGTCGCTGCGCGATTTCGCCCAGGGCACCGGCGTGAAGTCATTGTCCGATGCGGCGCGTGCGCGGCTGGATCGCGTACTGCCCGCGTTGCTGCATGCGGCCACGCGTTCGCCGCAGCCCGATGCCGCGCTCAAGCGCGTGCTCGGCCTGCTGCAGGCGGTCCTGCGCCGGACCAGCTATCTCGCGCTGTTGGATGAACAACCGAGCGCGTTGGCGCGTCTGGTCGATGTGCTGGCACGCAGCGCGCTGCTGGCTGAGCGGCTGGTCGCGTATCCGCTGCTGCTGGATGAACTGCTGGATGTGCGCGTGTCCGGGCCGATGCCCGATGCGGCCGGCATGCTGGCCGAGTGCCAGCAGGTGCTGGCGGTGGAAGATCCCGAATCGGCACTGCGCTGGCTCAACGAGACGCGGCTGGCGCTCAGTTTCCGCATGGCGATGGCCACGCTGGACGGCCGCCAGGGCGCGGTGGACAGCACGCGGCAACTGGCCGAACTGGCGCAGGCGGTGGTGGTCACCGTGCTGGCGATGGCCGAGGCGGACATGCGCGCCGCGCACGGCGCGATTCCCGGTGGACGTTTCGCGATCATCGGCTACGGCAGCCTCGGCGGGCTTGAACTGGGCTTCGGTTCCGACCTGGACCTGGTATTCCTGCACGACAACCCGGCCGGCGTGGAGGCCAGCGACGGCGCGCGTCCGCTGGAGCCGGGGCGCTGGTATGCGCGGCTGGCGCAGAAGGTGATGGCGCTGCTCGGTGCGGTCACCGCCGCCGGCCGCCTGTACGACATCGATGTGCGCCTGCGCCCGGATGGTGGCAAGGGGTCGCTGGTGTCTTCGCTGGCCAGTTACACCGAATACCAGCGCGAACGTGCGTGGACCTGGGAACACCAGGCGCTGGTGCGCGCGCGTGGCGTGGCCGGCGATGCCAGCCTGCTGGCCGATTTCGAGCAGGTGCGTGCACAGACGCTGGGGCGTGAGCGCGACATGGGTGTGCTGTATGCCGACGTGCTGAAGATGCGTGGGCGCATGCGCACCGAACTGGACCGCAGCGACGCCGCACGGCTGGACCTGAAGCAAGGTGCTGGCGGCGTGGTGGACCTGGAATTCCTACTGCAGACCGGTGTGCTGGCGCGCAGTGCGCGGCACGTGGCGTTGCTGCAGCCGCGCGATACGCCGTCGTTGATCGATGCGTTGGCGGTTGCGGGCTTCCTGCCCGATGCCACCGCGCAGGCGCTGCATGGCGCGCACGCCACGCTGTTGGACGTGGGCCTGGCCTGCACGCTGGACCGCCGCCCGCGGCTGGCCCCGACCACGCCGGCGATTGAAGAGGCGTGTGCAACGATTACGGCGGCGTGCAGAGCGGCAGAGCTGCCGTTCGCCTGAGTGCCGGATGGCGGAGGACTGCAGTTGGTAGATGCCAACCTTGGTTGGCATGAATGCCAAGCGCCAACCAAGGTTGGCGACTACCGGATCAATGGCCCTTCGGTGGCCCGCTCCTGGTAGGTGCCGACCGTTGGTCGGCACAATCTGTCGGCACCCACCGGATCAATGGCCCTTCGATGGCACGCCGTTGGTAGATGCCAACCTTGGTTGGCATGAATGCCAAGCGCCAACCAAGGTTGGCGACTACCGGATCAATGGCCCTGCGACGCCCGCTCCTGGTAGGTGCCGACCGTTGGTCGGCACAATCTGTCGGCAGCGATGAGTTCTGCAGGGCGTGTCGACCAACGGTCGGCACCCACCGGATCAATGGCGGTCAGCTGGTGGCGCGCAACGGCGCCATCTTCCACAACAACGCGCGGAACGGGGCCAGCAGGCAGACACCGATCGCCAGCTTCACTGCCAGGTCGCCGGCGGCCCAGCTCACCCACGGCAAGGTGGAACCGGCAAACGCGATCGACCAGAAAAGGGTGGTGTCCACCGTCGCGCTGCAGGTGGTGGCCACCATCGGTGCGCGCCACCAGCTGCCGCGGCGCAGGCGGTCGAACACGGTGATGTCCAGCAGCTGGGCCACGATGAACGCCGAGCACGAGGCAATGGCGATGCGCGGGGTGGCCACCCAGATCGACAGCAGCACCGCCACCGCGAAGCCGATCCACGCCACGCGGCGCGCCGGGCCCGGGCCGAAGCGGCGGTTGATCAGGTTGCTGACCAGGAACGCGACCGGATAGCTGAAGGCGCCCCAGGTCAGCCAGTCGTTGATCGGGTACTGCACCAGCACGTTGGACAGCAGCACCACTGCACCCATGGCCAGTACCGCCAGCACCAGGGCGCGCGGGGTCAGCGGGGCAAACAGAGGGGCAGGACGCACGGACATGGCGAGCCAGGGGGACAAAGGGGATCGCCCATTATCCGCCCGGCCTGCGGCAAAGCCAAAACCGGTCGTTCAGCTTTACAGCGCTTCACTCATCACATCACCGGCGGCATAGGCCGTCGGCACATAGGCCAGGGTCTGGCCCTGCGCGCTCTTCACGTTCCAGCCGGCACCGGCCTCGGTGGGGTCGAAATGCACCCGTTGCCCGACCACGAAGGCTGCAGTCGGGTTCTCGCCCGGCGGCTGCACCGGCCAGCGCAGGGTGGCGGTGTGGTCGGCCTTGTCCGGTACCTGCAACTGCACCTGGCGTTCGCCCGTGGGCGTGGTCTCCACCTTCTTCACTTCCATTGGCGGCAGCGGCACCGCCTTGGTGCGGGTCGCCCTGGCATTGCGTTCGCTGGCCTTGAACGGCGCCTTGGACAGTTCGGACAGGCCCATCGAGGCCGCCATCGGCAGCGACAGCACCACGAACGAGGTCACGATCACGCTGGCCTCGCTGCTGTTCAACTGCGGCGCGGCGCCGGCATGGACGGTGGGCACCAGCAGCGCTGAGAGCAGCAATGCAGTGGTGGGAACGCGCAGGCAACGGAACATGGAGACCTCCTGGTCAGCGTGGGGCGGCGGCTCAGCGCCGGGTATCGAAGATGTCGCGCGGGCCGGTAGCTTCGGGCAGGTATTCCAGCGCACGGCCCTGGTTGTCCTTCAACTGCCAGCCCTGGTCATTGCCCGTCGGCTCGAAGTTCACGGTCTGGCCCACGGTGAACTGCACGGCCGGGTCGCCAACGCCGCGCGGGTACTGCATCGACGCGGTGTTCTGCGGATCGTTGGCATCGCGCAGCAGCACTTCGCGGCGGCCGTCGACGGTAGTGGCAATCGCGCTCACCTCCATCTGCGGCAGCTTGATCTGCTGCGGGCGGGCCAGCGGCTGGCCGGCATCGGCGGCATCCTGGGCTTCCTTCGCCGCGGCGGCGCGGGCCGAGGCCACCATTTGCGTGGACATTTCCAGGCTCGGTCCCTGCGGGCCCGGGTCATGGATGATCACGATGCGGCGTTCGGCATGGGCGGCCGATGACCAGGCCAGCGCGGTGACGATCAGCATCGATACCAGGGAGTTGTGCAGCAGACGCATGTCGTTCTCCTTGCGGGATTCAGGGCGAGGCGGCGGTGGCACCGGCCACCGGCACATGGGGGATCACCAGTTCCTGCTGCAGCTGGCTGCGCTGGTGCAGGAAGTCGAACACCGATTCCACCGTCACCACCGAATAGTTGCCGGAGATGCGTTCGCCGGCCGGATGGTCGGTGGTGGTGGCGTTGGCCACGAACAGGCGCGCACCCACGCGCTTGCCCAGGCCGATATGCAGCACGCTGGGCTGGTACTTCTGCTGGCGCAGCCACTGCTGTGCCTGTTCGCGCTTGACGATGGCCGGCGCGCCTTCGGCCTGCGCCATCGCCGCCGCCAGCACTTCCAGCACCCACTGGTTGGAGTTCTGGTAGTCGGTGGCGAACGGGTAGGCGACCACGTTGTACTTGGTTTCGTGCAGCGCCTTGGGCTGGATCGAGGGCGGCACCAGCATCGCGCGCAGTGCGGCACGCAAGGGGGCCGACGGCACGCCGATGCGCAGGTCGGTATGGCCGCCGCTCTCGCCGACGAAGTTGCCGAGGCCCTCGTGGTACAGCTGTGAGCTGTCGGTCTTGCAGCGGTTGAGCAGGTGCATCGCGCGCCAGCGGCCGTCGTCCTCGTGCAGCAGGAAGGCCAGGTGGCTGTGGCGCAGGCCGTAGCGGCTCAGGTCCTGGCCACCGCGCGCGGCCACCACCACGTCCACATCGGGCAGCGCGTCCAGGCGTTCGGCGGTGGTCCAGGCCACGTCCAGCATCGCCGCCTGCGATGCCACACTGGGGTAGCGCTCGCGGCAGGCGGTGCTGTTGGCCCAGGCCGGTGCGGTCGCCAGCAGGCTGGCGATCAGCAGCGCGGCGCGGGGCAGGCGGGAAAAACGATCCATGTCGGTACCTTCAACGGCGGGCAGGCCCGCGCGCCGATCATACGCTGCTCAGCGCAGCGGGCGATCCACGCCCTTGCGCTTGAGCTCCTTGTCGCAGGCGTCACTGATGGGAGCCACCGGCAGTGGCGGGCGCTGGCCCTTCGGATCGCGCAGCGCCGGTTGTTCGCGGTACGCGTCCAGCTGCTGCTGGCATTGATACGAGATCGGATCCAGCTCGGTGGGCGCGGTGGAACACGCGGCGAGCAGGGCCAGGGGCAGCAGGAGCAGGGTACGCATGAAGAAGTTCAGTCCAACGGGGGGCCTTGGACTGTAACCGTGGTGCCGGATCGAAATGTTCAGAAAACGCTGCGCACCCGGCATTACCGCGATGCCAGGCGCCCAGGATTGCCGGCCAGCGGCCGGCACTACCCCAGTGTCAGGCGCTGTTTCACTTCCGCCGCCACCCGCGCGGTTTCGCGCAGCGGCTCGATGCGGTCGTACTGCCAGTCCAGCCAGTGCGCCTGCAACCGCCCACGTTCGCGCAGCTGCTGCTGGAAGCGCGCCAGGCGGCCCTGCGCTGTGTCGGCCAGCGCCACCATCACCGGCATGCGCGTGGCGCACGCCTCCGAGAGCAGGTTCACCGAATCGGGCGAGACCACCACGCGGTTGGCCCAGCCGAGCAGGCCGCCATAGGGATTGGTACCGTCGCCACCATCGCCCCAGATCACGTGCGGCAGGTCGGCGAATTTCGCGCGCAGGATCTCCGCCAACGCCGGTGGGGTGCGTCGCGAGGTGGTGGCCAGCAGGCTGCCGCCTTCGCTGCGGATCTGCTCGGCCAGCGCCTGGAATACACCGACCATCGCCGTCTCATCCCAAGGCGCCAGCGGCGTCGGCCCACCGACCAGCAGTGCGGTGCGCGGGCCGGGCAGGGTGCTGAAGCCGGCGAACGCGGCGCGGCCCCAGGCCAGCCAGTCATCGTCCACCGGGTTGAGGCTGCCGAGCAGGGTCAGCACGTTGCTGCCGCGCAGGGCGTCGTGTTCGGGCACCACCACCACGTCCCAGTGGCGCGCGCCGATGCGCGGGTCGAGGATCTGCACCACCTGGCTGCCGCGTGCGCGCAGCACGCGCAGGGCGCCAGCGGCCTGGCGGCCACAGCCGATCGCCAACGCCGGGGCGTCGGCAGCCAGCGTCGCAAAGGCCTCGCCGTAGCCGTTCACATCGCCGGGCAGGCGCCGCGGCGCCAGCCAGCGCCAGGGCGCGCGCGGTTGCAGCAGCAGCGGTCGGTGGGTGCCCTGGCGCAATGCCGAGGCCAGCGCGACCGCCTGGCGGACATTGCCCGCGCGGCCGTCAGTGACCGTCCAGGGCGCGCTCGATCGTTTCACCATTGGCATTAATTCGTTTCAGTCCTGCTGGGTGTTGCAACAGTCGCGACACTCTACACTGCGGCTCGTCGATTCGCCCCGCGCCGCCCGCGGGCACTGACTTCCTTTCGCCGCCCTGGAGATCCACCGATGTCCCACGCGCTCGACGCCGCCGCCCTCGATCAGCTGTTCCGCACGGCCCGCACCCAGAACGCCTTCCTCGACAAGCCGGTCCCCGAGAGCCTGCTGAAGGAACTGTACGACCTGGTGAAGTGGGGCCCGACCGCGGCCAACACCACGCCGGCCCGCTTCGTCTTCGTCACCTCGAAGGAGGCCAAGGACAAGCTGGCCCCGGCGCTGTCCGAAGGCAACCTGGCCAAGACCATGGCCGCGCCGGTCACCGTCATCATCGGTTTCGACCTGGACTTCCACGAGAAGCTGCCGTACCTGTTCCCGCATACCGATGCCAAGGCCTGGTTCGACGGCCCACAGGAAGGCCGCCATGAAGCCGCCATCCGCAACGGCAGCCTGCAGGGCGCCTACCTGATCCTGGCCGCGCGCGCGCTGGGCCTGGATGCCGGCCCGATGTCCGGCTTCGACCCGGCCAAGGTCGACGAAGCCTTCTTCGCCGGCACCTCCATCAAGTCGAATTTCCTGGTCAACCTGGGTTACGGTGATCCGGCGGGCCTGTTCCCGCGCCTGCCGCGCCTGTCGTTCGACGAAGCGGCGCGCATCGCGTAAGTCGCTGTATCGGTTTCGGGCCCGCCGTCGTGCGGCGGGCTCTTGCTGCACCGTGTACCCACCCTACGATCCGGAGAGTTCCTCAGATGAGCGCCACCCGTAAACTGCTGCTGCCGCTGGCCCTGACCCTGGCCATCGCCGCCTGCTCCAAGCCGGCCGACACCGCTGCCCCGGCCGCCGATGCTGCCGCCCCGGCCACCACCGAGCAGGCCGCCACCCCGGCCGCCGATGCCGCCGCTGCTGCGCCGGCTGCCGAAGCGATCAAGATCGCCTCGGGCACCTACAAGCTGGACCCGAGCCACACCGACGTGCTGGCGCAGTGGAGCCACTTTGGCTTCTCCAACCCCAGCGCGCACTTCGGCAACGTCGAAGGCACCCTGGTGTACAACGCCGAAGACGTGACCAAGTCCACCGTGGAAGTGAAGCTGCCGCTGAGCGGCCTGAACAGCTTCACCGCCAAGTTCGACGAGCACCTGAAGAGCGCCGACTTCTTCGACGCCGCCAAGTTCGCCGATGCCACCTTCAAGAGCACCAAGGTGGAAGCGGCCGGCACCAACAAGCTGACCGTCACCGGCGACCTGACCATCAAGGGCATCACCAAGCCGGTCACCCTGGACGTCACCGTCAACGGCGGCGGCGAGCACCCGATGGCCAAGGTTCCGGCCGCCGGCTTCGATGCCACCACCACCCTGAAGCGCAGCGATTTCGGCGTCGGCGCGTATGCTCCGAATGTCAGCGATGAAGTGAAGATCCGCATCACCACCGAAGCCACCGGCGAAAAGCCGGCCGCTTGATGCACCCCGCTCACTCGTCGTGAGAAGGCAGAAGGCCCGCTGAAAAGCGGGCCTTCTTTTGGGGTGCCGGGGAACACGCGCTGGTTGACACACTGGCACTCCGCAGGCCAACCAAGGTTGGCCACTACCGGTTCATGCGGGCCGGAGAGTGTTTTGGTAGATGCCAACCTTGGTTGGCACATGGGCACTCCGCAGGCCAACCAAGGTTGGCATCTACCGGGTACGCGCGCTCAGCGCAACGCGCCCAGCCACGCCCCACACGCTTCGCTCGGGCTCTGCTTGGCCTTCACCGCCAGCCCGCTCACGCGCACGAAGGTCTGCGCGGCCTGCGCCACCACCTGGCGTGCGATCAGCGCCGCCTGCTTGGTCGCGGCCTGCTGCTTGCGCAGCTGCACGATGTTGATCGAAGGCCGGCCCACCGGCGCGTACTTCTGGTCGCGGCGCAGCACGTCGGCCACCTGGGCCACTTCGAATTCGGCCTGCAGGTAGCGGTGCTGTGCCGCCACCAGCTCGCGCAGCGGCGCGCGCAGTGCAGCGGTGTCGGCGAAGGCGGCCAGGGCCGCATCGCAGGCGGCGTCATCGGCGAAGCGGGTACGCAGCGCGTCCACGCTGGCCAGGGTCAGTTTGGCCATGTGGGCCTCGTTGCTGCAGGAAAGGAGCGCGATTGTCGCATTGCCTGGCGGCTGATGCGTTGAACCGGGTGTCGGAATCCGTGTAGAGCCGAGCCCACGCTCGGCTCATCGCGCGCAGCGCGAGGGTTTTCCGATGGCGGAGCGGAGAGCAGCCGAGCGTGGGCTCGGCTCTACACAGTCAAGGGCGTGCGGACCAACGGTCCGCACCCACCAGGCAGGTTCTGGTGCATGGGGTCAGATCCCTTTTCCACAGGAAAAGGGATCTGACCCCGAGCCGGTCAATCGCCGTCGGCTTCGTCCGGGTGGGCCTTCCAGTAGCCGGTCGAGCGGATCCAGTCGCGCGGCACGCCCAGGTGGCCTTCGATGAACTTGCGCATCATCCGCGCGCGGCGCGATTCGGTGGCGATCCAATAGAAGACATCGCCGTCCGGTGCCTCGAAGTCGGTCAGCATGTCTTCCAGCAGCGTGCTACCGGCCGCCGGGAAGCCGTTGCGCTCCAGCCAGTGGATGCGCACGTTCTCGTACTGCGGCAGGTCCTGGCGTTCGGCCTCGTCGCGCACTTCGATGAAGGCCTGCACCTCGGCAGCGTCCGGCAGCACGTCCAGCCAGCGGGCGATGGCCGGCAGCGCGGTTTCATCGCCGATCAGCACGTAGGCGTCGTAGGTGTCGGCCACCACGAACGAGCCACGTGGGCCGCCGATCACCAGCGTGTCGCCCGGCTGCGCGCGCTCGGCCCACGGCCCGGCAATGCCCTGGTCGTGCAGCACGAAGTCGATGGCCAGCTCGCCGGTTTCGTGGTCCCACGCGCGCGGGGTGTAGTCGCGCGACGGCGAGGGCGCCTTGCCGTCCGGGTAGCTGCGGCCTTCGGCGGTCAGCACCGGCAGCACCATCTCGCCGCTGGCGTTGGGGAAGAACAGCTTGATGTGGTCGTCGGCACCGGGCGAATCGAAGCCGGCCAGATCGTCGCCACCCAGCACCACGCGGCGCATGTGCGGGGTGACCTCTTCGGTGCGCAGCACGGTCAGTTCACGGAAGCGCACATCCAGGCGCAGGCGCGTGTTGTTGTGTTCGGTCATGGGGATACCTGTAAAGGTGTCGCGCGGGGGCGCGCGGCGTAGGGGAGGACCTGGCTGGATTCAGTCTGGCTGGGTCGTTGAAAACGGTGGGCTCTCGCTACCGGCTGTACCGTTGAGCAGGGCCGAGGCCCGCGTCAGCAGCGCCGCCACTTCTTCCGCTTCGCCCTCGGCCCAGCGGCCGTGGTGATGCACCAGCGCCCGCTTGAACTCGCGCAGGGCAGTGGCCAGCGGCGGCGGCAGCGAGGCCTTGGTGATCTCGCGGGCACGGTCGAAGGCACGTCGCTGCGCCAGACGCACCTGGGTGCGCTGCACCTTCAGCTCGAACTCGCCGGCAGCGGTGATGCGGAAGATCCGCTTCCCATCCACTTCCTCGGCCTCGATCCAGCCGGCCTGCTCGAAGCTGGCCAGCAGCGGGTACATGGTGCCGGCGCTGGGCGTGTAAGCCTGCATGAACTGGTTGCTGATCAGCTGCATCAGTTCGTAGCCATGGCGCGGCTGCTCGCCGATCAGGGCCAGCACCAGCAGGCGCAGGTCGCCGCGGCTCAGCACGCGTGGCTGGCCGTTGCGGCGGGGCACCGCCGAATCGGTGGAACGGGCTCTGGGAGAAGGGGTGCGGCTCATTTCGATATATCGGTAAACGAGTGTGCAAACGATATATCGATATATCGAAGCCGGCAATCACCGATCCGGCCACAAGCAGGTGCGTTTTGGGCCACGGCTGGCCGCGGGCCCACAGCAAAAGGGGCGCCCCTTGCAGGGCGCCCCGGCGAACCGTGGAAGGGAGCAGGGCCGCCAGGCCCCTCACTCGCGGCCCACGTTGGACCCGCAGCCGGTACCGATCCAGAGGCAGGTGCGACATGTTGTCGCCGGTTCAGTACCGTTGCCCGAACCGCCCCTACAGCGGTGCCGGAGTTGCCCTACAACCGTCATCGGCAGCGGTAACACTGCGTCCTGCACATGGGCGCAGCGGCCCGCAAGCGACAGCCCGCGCAGCCGCCAAGGCCCGCCGCAGGGCCGTCAGCGGGCGCGGCAAGCCCCTTGCGGACACTGGCCGGTTGCATCCATACGCCTGCGTAGCCAAGTGACGAAAGCCCTTGGTGCGCTACACTTTGCGGTCTAGAAATCTATACAACAGTCGCGCGCGTGCGTGCGGTTATGGGAGCGCTAATGAACTGGTTGAACGAGGTGCTGAACAACGACCCGAATCCTGTGGAAACCCAGGAGTGGATCGAGTCGTTGAAGGCCGTTATTGATGTCGAGGGCTCCGAGCGCGCGCATCAGCTGCTGGAAGGCATGGTGGAACTGACCCGTCGTTCGGGCGCCTACCTGCCGTTCTCTCCCACCACCGAATACGTCAACACCATCGAACCGCAGTTCGAGGCCAAGAGCCCGGGCAACGCCGAGCTGGAATGGCGCATCCGTTCGATCATCCGCTGGAACGCGATGGCCACCGTGGTGCGCGCCAACCGCAAGCCGGGTGACCTGGGCGGCCACATCGCCTCGTTCGCCTCCGGCGCCACCCTGTACGACGTGGGCTTCAACCACTTCTGGCGCGCCCCGAGCGAGAACCACCCGGGCGACCTGCTGTTCATCCAGGGCCACAGCGCCCCGGGCATCTACGCGCGTTCCTTCCTGGAAGGCCGCATCAGCGAAGAGCAGCTGGACAAGTTCCGCATGGAAGTGGACGGCGGTGGCCTGTCCTCGTACCCGCACCCGTGGCTGATGCCGGACTACTGGCAGACCCCGACCGTGTCGATGGGCCTGGGCCCGCTGGCCGCCATCTACCAGGCGCAGTTCATGCGCTACCTGGAAAACCGTGGCCTGATCGAGAAGTCCGACCGCAAGGTGTGGTGCTTCATCGGCGACGGCGAGAGCGACGAGCCGGAAACCCTGGGTGCCATCGCGCTGGCCGGCCGTGAAGGCCTGGACAACCTGATCTTCGTGGTGAACTGCAACCTGCAGCGCCTGGACGGCCCGGTGCGCGGCAACGGCAAGATCATCCAGGAACTGGAAGGCGTGTTCCGTGGCGGCGGCTGGAACGTGATCAAGCTGCTGTGGGGCGGTTACTGGGATGCCCTGCTGGCCAAGGACACCAACGGCGTCCTGAAGAAGCTGATGATGGAAACCGTCGACGGCGAATACCAGAACTGCAAGGCCTTCGGCGGCGCGTATACCCGCGAGCATTTCTTCGGCAAGTACCCGGAAACCGCTGCGATGGTCGCCGGCCTTTCCGACGACGACATCTGGCGCCTGAACCGTGGTGGCCACGACCCGCACAAGGTGTACGCCGCCTACCACCAGGCCGTGAACACCAAGGGCATGCCGACCGTCATCCTGGCCAAGACCGTGAAGGGTTACGGCATGGGCAGCGCCGGTGAGGCACTGAACCCGACCCACCAGACCAAGAAGCTGGACGACGAAGCGGTGCGCCACTTCCGCGACCGCTTCAACATTCCGGTGACCGACGCGCAGCTGGCCGACGGCCAGGTGCCGTTCTACCACCCGGGCCCGGATTCGCCGGAAGTGCAGTACCTGCAGGAACGCCGTGCCGCGCTGGGCGGTTACCTGCCGCAGCGCCGCCGCAAGGCCGACAAGACCTTCGTGGCGCCGAAGCTGGAAGCGTACGAACGCCTGCTGAAGAGCAGCGGCGAGCGCAGCTACTCCACCACCATGGCGTTCGTGCAGAGCCTGAACATCACCCTGCGTGACAAGGAACTGGGCCCGCACATCGTGCCGATCGTGGCTGACGAAGCCCGTACCTTCGGCATGGAAGGCCTGTTCCGCCAGATCGGCATCTACGCGCCGTTCGGCCAGAAGTACAAGCCGGTCGACGCCGACCAGCTGATGTTCTACCGCGAAGACCAGAGCGGCCAGGTGCTGCAGCAGGGCATCAGCGAGCCGGGTGCGATCAGCTCGTGGATGGCCGCCGGTACCAGCTACTCGGTCAGCAACGTGCCGATGCTGCCGTTCTACATCTATTACTCGATGTTCGGCTTCCAGCGCGTGGGCGACATCGCCTGGCAGGCTGCCGACATGCGTACCCGCGGCTTCCTGCTGGGTGGCACCGCCGGCCGCACCACGCTGAACGGTGAAGGCCTGCAGCACGAAGATGGCTTCAGCCATCTGGTGGCCGGTGGCATCCCGAACGTGCGCAGCTACGACCCGACCTTCGGCTTCGAAGTGACGGTGATCCTGCAGCACGGCACCAAGCGCATGATGGAAGACCAGGTGGACGAGTATTACTACGTCACCCTGATGAACGAGAACTACACCCACCCGGAAATGCCGGAAGGTGCGGCCGAAGGCATCGTCAAGGGCATGTACCTGCTGACCGACGCCGGCAAGCCGAAGAAGGGCGAGCTGCGCGTGCAGCTGCTGGGTTCGGGCACCATCCTGCGCGAAGCCATTGCCGCGGCCGAGCTGCTGGACAAGGACTTCGGCGTGACCGCCGATATCTGGAGCTGCCCGAGCTTCAACGAACTGCGTCGCGATGGTTTCGACGTGGAACGTGCCAACCGCCTGCATCCGGAAGGTGAGCAGCGCAAGGCCTACGTGACCGAGCTGCTGGAAGGCCGCCAGGGCCCGGCGATTGCCGCCACCGACTACGTGCGTGCGTATGCGGACCAGATCCGCGCGTTCGTGCCGATGTCGTACACGGTGCTGGGTACGGATGGGTTTGGTCGCTCGGATACGCGTGCGAACCTGCGTCGGTTCTTCGAGGTTGACCGGTACTACATCGCGCATGCCGCGATTGCGGCGCTGGCGAAGGAAGGGAAGATGACCGCGAAGGATGTGGCCCGGGCGATCAAGCAGTACAAGATTGATCCGGAGAAGGCTAATCCTGTTGGGGTTTGATTTCGTCAATTAATTGACGTGAGAAAGGGCGGCCATTGGCCGCCTTTTTTCTAGATGGAGAAAGAAGTAAGAGGATGATGTCGCCCAATGTTGGGGCTGATATGTAGCAAATCGGTGTTATGGTCGGTCTGGGGAGATGCTGTACCGGTCGGGGCAAGTTGGCGTGGTCTGTTTAGAGTTGTTTGCTCTATACGTCAACATGGCTCTGTAGACTTGTATCCAACCGATTCAATGCAAGGAGAGCAGCTTTGTCTGAATTTTATTCGCGTCTGAATGCCAAGCGTGGGGATGACGTTGAGCTGACACAATGTATCGAACGAGTTGTTAATCAACTCAGCGCCACGAATACCTCCATGGCGGCTCCTGGGATGTTGCTAGGCAAGATTCAGTCAGGAAAAACTCGTGGTTTCTTGGGAGTAATAGCCAAAGGTTTTGATCGAGGCTTCGACATCGCCATCGTCCTGACTAAGGGGACGAAAACGTTGGTTAGGCAAACCGTTCAGCGAATCGAGTCAGAGTTTGAGGAGTTCATCGAAGATGAGCAAATGCTCCTATTCGACGTGATGCATATGCCGCAAGAGATGACAAAGTCAGAGCCATGACAACCTGTCATCGTTCCGCAACTCAGTGCTTGGCATTGATGTGCTGACGCGCTATTCCCGCACGTGCACCCGCTCGGTAACCTGCGCTGTCAACGCGACACACGCCAACTTCAACCCTTCCATCACCCGATCCCCCAGGTACTCCTCGGGTGCGCCATTCTGGCGAGTCCGCTCCGCAGCCAACATCAGCTCGGCCAACACGCGCAGCCCCGCCAGCGCGCAATCCGCATCAGCTAGCTGTAGACAACGCCCAGGCAGTTGGTGCCGCTCCGGCCAAGGCTGGCCGTCCGCAGCTGCACCAGATCCGATGCGGTGCAGCGTGGCGACGAAGGAGTTTGGATCGGGGGAGGATTCGCGCTCGCTCTCGGCGTTGTCCGGATCGTACTGCGCGTGCAGGGAACGGAAGTCCGATGTGTTCATGGCAATGCTCCGTACAGGACAGATAGCAGCGCCACCGATAAAGGTGGCGGACGGTGCGGGCTCGAAAACCGGTGAATACCCAAGCCGGCGGGCCCGAAGGCCCCCACGCACCGCCCGCCATGGAACGCGAACGGATTGCCAGCCGGCGCCATCCGAAGATGACGCCGACTGGCAAGCGTAAAGCACTGGGTATTCAGACGGGTTTTCGAGTCCCGCGCCACCTAGTGCGAGGTGGCACGCCAAGGTGTACTCGCATGGTTGCGAGATGCCAAGAAACCGTAGGCCACAGAGGCCGCAAATGCTGACGCTTACGGCATTGTTGCATGGCGCGCGGGCCGCAGAACCCTTGCGGTGCAGTGGTTTCGGTCGGTGTTAAGTTACCGCCCGGATGCGCATTGAAAAGCACGGTTTGCAGAGGATCGGGGTCTCAAAAGCGACAATCCGCCCGCATGGCTGAGGTCCGAAGTTGGCTGATTGCGACACGGCTTAACTTTGCAGCGCCACGCCCGGCCGTGGCCACAGCGCATCGTCGCGCTCCAGGTCGTAGTCGCTGCCGAACGCCAGCGCCGCGTCGCGTGGCGGAAGGTCCGCGTAGCAGCCCAGCAGGTACTCATCCATGCCTGCGTCGCCATGATCGATGGCGAACAAGTAGAGAAGTTCCCTGTCGAAGGCTTCCAGCCATACGGGGTCGATCTTGGTCATGGTCATCCTCCCGAAGCAGGGGAGGATGACCTGGGGAGGTCCCAGGGGCTGCGACCTCTGGCCCGGAGGAAGGCCGCCTCGACCTGGGCGATCAGCCCATGCGCATGGCGTGGCTTTGCTGTTCCTGCGTACGTGCATCCAGCGCCTGCTGCGCATTCTGGCGGGCGAGCTCGCGCTGATCGCCCACCACAGCCAGTTGCTGCAGCGACTCAGCCACCGGCGTTTGTGCAGCCACGGCAGTGGGCATCCCTGCACGCAGGTGGGCGGGGTCAGATAGGTCGCCTTGTACAACAAAGATGGTGTGACCCGCCGGCTGATTGGCCGTGGCGTTGCTCAGCACCACATGGTCCACCTGTTCCAGACCCTGCTCGCGTGCCTTCACTGTCAGGCTGGCGGCGAGGTTCTCACTGGTCGCGTCGAAGGGGCGGCCGTGCTTCTCGTCCAGTGCAGCGACGCCCTGGCGAATCTGCTGATGGAGCGCGTAGTCCGGGCTGCCCGGCTCTATCGCTGCGATTCGGCGACCTTCCGTAAAGAGAGGCTCGGGTTCCTGCGTAGACACCACGCGTGGGCTCTTGGCGATCTCTCTGTAGGGATCTTCAGGATGAAACTGCTTCGCCTTGACCTCGCGCTCCAGGCGAACCTCGCGGGTCTCGTTCAACGCGGAAATCTCGGCGGGATCGGTCTCTTTGGTTGTTCTATCCAGCGGGGGAACGCCCACTGTGCGGTTCCAGCTGCCGTCCTTGGGGTCGTAGCTGTGATAGTCGAACTTGGTACCAATCACGTTCGGATCGACGGCGTCGCGCTGCAGGAGCGCTGCGCCCTCGAACTTGCTCAGCTCAACGAAGTAGAAATGCCCAGCGGGCTGCGGCATATCCAGGTGCACGCTGACGGCCGTCTTGCCGGCACGGAATGCGCCGGCAGCGCTGTTGTCCAGCATGTTCTGCCAGACCTTTTCGGCTGCCTGCTCGCCGCGTTTGTGCTCCGTGGACACCAGCAGCAAGCGTGGCGTCCAGCAGTTCACATTGAGGTCGTTCTTTTCGAACGAAACATCGTGGGATTTGAGCGTGCTGGTGTAGGGCAGGTTGAGTGCCAGATCGGGCCTGCCGGCCTCCATCCAACTTCTGCGCTCCGCCAGGTCGTTCCTGATCAGATCCTGGCCGAAGGTTTCTTGCCTGCGTTCGGTGAACGCTACGTTCTTCTCGTTGCCGAACAGCGTGGCCTGTTGCTCGGCAACGGCGGTCGCAAAGCTATTGGCCACCCGGCCGGGGAGGCTGTCGTTGCGCACAACACCCAACGCCAGCAGTCCGTAGCCATCATTTTCGGGAAGCTGCGCGAGATAGTTCCAATACAGCTCGCGATTTCCCTCCTTCGCGTAGGAGGACAGGACACGAATGTCCTTATCGGTAAGTCCGCTCATGATTCATCCTTGAGATGCGGTTTACGGCTGAACGCGATATCGGCTCAGAAGATCACGCACGCTGGTTTCCAGACGCTGCCAGTCGCTCAGCATGACGCGTGCATAGTTCATCTCGATGGCAATGCTGTCGCCCACATCCACGATGGAATGGCGGCACATTGCGATCTGGCCTTCTCCGGCGCGTTCAAGTGTCTTGCCCTGAATCGTGAGCCCGTCAGGAATGCGATCTGCCGGGTCGCAGCTGATGAACGTCGTCAGTTGCCCCTCCGCCGAGCGGGCCACATACCAGTCTGGCTCCATCCCCGGGTTGTGCACGTAAGGCCTGCCCAGCGCAGCCTCCGAGTCCTTTGCATAGGCTGCCATCAACGATGGGTCAATCGCATACGGCGTCAGACCCCAGCGCTCGGGTTGTGCAACGCGCAGCGCTAGGTTCTCTACCGGGTCCCTTCGCTCCAGTGATCCCGGCGCGCTGGTGGCTTCGCTACTGGACCGACGCGCCAGATAGTTCTGGATGGGAACGCGATCAATGTACCTAAGCTCGACCAGCACCTGCCGCCGGCTGTCCTGCGTGCTGCGCACCGGGCGGTCACCGGGGGGCGCTGCATCGAAATCCGGCCAGAACACCGTGAGCATGACGCCCCCATCGGCCAGGGGGCCCGTCTGGTTGTAGTAGAGGTTGGCCGGGAACATGAAGCGGTGCGGGCCAAGCCGAGCTTCCACCGGCTGCGTCGTGTAGGTCTGTCCGCCCACCGTACGTGGGCTGGTTGCGGTTTCGGACATGGGGGTTCCGTTCGGGTCCTTTTCCGTGGATGGGGCCTTCGCGCAGGCGGTGGTGCTGAGCACGGCCACCAGGACGAAGTAGGCAAGCCGGCAAGCCGGTGCTCTGCTCATGGGCGATTCCCTTGCATGATCGAAACGACTATAGAACGGTGGAATGGCAAGCTCCAGTCGTTGCCGGACCTTGCTCACGCCCGGATCCAGTACTGGACGCTGGCTCACATATTCAGCAAGCCGCGATCGGTCGCCTCTATTCCTCCACCTGCCCCCCATCCCACCTATGCCATCATCCGCCCAGGACCGCAGCACCCAACAAGGCTGAGCAGGCATGGAGCAGGCAATACGCTACACCGCAACCCTTTATCTGGCCGCACCCGGCACCCCGCTGAAGAGTGGAGGCATCTCGCCGCGCGGCCACATGTACCTGCAGGTCGCTGCGGGCGATGAGGCCCACAGCTACGGTTTCGCGCCGCCGCGCCAGGCGCCGGGCGAAACCCGCACCGGCGTGCAGTACGCGCAGGTGCGCCACGACGATGCCGACGAGCATCTGGCCCCGTACTACAGCCGCACCCTGGAAATCACCGAGGAGCATTACGGCTGCCTGCGTGATTTCGCCGAGGAACCGGCCGAGTTCGAATTCGATGTGGATCGCCCGGCCACCATCAACCGTTGCAGCGATTTCGTCTGGGCTGCCCTGCACTACGCCGGCCTGCATCCGCTGCCGGCGCCGCTGGATGGGGGCAGCAACCTGGGCGAGTTCGCGGTGCTGTTCAACCTGCCAGAGATCCAGTGCATTGCCGCGCCGTTCCCGGGCAGTGATCTGAATGCCGAGACCCATCATGCGATGCCCGAGCGCGAGGCCGAGCATCATCGCCAGGGCGACCGCGCCAGCGATGAGCCGCCGCCGACGCCGATTGAAGTGGCCGGCACGCTGCTGGACCCTTCGCACCCAGACCATCGCCTGTTCTCGCAGCTGATCCAGAAAGTGGCCGAACTGGACGCCGCGCACGGCCGCCCGTTCGATGCCGCCAGCCAGCGCATCAGCGCCAGCCTGTTGGTGCTGGCCAAGCAGAACAATCTCTCGCGCGTGGACCACGTGCTGCTGAGCCGGCCGACCCAGAACAGCCATGCCGCCGAAAGCATCTTCATCGTGCAGGGCGACCGCAACGACCCAGGGCACCGCCGCGCCAGCATCGCCACCGAGGTGGCGGCCAAGACCGATGTGGCCGATTCGCTGCGGTTGAAGGAGCAATGACGCGGTTACTGCGGCGGGGGCTGGTGGTACTGGCGGTGCTGGGTGCGCTGGCGGCATGCCGTGCGTCACCAGCGCCTGAGGTTGCGCCGCCCCTGCTGACGCGCGCACAGGCCGAGGCCCGCACGGTTGTGCCATTCACGCGGGCCGTGCAGTTGCAGAAGGCCGGTCGGATTGCCGAGGTCACGTTTGATTTGCCGGCAGCCCAGAAGCCGGCCATTCCGATCCTGAACATGGGGTTGCGGCTGCAGGATACCGACGGGCGCTCGTTGCTGGACGCGTGGGAGAAGATCAGGCTGGGAAGGCCACCCACGCGATTGCGCCTGGAGCGGATTGATGGCGGCGCACCTGGTCCTGTACAGCTATGGCAGAGCACTCCTGACGGGCGCGACTCACAGAGAATTCCAGAAGATGAGGTTGTGCGATATCTCTCCGATACAAGCTTGGATGAGGGCGCACTGATCGACGCCGGTCTGCACTCGCGTGAGATGCTGTATCAGGTACTTCAGGTCGCGGATGTCGGTTGGCTGGAGCCGGGCCGGTATCGGTTGACAGTCGACCTGATGGAGGACCGTCCGCAGCTGGAAGGGCTCCATGCCGAACTTATTGTTGGATATCAATCGCTAGGGAAGTAAGACATGAGCAAGGAAGCAGAGCGCTATACGGTCACGATTCATCTTGCCGCACCGGGCACGCCGAGAGTCGATGTGGGCGACGCGGGCCAGAAGAGATTGTTGGATCCGTCATTTGCTGGGCACATGTTCCTTTCGCTGACACGATCAAATGACCCGGTACCCGTGAGCAGGGGATTCACGATGGGGAACGACCGTGCGAATCCTTCGCTGGGCAAAGTCGATGACACGGATCTGCGGGTCTACGACAAACCCCGCTTCGAGCGCACGATCGAGATCAGCAAGGCGCAGTATGATCGCATCCTCGAATTCTCGACAGACCCGAAGAAGCACGGCTTCGACATGAACTACGACTTCTTCTCCAACGCCTGCACCGATTTCGCATGGGGTGCCCTGAACCACGCAGGCCTGCGACCGGTCGGGCTGGCCGGGGAGATCAACAACTACGAGGGCGCCACCAAGGTCCTGGACAACATTCGCGCCGTCAATGCCATTCCGCAGCAGGTGAAGGGCAGCGAGCTGGACAGGGTGCAGTGGAACCCGATGCCGAAGCAGACCTTCCGCGAGTGGATGTTCACCGAGAACGGCGAGCAGTGGCGCGGCAACAGCACCCTCGCGGCAAACGGCACGCCCGCAGACCCGGCGCACGAGGATCATGCCCGCCTCAACCAGATCCACCAGCAGGTGGCCGACCTCAGCGCTTTCGGTGCACGCAACGGCAATGTCAGTGCCAGCCTCCTCGCGCTGTCGAAGGAGCAGCAGTTCTCGCGCGTGGACGAAGTGGTGCTGGGCGAGCAGCGCGGTGATACCGCGCCGAAGCTGTTCATCGTGCAGGGGGACCGCGGTGACCCGGCACACCAGCGCGCCAGCATGCCTGCGGAGCTGGCAGCGCAGGCACCGGTAGAGGCCTCGTTCGAACGGGTGGCGCAGATGCAGCAGAACCTGCCGCAGCGCGATGTGCAGCGGCTGCAGGAAGAGCAGCAACTGCAACAGAGCCACGGCCCGCGGATGGCATAGCCGGCGGGTAGCGCCAAGGTCGAACGTCTGCCATGCCCGCGCCGGCGCACGCCACGCCCCCCCACCTGCTACCATTCCCCCGCAACCCCAGCCAGCCCACCCGCGCAGACAGATGCAGGTCGGGCCGTCGCAGTACGGCCCAGCGAGCCAGGACACCTTCCCGTGCCCATTCAAGGACGCTCGCATGTTCCGTACTCCTCTCTTCCGCTCGGCCGCCCTGGCCGTTGCCGTTTCGCTCAGCCTCGGCGCGCCTTCTGCATTCGCCGACAATGCGCCCGCCGCCAGCGCCACCGCCGCCGTGCAGCGCCAGGCCGTGGCCAAGGGCCTGTACGAGCTGGCCTACAGCCCGAAACAGAACGCCGTGTTCGTGGCCTCCTCCGGCGGTTTCGGCGATGACGCCGGCCCGGCCCAGGTGCTGCGCCTGAATCCGGCCACGCTGGCCGTGGAAACCCGCATCCCGCTGGAGCGCAAGGCGTTCGGTGTGGTGCTGGATGACGCCCACAACCGCCTGTACGTGGGCAACACCGTGGACCTGTCGGTGACCGTGGTCGACACCGCGCAGAACAAGGCCGTCGGCACCATCCAGCTGATGGAGAAGAAGACCGGCAAGGACGGCAAGGCTGCCTACACCCACGACCTGCGCGAGCTGGTGGTCGACAGCGCGGCCAACCGCCTGTACGTGACCGGCCACAGCAGCCAGCCGGACGTGAGCAGCGTGCTGTTCGTGATCGATACGAACACGCTGAAGGTGATCAACACCATCGACGGCCTGGGCAATGCCAAGGCGCCGGGCCTGGCGCTGGATGCGGCCAACAAGCGCGTCTACACCAGCAACCTGCTGGCCGACCTGGTGGTGGTGGGCACCGACTCGAACAAGGTGGTGGCGCAGCACAGGATCGCTGCCGAGCAGCCGATGAACATCGCGCTGGACCCCGCCGGCAAGCGCCTGTTCGTGACCGATCAGGGCTCGGAATTCCTGCGTGGCTACCAGGCCAAGAGCAGCGGCCTGGTCAGCAAGCACCCGGGCCAGCGCGTGCTGGTGCTGGACCGCAGCACCGGCAAGGAACTGGCCAGCATCCCGACCGACGCCGGCCCGCTGGGTATCCTGCTGGATGCACCGCGCAAGCGCCTGTACGTGACCAACCGCGAAGCGGGTACGGTGACGGCGTACAACAGTGACAGCTATCAGAAGGTGGGTACCTACAAGGTACCGACCCATCCGAACAGCCTGGCGCTGGATGCGAAGAACAACGTGCTGTTCGTGAGCATCAAGAACGGCGAGAAGGATGACAAGGGCGCTGACGAGAGCGTGGCGCGGATTCAGCTGTAACGAGCAAAAGTCGGTCGCGCTTGAGAGAAGCGCGGCCGATTCATTGGGTTCTACGCAATACGATATCGATAGGCGAGAGCTTGCAGGTTCGCATCTGAGATTTGCCACGGCTGCTGAATGTGCGCGGTTCCGCCGGCGCAAACGGGTATGCCGTCGTGCGACTGCAGTTGGATACCGTGGACGACGAACAGGCCGTTGTACGGATGATGCTTTAGGTGGTGCTGCACTTCGTTCTTGGTGAGCACGATGTCCCCCAATCCGCCGGTGGTTCCCTTCACCTCGATGTAGTGAACCTGGCCTTCTTTTCTGATCTCCAGATCGTAAGGGGCCGTGGCACTCATATCCTTGATTTCATATCCCGCATTGCCGAAGTGCTCCTTGGCAAGTGCCATCGCCTGCAGCTCCACTGCCCGGCGCTGAGGTTGCGTGAGCCCAAAGCCCTGTCCAGACTTCTTGCGACCCGAGGTGGTTTCTTCGATCGCTTCGACCACTGCAATAACATCCGGTGAAGTTTGGCCGCTACGCTTCTGGGCCGGCTCACCTCGATAGATGTTCTTCAGTAGACGCGCCATCGTGAGCATGTCGGCGCGCAATTGGTCATCGGATGGAACGTGATCCTTGGCGTAGAAATACGAAACAGCTGTGGTGCTTTCGTAAGCCTTTGCCAGGGAGCCGTCACCCAAAGTCATGGATTTGAGTAGTCGTGGATCCGCGGTGATGTCATTTTCAAGTATCTCCAAGGCCCATCTGGTTAGGCGCTGGGTCTCGCCAGGGGAACGCTTGATAAAATCGCCATCAATCTTCTCGGTAGAAGCATGGGAGACCGCTAGATAGACGCCGGAGCCATCCTCGCGGAACAGCCACACCACATACCAGCCCTTGGTTGCGGTGGGCGAGCGTGCTTCAGATGCGAAACGAACCCACGGAACTTGGGACTTTCTGCCGATCCCATCACGCCCAACAAGTAAAAAATCCCCCGGCTCGATGTCTGATGCAAGGCGAAGTTGCTCGGCGTTCTCGCTAAGCAGCTTAGGTAGCCGATACTTGATGATCTGGCCGCGAGCCTGCATGGCAGTTGTCGGCAATGAACTGTATTGAGGCTGCAGTTCCATCACCTTCTGCAATTCGTCCCTGATACCCACGACGCCCCCTGCGCTCTTTTCGATAGGCGCAATTAATGCATACAGGGATATCGATCCGCAATGCGTATCAAGCTGGAGTTATTGGCGCCAAGGCTTGTCGTTTGTGGATGATTTGGCGCAGATGTGGCCAGTAGGGCCCGTAGTTCGAGGTAAACGGGGCTACGGTCGGGATGGCTTGTGATTGGCCTGAATCTCAAGTAGGGCGCTGCAGTTCAGCGGGCGCCCTGATCACGTGTTGGCCGGCTCTGAGCAGCGCCAGCGTGGTTACCCCATCCGCGGAGTGGGATTCTGCATTTCCTGCGCCTGCGGCTCGACCTGCTGCTGCACACCCAACCCCAACTTCTGCATCGACTGCTCCACCGGCGTCTGTACCGCCACGGCCGTCGGCATCATCGCGCGCAGGTGCGCCGGATTGGCCGGGTCGCCCTGCACCACGAAGACGTTGTGCCCGGCCGGGTGCTGGGCCGTGGCGTTGCTGACCAGCACATGGTCGACCTGCTGCAGGCCCTGCTCGCGGGCGAGCACGGTCAGGCTGGCGGTCAGGCGCTCGCTGGTCTGGTCGAACGGACGGCCATGCTGGGCGTCCAGTGCGGCCACGCCCTGACGGATCTGCTGGTTGAGGCCGTAGTCGGGGTGGTTGGGGGTGATCTCTGCCATGGCGATCGAACGGTAGCGGTGGGTCGGGGTCAACCCCGCCAGTATAGATCCGGCCGGTGAAGGACGCCGGAAAGGTCAGTCCGCCGGCCGGTGGTCATAGCTGATCACCCGTTCGGCCAGCCAGTGCCCGTCCACGCGGCGCCAGACCTGGATGAAACGGGCCTGGCCGACCCAGTGCTCCACGCCGTCCTTGCCGCGCTCGTGGAAGCGGTGGGCGCCGATTTCCAGCGCCCGCTCGTCGTGCAGCGGGAACACCTGCAGCGAGGAGTCCACCAGCTCGCGGCGCAGGCGCCAGCCGCCCTTGCGCGCGTTGTCGCACAGGTTGGCTACGCTGCGGCGGAAATCCTCGCGGTTGCTGGCCGACTTGCCGTCCTTGTCATGGAAGAACTCCATGTCTTCGGTGGTCATCGCGGCGGCCTGGTCGGCGTCGCAGGCCTCGAAGGCGACGGCGAACAACTGGCTGTCGGCCTGGCGGATCTGCTCGCGCAGGTCGGTGGTGGGCGACGGTGCGGTGGCGAGGCCGGCGGCCAGCAGGGGCAGGGTGAGCAGCAGCATGGCAAGACTCCCGGGGATGGTCTGCGCAGGCTGGCATGCCGGTGACCACGGCGGTACGGCGCTGCGACGAAACCGGGAAGGCGGGGTGCGAAGGCCGCGAATGCCGGTGCGGCTTCGCGTTGCGGCATGTGCAGGCGATGTCACGGGCGGGCGTGATTCCCTCACGGCTGCCACAGGGCGCTGCCGCTAGCCTGCACTCCTCCCCTTCCACAGGAGCGCCCATGCCTGCTTCCCGCATCCGCCTGCATGTTGAAGATACCGGTGGCGACGGCCGCCCGGTGATCCTGATCCACGGCTGGCCGTTGTCCGCCGATGCCTGGAAGACCCAGGTGGCGATCCTGCGCGATGCCCAGTATCGGGTCATCAGTTACGACCGGCGCGGCTTTGGCCGCTCCGACAAACCGGCCGAGGGCTATGACTACGACACCCTCGCGGCGGATCTGGCGGGGTTGATCGAGGAACGTGACCTGCGCGATGTCACCCTGGTCGGTTTCTCGATGGGCGGTGGCGAGGTAGCGCGCTACGTGGCCAACCACGGCCAGGATCGCCTGCACAGTGTGGTGTTCGCTGCGGCGGTGCCGCCGTTCCTGCTGCGTAGTGACGACAATCCGGAAGGTCCGCTGACCCAGGACAAGGCCGATGAAATGCGCAGCGGATTGGAGAAGGACCGCGAGGCGTTCTTCGACGGCTTCACCCGCGACTTCTTCAGCGCCAACGGCCAGTTGATGGTGACCGAAGAGACGCGGCAGTCGGCGATCGCACTGTGCCATCAATCCGACCAGACGGCGGCGCTGGGCTGCATGAAGGCGTTCGCCACGACCGATTTCCGGGATGACCTGAAGAAGATCACGGTGCCGACCTTGATCCTGCACGGCGACAGCGATGCCATCGTGCCGTTCGAGGGCTCCGGCCAGCGTACCCACAAGGCCATCAAAGGCAGCGAAGTGGTGATCCTGGAAGGCGCGCCACATGGCTGCAACACCAGCCACGCCGACCGCTTCAATCTGGCCCTGCTGAACTTCCTGAAGCGCTAAGCTGCGGCCATGCGCCAGACCAGAACACCCCCGTGGAAGAAGCCCAACCCCAAGGGCCAGACGTCGCAACCGCTATCGGATGCGCAGAAGGCGGCGGCACGGCAACGTGCCGAGGAGAACGGGCGGCGCTATCCCAACCTGGTCGACAACATGTGGGCGGCGAAGCTGCCGCGTGGGTCGTGATTCAAAGGCTGGCTGTGGGCCTGGTGTAGCGCCGAGCCGATGCTCGGCTGGCGCGCGCAGCGCGTGCCAGCCGGAGAAGGGGCAAAGGGCAGCGGAGCATGGGCTCGGCGCTAAGGGCCGGGCAGTGGCTGCCAGTCCGCCTCCCTCCACGGCGCAACCTCGCGTTGCTGTACGTCAATGGCCTCGATTGGCAACCCGGCCAGCCGTGCCAGTTCCGCACGCAGCATTTCGGTGTCCAACGGCAGCGCGATGGCCACCTGCAGGCGGTTGCCCTGCTGCCGGATCTGCACGGGCACGACCGCATGGGCTTCATGCTCACCGCCGGTGCGACCGATCGGGTAGCGCATCGCCGTGGGCCGCCCCAGCTGTGCGAGCGCGGGTTGCCATGCCTCCAGCACGACGGGCTGTGCGGCCACGGGAACCTGCGCCTCGACGACGGTTCCCGCATAACCGGTGAGATTGTCCACCATCACCTGGAAGCGTGCGCCATCGGGGATGACCAGCACGGTGGCGATCAGCGCCATCAGCGAGAGGATGGCCGCGGCGACGTGCCAGCTGCGGGGTGCGGTGGCGGCGCGGGTTGCCGTGCGCAGGCCCGGCTTGCGCCGCAGCTTGCGCGCGTAGATGCGTCGATCCTTCCTGCGGGGGCTGCTGCTGTGCTCCGGCAGGTTCAACGGGACGCGTGGCATCCGGGCGACGCGCGCATTGATCAGGCGCGAGAGCAGCCACCATGCGAGCACGAACGCCAGCAGTGGCAGCAGCGTTCGTACCACCAGATACAGCATCACCATCGGGAACATCCTGCTTGGCACACACGGATTCAATCAACCTCGTCATCGTAACGGCGCTGCGTGGTGCGTGTCGCATCCGCCAGCCGACACGTGCGAAGCGCTTGGTTAGGATGGCTCTTTGCTGTCATGGATGAACCGATGAGCGCCGCCACTTCCCGAATCCGCCGCATCTGTGGGCAGGGGCCGATCCTGTTGATGCTCCAGTGGGTCGCGCTGCTGTCTGTGGTGCTGGCTGCCGGCTTCTTCCATTACCGCGTGGAGCTGTTGCTGGAGCCGGTGACGGTGGCCTGTGGGGGGCCGGACGCGCAGGCGCGATTGCAGGTTGCCGAACAGGTGATGGCGCGTGCGGGCGCACTGGATGACTGGCAACCCCTGGGCTGGATTCCATGGGTAGGCCTGGTGCTGGCCTTGCTGGGGGCCATGGCGGTATGCGCAAGCCGTGCGCTGTGGCTGCGCGATCGGCTGCGCACGGCGAACGTGGCGCTTATGGTGCTGCACGGTGGCGCACTGGCTTTGGCCGGATGGGTACTGCACCTGTACGAGGATGCGTGGAGTAATGTGGCGCGGCTGTCACCCACGGCGTGCCTGGTGGAGCTGGTGTCGGAGGGCGATGTACCGCTGGAGCAGGCGCAGCGCGTGGTGTTCCACATCCTGACGCGGGTGAACGCGCCACTGCTGCGCAATCCGGATGATCTGGCGCTGGTGTTGACGGTGCTGTTGTTGGCCGCGATGGCCGGCGGCGTTGCCCTGTGGCATGCGATCGCGCGGGCCCGGGCGGGCTGAGCACGCTCGGCGGCGCGCGGCAATCGCGCTACAGTCGACGCCTCGCCACTCCAGGGAAGACCCGATGCGCTTGTTGCTGCGTGCGTTGCCGTTGTTGCTGTGTTCGCTGGCGGTGCATGCCGCCGAGGTGGACCGCCGTATCGCGGTGACCATCGATGACCTGCCATGGGCACGGCTTGACCAGATCGTGCCGCCGGATCTGCAGGAACGGCATGAGGCGTTGATGGCCCAGCTGCGCGAGGCTGGCGTGCCGGTGGTGGGCTTCGTCAACGAGAACAAGCTTGAGGTGGAGGGACAGGAGCAGCCGGCGCGGGTGCAGATGCTGCGCGACTGGCGTGATGCGGGCTATGTGCTGGGCAACCACACCTATTCGCACATGGATCTGAATGCGAGGGGCCTGGTGGCGTTCCAGCAGGATTTCCTGCGCGGCGAGACGGTGCTGCGGCCGCTGCTGGCCGAGAAGGGGCAGGCGCCGCAGTGGATGCGCCACCCTTACCTGCGTGCCGGGCGCACCGCGGATGAGCGCGTGCAGATGGATGTGTTCTTCAAGCAGCATGGCTACCGCGTGGCACCGGTGACGGTGGACAACGGTGAGTGGGTGTGGGCGTTCGCCTACGCCAACGTGATGAACGAGCAGGCGGACTCGCCCGCGCGCGCGGCGACGCTGGCGCAGCTGCGCAAGGGCTACGTGCCGTACATGCTGAACAAGCTGGACTATTACGAGAAACAGTCGCAGGCGCTGCTGGGGTACGCGCTGCCGCAGGTGTGGCTGATGCACGCCAATGAGCTCAACGCGGCCATCTTCGCCGAACTGGTGGCGGCCACGAAGCGCCGCGGCTATCGCTTCATTTCGCTGGACGAGGCGATGAGTGACCCGGCCTATGCGCGGGGTGCCGAGGGCTACAACGGCCGCTATGGCCCTAGCTGGCTGCACCGCTGGGCGATGGCGGAGAGCAAGCCGAAGGATTTCTACGCCGGCGAGCCCGAGGTGCCGGCGTGGGTGATGAAGCTGGCCAAGGTCGATTCGGAGTAAGGCTCAGCGCTTGACGGCCAGCACGCCGTCCAGCGCCAGTTCGGCCTTGAAACCAGCCTTTTCCAGGCGCTTGGCCACTTCACGCGGCACGTCGCGGCCGCTGGTCAGCTTGTTCGGCGCACCGGTGTAGTGGAACAGGCGGCCGCCCTTGCGGATCACGCGGGCGAGGTGGTCGTAGAACACCTGTGAGTACAGCTCGCCGGCGATGCCGAAGCGCGGCGGGTCGTGCAGGATCGCGTCGACACTGTTGCTGGCCACCTGTTCGATCTGCTGCGAGACGTCACCGTGGCTGAACTGCAGGCGGCCACCGGCGGCAGCCGAGTCCGGATCCGGCGACCACGGGTTGAGCGTGCGCAGCCACATCACATCGGCGTTCTTCTCGAACGAGCGGATCTGGCCGACACCGGCTTCCAGCGCACAGGCGGCGAAGTAGCCGAGACCACCGCAGGTATCGAGGATGACCTTGCCGGCCGGGGCGACCAGCTCCACCTTGCGGCGTGCATCCTCGAACGGCGACAGCTTCGAGGTCGGCAGCATCTTGATGCCGTCGATCTCGAAGGTCGGTGCGCCCCATTCGGTCGGCACCAGCTTGATCAGCGAGCCGCTGTAGCGCGAGATCGGCGCGAAGTCCTCGCCATCCCAGTAGTACAGGGTGCGGTCCTTCAGCTTGCCCGGCCAGGGATAGGGCTGGCCCCGGAAGTGGAAGCCATCCGCATCCAGCGCCACGCTGTCCTGGCTGCGGCCGAGATCGAGCGAGCCCTGCCAGTCGGCGGCGCCCTTGTCACGGGCACGGCGCAGGGTATCGGCGCTGTCGCGGGTCAGCAGGGGGCCGGTGTAATGGGGCACGGCGGGTACCGGGGCGGTTCGGGGGAGGGCATGGTACCGCAGCTGTTGTAGAGCCGAGCCCGCCCTAGGCTCCACCATGCCTGCATCCACGCATGGCGTGGATCTACTGCAAACGTAGCCGAGCGTGGGCTCGGCTCTACAGTTCAATCGCACTTCACCGCATACACCGGCCCAGCCCCGATCAGCATCAGCGCCATGTAGTCGCTGTCGCTGGCCTTGCCCTTCAGCGTCGCGCCCTTGTTGAAGTGGAAGATGCCGAAGCCGCCGGACATGCGGATCAGGGCATTGTCGATCTGGTCGGCGTCGTCGCGGAAGTAGCGGCTGATCTCGCTGGACGTGGCCTTGTGCAGGGCGTTCGGTTCGCGCTGCCACTGCTCGCCACGGCTGAAGGAAACGAAGTACTGGCCGCCTTCCTTGTCGATGCGGAAGTCGGCGGGCTTGCGCGCGCCGGTGGCGAAGCAGCCCTGCAATGGGTCGGCGGAGAAGGGAAGCCGCGCATCGTCGCCGCAGGCAGTGAGCAGCAGGAGGGCACCGGGCAGCAGCAGGCGGAGCGTGCGCATGGGATGTCCCTACAGGGCAGGTGCGGCTAGTGTAGGCAGCACGCGGGCGTGGCCCGTACAGAAATTCGGCAAGGACACAGGGGTTTTCGGATGGCGCAGGGCAAGGCACCGTGGTGCGGCGTGGCCAGTTGGCTGGGGATTGCTGTGGGGTGGGGGGCAGGCACCGTGGCGGCGCAGGCGGCAGTCGCTGCCGGTGGCAATGGCATGGCCGCTGGGCTGGGCGTGGGCGTGCTGGGCGCGGCCTTGGTGGGCGGCGGCCTGGCAGTGGCCGCGCGCGTGCGTGGCGAGCGCTGGCCATGGATCGGCATCAGCGGTGCGGTGCTGAGCGCGCTGCCGCTGCTGATGTACCTGCTGCGGATGATGCTGAAGCTCTAGCGGTAGTGCCGGCCGCTGGCCGGCAACTGCAGGTGGCGTGCGGTGTTCATGGGGTTGCCGGCCAGCGGCCGGCACTACCTGGCGTGCATCACTCGCTGCGGTGGATCTCCACCGTTACATGCACCAGTTCTTCGTGGATCGCCAGCGCGTTGCGCACGGTATCGGCATCCAGCGTGGCGTCACTGGTGACCACGCTGGCGCTGACCGCGTACTTGCCGCGACCCACCTGCCAGACGTGCAGGTCGGCCAGGCGTGCCGGCCACGGGCCCTGTTCGATCACCTCGCGTACTTCGGCCACCACCGGCGCGTCCATCTGCGCGTCGAGCAGGATGCGGCCGCTGTCGCGCAGCAGGCCGACCGCCCACACCGTGACCAGTACGGCGCCGACCAGGCCCATCACCGGGTCCAGCCAGGTGAGGCCGAGCAGCTTGCCGCCGAGCAGGGCGACGATGGCCAGCACCGAGGTGGCGGCGTCGGCCAGCACGTGCACGTAGGCCGAGCGCAGGTTGAGGTCGTGACCGTGCGCATGCCCGTGGTCGTGGTGTTCGTGGCCATGCCCGTGGTCATGCCCGTGGTCATGGCCATGGTGATGATGCGCGTGGCCCGGGCTGTCGTGCAGCCACCAGGCACACAGCAGGTTCACGCCCAGCCCGACCGCCGCGATGGCGATGGCTTCGTTGTAGTGGATCGGTGCTGGTACCCACAGCCGCTCCAGCGACTGCACGGCCATCAGCGCGGCCACGCCGAGCAGGGCGATGGCGCTGGTATAGCCGGCCAGGATCTCGATCTTCCAGGTGCCGAAGGCGAAGCGCGGGTCGTGCGCGTAGCGGCGTGCGCAGCGGTACGCAAACACCGAGAGCCCGAGCGCCAGCGCATGCGAACTCATGTGCCAGCCGTCGGCGAGCACGGCCATGGAGTTGAACCACCAGCCGCCGACGATCTCCACGACCATCATGCTGACGGTGAGCCACAGGGCGCGGCGGGTATTGCGTTCGGCCAGCGGGTTGCCGTCGTCGAAGCGGTGTTCGTGGCGACGGGCGGCGGCAAGGGCGTCCAGGTGCATGGGGGCCAGCGGTGGAGTGGATACCCCCATAGGGTATATGATTCCGGCATGGCTCATGTACACAAGCATCGAAAGCAGTTGCTGACCCGGGTGCGCCGCATCGGCGGACAGGTGGCGGCGTTGGAGCAGGCGCTGGACAGGCCGGAGGGTGAGGCCGGCGACTGTGCGGACGTGCTGGTGCAGGTTGCCGCCGTGCGCGGTGCCGCCCACAGCCTGCTGATGGAGCTGCTGCACGAGCACCTGCAGGAACACGTGGTGGGCGCCGAAGACCCGCAGCAGCGGGCGGCCGAGGCCCAGGTGCTGGTCGAGCTGCTGCGCCGCTACGGCAAATGACCAGGTAGTGCCGGCCGCTGGCCGGCGACTGCAGGTTGTCTTCCCCGTTCATGAGGTTGCCGGCCAGCGGCCGGCACTACCCGTGGCGGTGTCGCGCGTTCCAGATATGCGTGGCGGCCAGCAGCAGGCTGCCGGTGACCGTCATCGGTGTTTCCCAGTCGTGCGAGGGCAGCGCCAACGCGCCGGCCAGCAGCAGGCCGAGCCCGGCGCCGGCGGTGGCCCAGGCCAGCACGGGCAGCGGGTGACGGCGTTCTGCCCGCCACAGCGCGTAGCCGGTCAGCGGCAAGGCGATGGCCACGAACAGCAGATGCACCCATTCCGCTTCGGCCCACGTGCCGAACAGCGGCAGCGCGGCGGCAAGCAGGGGCAGCGCCAGGCAGTGCAGCAGGCACAGGCTGGACAGGGCGACCGCGCCGGCATCAAGCAGGGCGGCAGAAGGCGACTTCATGGGGGGAGGTTCCTTGCGCAGTAATTGTTATACAGTAACATTTCCGTTCCGCAGCCAACCCGCTCCGACATGAACACTGTTTCCCGCGCCGACCGCCGCCTTCCGGTCACCGTGCTGTCCGGCTTCCTCGGGGCCGGCAAGACCACCCTGCTCAACCAGATCCTGCGCAACCGCGAGGGCCTGCGTGTGGCGGTCATCGTCAACGACATGAGCGAGGTCAACATCGATGCGCAGCTGGTACGCGAGGGCGGCGCCGAACTGCGCCGCACCGAAGAGACGCTGGTGGAGTTCAGCAATGGCTGCATCTGCTGCACGCTGCGCGATGACCTGCTGCAGGAAGTGCGGCGCCTGGCCGATGCGGGGCGCTATGACTATCTGCTGATCGAGTCGACGGGCATCGGTGAGCCGATGCCGGTGGCGGCCACCTTCGCGGTACGCGACGAGCAGGGCTTCAGCCTGAGTGACATCGCGCGCCTGGACACGATGGTGACGGTGGTGGACGGCAGCGCGTTCCTCGCCGACTTCGGCTCGACGCTGCGCCTGGCCGAGCGTGGCCAGCAGGCTGGGCCGGATGACGATCGCGGCGTGGTCGACCTGCTGTGCGAACAGGTCGAGTTCGCCGACGTGATCGTGGTCAGCAAGGTCGATCAGACCGATGACGAAGTGCTGCAGGACACGCTGGCCGTGCTGCGTGGCCTGAACCGCGACGCGAAACTGCTGCTGTCCAGCTTCGGTGACGTGCCGCTGGCCGAGCTGCTGGACACCGGTCGCTTCGACTTCGAGCGTGCGCAACGTGCGCCGGGCTGGGTAAAGGAGCTGCGTGGCGAGCACACGCCGGAAACCGAGGAGTACGGCATCGCCAGTTTCGTCTACCGCTCGCGGCGACCGTTCCATCCCGCGCGTTTCGCCCGCGCGTTGCAGTCGGGCATGCCGGGCGTGATCCGCAGCAAGGGCTGGTTCTGGCTGGCCAACCGCATGGACTGGGTGGGCGAGCTGAACACCGTAGGTGCCGCGACGCGGACGCAGGCGGCGGGATTCTGGTACGCCGCACGCGATCGCGTGCGTGCTGGGCTGGAGGACACGCCGCCGTTGCTGCCGCCCACGCCGCTGCCGTACAGCGACCTGGGCTGGGCGCGGCAGCAGGCCGATTGCTGGAGCGCACCGTTGCCGGGGCCGGAAGACTTCCCGGATGCGGCCGCGCACTCGGCGATGCAACGCCTGTGGCACCCGTTGTGGGGGGATCGCCGCCAGGAGCTGGTGGTGATCGGCGTGCACATGGATGAGCGTGCGGTACGTGCGGAACTGGATGCCTGCCTGCTCAACGACCAGGAGCTGCGTGCGGGCCCGCTGCTGTGGCATCAGTTGCCGCAGGCGTTCCCGGTGTGGAAGCGGTGACGGTGCACTGAGGATCGATGGGTTGCCGGCCAGCGGCCGGCACTACCCCTGGTCGATATGCCATGCGTGGATGGATGCATGGCGGAGTCGAGCATGGCTCGACTCTACAATGTGATCCGTCGCGGCCAATCCTGTAGAGCCGAGCCCATGCTCGGCTGCTGCAGTAGATCCAGGCATGGCGTGGATCTACAAGGCGTCACACCACTGCCAACCCTCGGCGCTCACCTGCAACACCTGCGTCGGCTGCAACGCCTGCAGCAGGTGCCGGTCGTGGCTGACCATCACCAGCGCTCCCGGCCATGCCACCAGCAGTTCTTCAAGTGCCTGCAACGCGCTCAGGTCCAGTGCGTTGCCGGGCTCGTCCAGCAGCAACAGCTGCGGTGGGGGGGCGGCATACAGCACGCTGGCCAGCGCGCCTTTCACCCGTTCGCCATCGCTGAGGTGATGGGCTGCACGCTGGATGCGCTGCGCGTCCAGCCCGAGCAGGGCCAGCCGTGTGCGCAGTTCACCGGTATCGGCCGCCGGGTTGGCAGCCTGCACGGTGTCGAGAATGCTGCGCTCGCCGGAGAGCCCCAGCAGCTGCTGGTCGAGCAGCGCCAGTGGTGCATGCCGTTGTACGTTGCCACTGCGTGCAGGCAACTGGCCGGCCAACACGCGCAACAGCGTGGACTTGCCACTGCCGTTGTCACCAACCACGGCGATGCGCTGGCCGCGGCGGATGTCCAGCTGCAACGGCGCGCGGCAGCCATGCGGCAGCACCAGCGACTCGGCCTGCAGCAGGCGTGCGCTGCCGCGTTCCCCCTCGCCGGCAAACAGTGCGAGCTCCGGTGTGGCGTGAACCGCCGAGGCCGCAGCGCGCAGCTGGTCTGCGCTGGCCTGCAGGCGCTCGGCCTGTACCTGCTGTGCGCGGCCGTGGCTGCCCTCTGCACGTTGTTTCTGTCGGCCGAGCAGGATCGGCGCCTGGTTGGCCTGCTTTGCATCGCGATTGCCACGTGCCTGGCGTTGCTGCTGGCGTTCGTGCTGTTCGCGCGCACTGCGCTGCTGCTGCCGGTGCTGGGCGCGGGCGTGGTCGAGCTGTGCCGCGGCCGCTTCGCGTTCGGCGGCACGCGCGTCGGCGTAGTGCTGCCACGGCCCGCCATAGCGATGCAGCCCGCGCGCGTCGAGCTCGACGATCTGCTGCATGTGCGCCAGCAGTTCGCGATCATGGCTGATCACCAGCAGGCCGCCGCGCCACTGCTGCAACCGTTCGTACAACTGCTGGCGATGGCGGGCATCGAGGTGGTTGCTGGGTTCGTCCAGGATCAGCCAATCAGCGCCGCTGGCCCAGGCGCCGGACAGCGCCACCTGCATGGCCTGGCCACCGCTGAGGCGCGCGGCGGGTTGGGCGGGATCGAGGTCGTCGGGCAGCCGTAGCGCCTGCCATTGCTGCTGCAGGCGCTCGCGCAGGTCCCAACGGTCGCCGACGCAGGCGAAGTCGGCCTCGTCCACGCTGCCGGCTTCGATGCGTTGCAGTGCGGCCAGTTCAGCGCCAACGCCGGCCAGTTCACCGACCGTGCCAGCGGGTGGATAGCCGGGCGTCGGCAACAGGAACACGCGGCCGCTGCCGCGTACCTGCCCGTTCTCTGGCTGCACCCGGCCGGCGAGCAGGCGTGCGAGCACGCTCTTGCCAGCGCCATTGGCACCGACCAGGCCGGTAGCGACCGGATCGAAGGAAAACGTCAGATCGGAAAACAGCAGGCGGCCGTCGGCCAGTCGATACGACACGCGATCGAGCGTGAGGGAATGCGGGGTCATGCGACCTCCAGGGATGCCGGGTTCTCCCCTGCGCGCAGGGGCGGGAAGAGTCAGGCCGTCTGATGGGAAGACGGCGGCATCAATGGCGCATTGGTCGCGAGCCTCTTGGAGGAATGAGGGGGCAGTATAGCGGCGCTGGCTGAATGGTTGCGTGCAGCGGTAGAGCCGAGCCATGCTCGGCTGACCTTAAGCATCCACGCATGGCGTGGATCTACGGCACGGTACCCAGCCGGGCGCCGACGAAGTCGATGAACACCCGCAGCTTCGGCAGCACGTGGCGGCCCGAGGGCCACAACAAGTGGAAGGTGCCGCAGGAGTGGACATGATCCTCCAGCACGGTGACCAGGCGGCCGTCGGCCAGCGCATCGCGCACCGAGTGCACCGGCACGAAGGCCAGGCCGACATCATGCAGTGCCAGCGCCACCCGTGCTTCGATGGTGTTGGCCACCATGTGCACCGGAAGTTCCTGCGGTGCTTCGTCATCGGGCCAGTGGATCGGCCACGGCTCCAGCTTGCCGGTGCTGGGGAAGCGATAGTGCAGCAGCGTGTGCTGCATCAGTTCCGCCGGCGTGCGCGGAACCCCGCGGCGCTGCAGGTAGCCCGGCGAGGCGATTACACGGCGCGGGAACACCCCCAGCCGGCGTGCGTTCATCCGCGAGTCGCTGGGTTCACCGACGCGCAGCACCGCATCGAAGCCTTCCTCGATGACATCGACCAGGCGGTCGCTGAAATCCAGGTCGAGGCGGATGTCCGGATACGCCGCCATGAACTCGGCCATCAACGGCAGGGTGAGATCGCCGACCAGCGGCAGGCTGATGCGCAGCGTGCCGCTGGGCGTGGCGTGCGGTTGTGCCAGCTCGGTGCGTGCGGCATCGCGCTCGTCGAGGATGCGCCGGCAGCGCGCCAGGAACAGCTGGCCCTCGGCGGTGAGCGTGATGCTGCGCGTGCTGCGGTGGAACAGGCGCACGCCCAGTGCATGCTCCAGCCGGGCAACGCACTTGCCGGCGGCAGATGCGGAGATGCCCTGCAGGCGCCCGGTCTCGACGAAGCTGCGCGTGTCGGCGGCGTGCACGAAGGTCTGCAGGTTGGCGAGATTGTCCAGGACTGACATCGGCGTAGGGGCAATGAAAGCGGCAGGGTAGGGGCGGCGTGATCACGGCGGGCGGCGCCGCCACCGCAACACTGTGGTGCAGGGTGGGGGCGCCTGCTGTTGCGGCCTTGCAGTTCCGGCCATCATGCCGATTGCGGACTCCATGGTCCATGATGCCCGGAGCGGCAACCGGCTTTTTGCACCGCGCCGTGCTGCCTAACGTGGCGGGCCTCTCCCCACGGATCACCGCGATGAATGCCGCTCTTTCCCTCGGACCTGCACCGATGCTGCCTTCGGTGCAGCGGCTGCTGCAGCAGGTCCACCCGACGCGCCTGGTCGGTGCGGTGGTGCTGGTGTGCGAGCACGGCGTGCTGCGCCATGCCAGCGCGACCGGGCAGGCCGATCGCGAGTCGGCCCTGCCGATGCAGCGCGATCAGCTGTTCCGGCTGGCATCGGTCAGCAAGCCGCTGTTGACCACGGTGATCCTGCGCCTGGTGGCCGAGGGCGTGCTCGACCTCGATGCGCCGGTGCGGCGCTGGCTGCCGGACTTCCGGCCGGCGCTGGCCGATGGCCGCAGGCCGCCGATCAGCCTGCGCCAGCTGCTCAGCCACAGCAGCGGGCTGGGCTACCGTTTCCTGGAAGCCGATGCGCACGGACCGTACGCCCGGGCCGGCGTCAGCGATGGCATGGACGCCAGCCCGGTGTCCCTGGCCGAGAACGTGCGCCGTATCGCACAGGCGCCGCTGCTGTTCGAACCGGGCAGCCAATGGCTGTACTCGTTGGGCGTGGACGTGGCCGGTGCAGTGGCCGAAGCGGCGACCGGTGAAACGCTGCAGGTGCTGTTCAAGCGTTTGCTGGCTGCCCCCCTGGGCCTGCGCGATACCGCGTTCGCCACGCGCGCTGCCGCACGGCTGGCCACGCCGTATGTGAGCGACACGCCCCAGCCGCATCGCCTGCAGGAAGGGGAGGTGGTCGCGCCGTTCGAGGGAACGGTGGGCATCGAGTACAGCCTTGCGCGTGCCCTCGATGCCCGCCGTTTCGCTTCGGCCGGCGCCGGCCTGGTGGGTACTGCCGATGACGTGATGTCGGTGCTGGAGGCGCTGCGTGACGTGCAGCGCTCCGGCCTGCTGCCGCCCGCGCTGGCGGCAGAGATGGCCAGCCCGCAGGTGGGCGAATTTGGGCCGCCGGAACCGGCCGGCTGGGGCTTCGGGCTGGGCTTTGCAGTACTGCGCGAGGCCGCTGCCAGCGGCACGCCGCAGCGCGAAGGCACCTGGCGCTGGGGCGGTGCTTATGGGCACAGCTGGTTTGTTGATCCGGCGCGTGGGCTGAGCGTGGTGGCGCTGACCAACACCCTGTACGAAGGCATGGATGGTGCCTTCGTCGATGACCTGCGCGATGCGGTCTATGCAGACCTGGAGGCTGCGCGATGAGCGGCCACGCCATCGATGCGGCCAGCCCGGCCGGTGAGGCCACACGCTTGCCGTGGGCGGGCCTGCTGGCGCTGGCCGGCGGCGGCTTCATCACCCTGTTGACCGAGACCCTGCCGGCCGGCGTGCTGCGACCGATGGGCGACAGCCTGGGCGTGAGTGATGCGGCGGTGGGCCAGCTGGTGAGCGTGTATGCGCTGGGCTCGGTGATGGCGGCACTGCCGATGACAGCGTTGACCCAGCGCCTGCCGCGGCGTCCGCTGTTGCTGGCGGCCATCGCCGGCTTCGTGGTGGTCAACACGTTGACGGCGCTGAGCAGCAGCTATGCGCTGATCCTTGCTGCGCGTTTCCTGGCCGGCGTGAGCGGTGGCCTGCTGTGGTCACTGGTGGCTGGCTATGCCGCACGCATGGTGGTGCCGTCGCTGCAGGGGCGCGCGATCGCGGTGGCGATGGTGGGGTCGCCGTTGGCACTGTCACTGGGCGTGCCGGCCGGTACGTTGCTGGGCCAGCAGGTCGGCTGGCGCTGGGCGTTCGCGCTGATGAGCGTGCTGGGCGTGGGCCTGCTGGCGTACGCGCGCTGGGCACTGCCGGCGCTGCCTGCGGCCGGTGCCGGTCAACGTGCGTCGCTGGCCAAGGTCTGGCGCATGCCGGGCGTGCGCAGCGCGCTGCTGGTGATGGTGCTGTACGTGCTGGCGCACAACGTGCTCTACACCTACATCGAACCGTTGGCGGTGGAGGCGGGTGCCGGCCCGTGGCTGGACCGGCTGCTGCTCGCCTTCGGCGTGGCGGCGATTGCCGGCATCGGGATTGCTGGTTGGGGCGTGGATCGCCACCTGCGTGCGCTGGTGTGGGCGGCGGTGATCGGCTTCATCGTACCGGTGCTGGCCTTGCTGGCATGGCCCGGCGTGGCCAGCACGCTGCTGCTGGCGACGATCCTGTGGGGCGTGGCGTTCGGCGCGGTGCCGACCCTGTTCCAGACCGCCTTGGCACGACGCGCCGGGGCCGCTGCGGACCTGGCGCAGTCGATGCTGGTGACCGGCTGGAACCTGGCCATTGCGGCCGGCGGCGTGGCGGGCGGCGTGCTGCTGCAGGCCAGCGGCCCGAGCCAGCTGGGATGGTTGCCGCTGCTGTTGCTGGCGGTGACCGTCGCGTGGTTGCTGGCACGGCCGAAGGCGTGGGCGTAGGCGGCGCTCAACGATGATGCGGTGCCGGCCAGCGGCCGGCACTACCGTGGGCCGCGCCATCCTCGCATGGCGTGGATCTACCGAGCGCAGCGACCCGCGTTTGCTTCTTCTGTTGATTCCGTGGTGGGACCGCCGCCAGAACCTGTCAGAGACCGTCCCGGCCAACGCCGGGATAGCTGTACGCGACCCACCACCAGGGGCTCTGCCGTTGGCCGTCCTACTCGATCCCTTCACGCTCGATCGGCACGCTGCGCGGGTTCTGCATGTGCTCGCGTGCAGCGCCGTACTGCTGCTGCCGCTTGTGGTGGAAGGCGACGAACTCATCACGCGGCAGCGGCCGCGAGAACAGCCAGCCCTGGCCGAATTCCACATGCCGGCTGTGCAGGTAGGCCAGCTGCGCTTCGGTTTCCACGCCCTCGGCCACCACCCACAGGCCCAGCTCCTTGGCCATGTCGATGATGTGCGGCGTGACCGGGCTGGTGGCGCTTTCGGTGCCGATCGCATCGATGAACGACTTGTCGATCTTCAGCGCATCCAGTGGCAGCTGCTGCAGGTACTGCAGGCTGGAGAAGCCGACGCCGAAATCGTCGATCGCCACGCTGTGGCCGGCGCGGCGGGCGGCGGCAAGCATGGTGCGCGCGCGGTCCAGGTCGAGGAAGCCACGTTCGGTGGCCTCCATCCAGATCTGCTGCGGCAGGATGCCGCTGCCGGCCATGTGCCGGGAAATCATCTTCAGGGCGCGGCCGCTGCTGATGTCTTCGGCGGCGAGGTTGATCGCGATGTGCGCGCTGCGGTCGGCCACCAGCAGCTCGCGCATGTCGCGCACCACGTTCTCGATCACCAGGTCGGTGACGTCGGCGATCATGCCGGCCTCTTCGGCCAGCGGAATGAACAGGTCCGGCCGCACCTGGGTGCCATCCGGGCGTTGCCAGCGCACCAGCGCCTCGGCGCCGACGCAGATGCCGGTGTCCAGTTCGATGATCGGCTGGTAATGCAGGTACAGCTCGCGGCGGCGGATGGCGGTGGCCAGCTCACCGCGCAGCGACAGGCGGCGCCGCGACAGCCAGATCACCAGGCCGGCCCCGGCGGCGGCCAGCAGGAGGCCGACCGGCACGTACAGCCATGCCTGCTGGCGGAAGGCGGCGGCCAGCGCGGTGCGCGGCGTGGTGGCGATGGCCAGCCATTCCTCGTTGCGCGCGCTGGCGAACAGCGTGGCGTGATCCAGGCCTTCGCCGGGGTCGCGCAGCAGTGCCTGCAGCAGGTCCGGATCCAGGCCGGGCTGTTTGGCCAGCAGGCGTCCATCGGGGCTGGCCAGCGCCAGCCGCACGTTCGGGTCGGCAATGACATCGACGAAGCGGCGCGGGTCCACCAGTGCGTCGTAGGACCCATACAGGACCGCCAGCACCTGGCGGCGGCCGCTGATTTCCGGGCGCACATCCACTGCAATGCCTGCGCCATCGCTGGTGACGTGGTCCGGCGTGGGTTGATCCACATCGGACAGGAACGGACCCCACGAGGTGCAGCGCAGCTTGCCACCTTCGAAGTAGCCCATCTGGTCGATCGATGGGGTGGTCATCACCAGGGTCTGCATGCGCCGGATGTGTTCGGGGCTGCAGGGTACGTAGGCGCCGGCCTCGGCCGATTTCAGTGCCGCCAGCGCTTCCTGGTAGGACAGGTCGGAGCGGCGCAGGGTGCGATCGGCGATGTCGCGCAGGCGCTGCTGTTCGACGCTGATCGCGCGGTCCCAGGTGGCGTAGGCCATGACCGCGATCGGCAGCGCAGCGGCCAGCAGGGCCAGGGCGGTGCCGCCGATGATGACGCGCAGCCGGCTCATGGCCGGGGCTCCAGCGGGGCGGGCGGGGCAGGGCGCATGGTGGGCCGGTCCTTGGGCAGGTGCGGCTATCTGAGCATGGCGCCGGGCCGGGCGGAATGGGATCAATACGGTATTCGGTCACATTGTGGTGAAAGCGGCCCGCTTTGACGCAATGGGTCCGTCTGGCGCTGGCGCTCGGCGCCGCGGAGGACTACCGTCGAATGCTTCGCCCGCCCCTTTTGCCCGCGCCCATGACCGAGCCCGCAACGCCCCCCGAGCACCTGCGCCGCAGCCTGTCCAACCGCCACCTGCAACTGATCGCCATCGGCGGTGCCATCGGCACCGGCCTGTTCATGGGATCGGGCAAGACCATCAGCCTGGCCGGCCCCTCCATCGTCTTCGTCTACCTGATCATCGGCGCGATGCTGTTCTTCGTGATGCGCGCGATGGGCGAACTCCTGCTGTCCAACCTGCAGTACAAATCCTTCATCGATTTCTCCACCGACCTGCTCGGCCCGTGGGCCGGGTTCTTCTGTGGATGGACCTACTGGTTCTGCTGGATCGTCACCGCCATCGCCGATGTGATCGCCATTGCCGCCTACGCGCAGTTCTGGTTCCCCGGGCTTGAAGCCTGGAAACCGGCGCTGGCCTGCGTGATGCTGCTGCTGGCATTGAACCTGGTGACGGTGAAGCTGTTCGGCGAAATGGAATTCTGGTTCGCGCTGATCAAGATCGTGGCGATCTGCGCGCTGATCATCACTGGCGCCGGGCTGGTGGCGTGGGGCTTCACCTCACCCAGCGGCCACACCGCGTCGCTGTCGAACCTGTGGAATGACGGTGGCATGTTCCCGATGGGGCTGGTCGGCTTCTTCGCCGGCTTCCAGATTGCGGTGTTCGCCTTCGTCGGCATCGAGCTGGTCGGCACCACCGCCGCCGAAACCGCCGACCCCGAGCGCAACCTGCCCAAGGCGATCAACTCGATCCCGGTGCGCATCATCATCTTCTACGTGCTGGCGCTGATCGCGATCATGGCGGTCACCCCGTGGCGCCAGGTGGTGCCGGACAAGAGCCCGTTCGTGCAGCTGTTCGTGCTGGCCGGCATTCCCGCCGCCGCCAGCCTGATCAACTTCGTGGTGCTGACTTCGGCCACGTCCTCGGCCAACAGCGGCATCTTCTCCACCAGCCGCATGCTGTACGGCCTGGCCGAAGAGGGCCACGCCCCGCGCGGGCTGTCGAAACTGTCGCGCGCCGCAGTGCCGGCCCGTGGCCTGCTGTTCTCGTGCCTGTGCCTGCTGGGCGGCACGCTGCTGATCTACCTGATTCCCAACCTGGTGACCGCCTTCACCCTGGTGACGACACTGGCGACGGTGCTGTTCATCTTCGTCTGGTCGCTGATCCTGGTGGCCTACATGGCCTATCGCCGTCGCTATCCGGAGCGCCATGCTGCATCGATCTTCAAGATGCCCGGCGGCGTCGCGATGTGCTGGGCCTGCCTGGTGTTCTTCGCCGCCGTGCTGGTGCTGCTGAGCCTGCAGGGCGACACCCGCCAGGCGCTGATCGCCAGCCCGGCGTGGTTCGTGCTGCTGGGCGTGGGCTATTGGGTGCGTCGGAGGACCGCGAAGTGATCCGAAGTGGGGTCAGGTCCCGTTGCTCAGCAACGGGATGTGACCCCGGCAGGTCGCGGGACCCACCCCGCCTCCTCGCGGGAAAACGGCTGTTGCTGTTGAGGTTGCCGGCCAGCGGCCGGCACTACCACGGGTGCAGGACGCCGCCCTGCCGGCCCCCATTCACCCAACATTAGCGGGCACGGCCGGATCATCCGGCCGCCATGTCCCCTCGCCCCCTCCTGCTCGCGCTGTTGCTGCTGCCCAGCCTGTGGCCCGGGCTGGCCGCCGCGCGCACCGTCTACCGCTGCGTGCAGGGCAACACCGTCAGCCTGGCCACCGCGCCGGAGCCGGGATCGCGGTGCACGCCGAAGGAGATCGACGACAACGCCGTCCAAACCCCGAACCTGTGGGGCAACATGGGCGTGTTCAGCGGCGTGCTGTACGAGCGCGAACAGGACGGGGCGCTGGTCTACTCCACGCGCAACCTGCCCGGCTCGCGGGTGTTCCTGAAGTTCACCGTGGCCACGCCGCCAGGCGAGCCGGCGCACGAAGGCCTGGGCAAGGTCGGCACGCCGCAGCTGGCGCAGCACGCCCGGCAGTTCAAGGCCGCGTCCAGGGCCACCGGCGTCGATGATGCCTGGCTGCGTGCCATCGCCCACGCCGAAAGCAATTTCGACGCGCTGGCGGTATCCAGCAAGGGCGCACAGGGCGTGATGCAGCTGATGCCCGAAACCGCGCAGGAATACGGGGTGAGCGATCCGTTCTCGCCGCAGCAGTCGATCGAGGGTGGCGCGCGCTACATGCGCGCGCTGCTGCGCCGCTACAACGGCGACCGCCCGTTGGCGGCGGCCGCCTACAACGCGGGCATCGGTGCGGTCACCCGCTACAAGGGCGTGCCGCCCTACGCCGAAACCCTGGCCTACGTGGACAAGGTGATGGCGCTGTACGCACGCTACCGCGAAGCGATGGGCATCCGCACCGAAGTGCCGGCGCGCTAGCGGACGGTGCCGCCTGCACGTGGCGTTGTAGAGCCGAGCCGATGCTCGGCTGCGCCAATTGCAGCCGAGCATCGGCTCGGCTCTACACAAAAGCCGCTCAGCGCGAGGTGGAGGTGCTGACCAGGTCGTAGCGCTCGATGCGGCCGACGCGTGCCACCTCGGCCTGCACGTCGGCACGCTGCTTGAGTGCACGCCACGCGGCATCGATGCGCACATCACCCGGCAATGACGGATACGTGCGCATGTCCTGCAGGCTGGCCAGGGTTTCACCGCGTTCGATGGGCGAGCGCAGCTGTTCGATCAGCACGGCGGCGGCACCGTCCAGGTTGCCTTCCTCCAGCAGCATTTCGCGATGGAACAGGCGGGCATCCTCGCGCTGGGCCAGGATCACCGCGCGTGCCGCTTCGCGCGCTTTGGCATCACCACGCTCGCGGGCGGCGGCGAACTGCAGCAGCGCCTGCGCGGCCTTGCCGTAGCCGGCGAGGCCCGGCATGTCATTCACTGCCTGCGCAGCGTCCTGCATGCGCCCCAGCGAACTGAAGACGAAGCCGACATTCATCTGGTGCTCGACACCATCCGGGCCGAGTGCGCCGATGCGTTGGGCCTGTTGCGCCGTGGCCAGTGCCTCATCGGTGCGGCCCAGCCGGCGCAGTGCGGTGAGCCGGCTGTTGAGCAGCCAGGCCACCCATTCCGCTTCGGCGGCGGCAGGTGATTCGCCGTTGCTCGCGGCACCGGCCATGCCTTCGGTCAACGACAGCACTTCCTCGTTGCGGTCCAGCATGAGCAGGGTGGTGCTGAACTCGGCCATGCGCGCGTCCAGTGCACGGTCGAGCAGGCCGGAGACGCGCAGTTCATCGAGGTGGCGCTGCGCCGCCTGCACCGGATCGAAACGCGCATCGCCGCGATCGACATAACGGTCGAAGCGCTTGTCGCTGCGCAGGCGGATGATCTCGGCCGGGCTGTCGATGCGGGCCAGCGTGGCTGGAATGCCGTCGCCACGGCCATTGTCGGCCTGCAGCGTGGCCAGCGTCAGCCACAGCCCGGTGGGTTCCAGGCCGGCACTTTTCCAGCCGTTGTCAAACAGCGCCTGCAGCAGGTCCATGCGCTTCATCGGCTGGTCACGCAGGCGGTACTGCAGGTAGTTGATGGCGTGGTGATCGACCGGCAGCGGCGCGTCGGCATGCTGCAGTGCCTTCACCAGGAAGGTGGTGGCTGCGGCCGGCTGGTTGTCCGACAGTTCCACCGACACCTGGGTAAGCAGGATCTGTGCATCCTCCGGCAGGGCCTCCTGCGCCCGCTGCAGGTAGCGGCGGGCCAGGGCCGGCTTCTTCTGCATCAGTGCGGTCCAGCCAGCGACCTGCGAGGCGCGGCCACGATGCTCGGCATCGAAGTCGTCCAGCAGGGGATCCTCCATCAGCCGTTCCATGCTGATCAGCGCGCCCAGCGTGTTGCCACTGCGTGACTGCTGGATGGCCTCATCCCAGCGCGTGGCATAGGCCTGGTGCATCGCATCGGCGGTGATTGACGGCTTCTGCGGCGCCACCGTGATCGAAGCAGTGGCGGATGTGCTGGCCAATGCGGCCAGCAGCAGGGCGGTGAGCGGGAGAACGCGGGGCATGGAGAATCTCCATCCGTGGGAACCGCATTGAACCTGCTGCAGCCAGCGAGGACAAGCACGACGAAGCGAATTCTGGCGTTCAGCCGCACAATCGGCCGTGGCGGATCGCACGCGCAGCGTCTATTGTCGGTGCCTCTTCAGACAGCAGGCAGGCAGCGCAGCACGATGGCACGGTGGCAATGGATGGCGGCAGGCGTAGCGTTGGCGACGGTAGTGGCATTGGCTGCGACCTGGTGGGAGACACCGCTGCATACGCTGGCTGAACCGGCGGGTCCGGCTCCGACGCCGTTGGCGTGGACCGCGCAGATCGAACCGCTGGCCGGCGATGGCCACCCGGGTGACCGTGATGGCGCGTCCGCGCAGGCACGCTTCGCCGATCCGTACGCGTTGCTGCGCAGTGCCGATGGCAGCGTCTATTTCACCGATGCCGGCGACAACAACCGGATCCGTCGCCGCCTTCCCGATGGCCGCGTTGAAACGGTGGCCGGGCAGGGCGAGGGACGTGTCGATGGCCCTGCACTGCAGGCCAGTTTCAACACGCCTTCGGGCATTGCCGCCGACGCGCAGGGCAACCTGTATGTGGCCGACACCGGCAACCATGCGATCCGCCGCATCAGTACCGATGGCCAGGTGACCACGCTGGCCGGTGGCGAACAGGGCCACGCCGACGGCCCTGCCGCGCAGGCCCGCTTCGATGCGCCGATGGGCATCGCCGTGGATGCGCAGGGCCAGGTTTACGTGGCCGATACGTTCAACGATCGCATCCGGGTGATCGGTACGGATGGCAGCGTGCGCACCCTGGCCGGTGGTGATCGGCCGGGCCTTGCCGATGGCGTGGGCGCCGCTGCGCGCTTCGATACGCCGGTGGCGCTGGCCTTCGACGCGCAGGGCGCGTTGCTGGTGGCCGACCTGTTCAACAACGCCGTGCGCCGGGTGGGTGCCGATGGTACGGTCAGCACCGTGGTCGCCGCCGGTGGCGTGATCAATGGGCCGCTGTCGTTGGCCACCACCCATGACGGCGTGCTGTACGTGGGTGACCTCGATGGCCGCATCGTGCAGGTGACGCCGCAGGGCCATCAGATCGCGCTGGTCGGCAATGGCCGCCTGCCGCGCCTGGCCCGCCCCAGCGGATTGGCGCTGGATGCCGATGGCAGCGTGCTGGTGGCCGACGCCGCCAGCTACCGCCTGCATCGCCTGCGCCCGCTGCCGGTGGGCGACCTGCCGGCACCGGCACTGGTCGGCCCGGCTGCCGATGCCGCGCTGCCGAAGACCGGGGGCCGTTGGCCGCTGGCACCGCAGGACGGCTGGCACGAAGTGGTCGGCACCCTGGGCGAGGTGCGCGGCAACTTCACCGGTGAGAGCCGCCACCACCTGCATGGCGGCTTCGACGTGCGCGGTGATGTGGGCCAGACCGTGCTGGCGATCGCCGAAGGCAAGATCAGCAGCCCGGTGGCCGCCTGGAACCTGGGTGAGCAGGCCGAGGGCCTGGTCGTGGATCGCCTCAAGTACATCCACATGCGGGTCGGCCGCACCCCGCGCGACGAACCCTACGATGCGCGCTGGCAGGCGCTGTACGACGAGCAGGGCAGGCTGGAGCGGATGCGCGTGCGCCGCGGCATGCGCATCCACGTCGGTGACCGCCTGGGCAGCATCAACAACCAGGCGCACGTGCACCTGGCGGTGGGTACCGGCGGCTTCGAGACCAACGCGGTGGCGCTGGGCTTCCAGGGCTACGCCGACCACTTCGCGCCGCGCATCACCGATGTGGCCCTGCTGGACGACAACGACCAGCCGATGGCGCCGGGCGGCGATGGCGTGGTGATGGTGGCGCGCCAGGGCCGCGGCGTGCAGATCGTGGTCGAGGCCTGGGACCAGGTCGACAACAACCTGCCGCGCCGCCGCCTGGGCATGTACCAGGTGGGCTACCAGATCCTCGACGCCGATGGCCGAGCGCTGCAGGGCTATGAACAGCCACGCTGGAACATCGTGTTCAACCGCATGCCGCCGCAGAAGGAAGCTGTGCGCGTGGCCTACGCACCGGACAGCGGCATCACCGTGCATGGCAGCGCGGTGACCCGTTTCCGCTACCTGGCCACCAACACCGTGCGCGACGGCCTGATGGAAACCGGGCGCTGGCAGCCGGCGGCGCTGCCGCCGGGCGAGTACATCGTGCGCGCCAGCGTGCGCGACTACAGCGGCAACGAAGGCGTCGGTCCGCGCGAGATCAGGGTACGGCTGCTGCCATAGCCGCAGCCGGGGCGCCGCAGCGTTCGCGCTCGGCGTCCATGTCTTCCAGCGGCCGCACTTCGATGCTGCCGAAGCGCGCCCACGGGAAGTCGCGGGCGATGCGCATGGCTTCGTCGCGGTCGCGGGCGACGATCAGGTTGAAGCCGGCCAGCAGTTCGCGGGTTTCGGCGAACGGGCCATCGAGAACACGGCTGTTGCCATCACGCACGCGCAGGGTCTGTGCAGTGTCGACCGGCTGCAGTTTCTGCGCGGCCAGCAGCGTGCCTTCGGCCTGCAGCTTGTCGGCGTGGGCCAGGCAGTCGCGCATCAGCGCGTTGAATTCTTCGATGGGCAGGGCCTGCAGCAGGGCAGGCTCGATATAGATCAGAAGCAGGTACTGCTGCATGGGACGGTCCTGGCGGGGGCGGGGTGCCCATGATGGCGCAGGATGGCGCATGGGCATGTTGCAGCGCAGAAGCGCGCCTTCGGCGGGGGCGGCGAACGGCGGAGCCCCTCCGTGGTGGGTTTGGGTGGGTCGCTGAAAGCGGGTTTCCTGAGGGTGGGCCGGGCGGGTGGGATTGGCGAGGACGCCGTGAATCCGTCCCTGGAGGCTTAGCCGCGCCATCCATGGCGCGGATACCCCGCCAACCCCACCCGCCCGGCCCCAGACAGATTCCGGCGGCCGATCCACCACGGGAAATCAACAAGCAAGAGCAAAAGCGGGTCGCTTCGCTCGCAAAGCCGAGCCCGCCAGCCAACCGTCTTTGCTTTTGCTGTTGCTGTTGCTGTTGCTGTCGCCGTTGCTGTTGCCTTTTCTCTTGATCTTCCCGTGGTGGGTACCGGAGGCAGGAAACTGTCCAGGGCCGGGTGGGTAGGCGGGGCGGGGGTGTCCGCGGCATGGATGCCGCGGCCAAGCCCCCATGGATGGGTTTACGGCGTCCCCCGACCCGCCTACCCACCCGGCCAAACCCATGAACCCGCGCTTTCAGCGACCAACCCAACCCACCACGGAGGGGCTCCGCCGTTCGCCGACTCCCGCCGAAGGCGTGCCTTCCACGCAGAAAAAAAATTTCCGGAAACGTGTCGATTCCGATGACCCTGGTTCGTTGTACCCAATGAAGGGCACGCACCACGCGTCCCCACGGGAGACCGCAATGAAAGTGATGGTGATCGTGAAGGCCAACGCCGACTCCGAAGCCGGCCGCATGCCCAGCGAACAGGAACTGTCCGAAATGGGCGCCTTCAACGAACAACTGGTGGCCGCCGGCATCATGCTGGCCGGTGAAGGCCTGCACGCCACCCAGCGCGGCCGTCGCATTCACTTCGGCGGCGGGGCACCCCAGGTCGAGGCCGGTCCGTTCGGTCCTGCCAGTGAACAGATCGCCGGCTTCTGGCTGTGGGAGGTGCGGTCGCTGGACGAAGCGGTTGAATGGGCCAGCCGCGCGCCGTTCGGCAGTGGCGGCACGCTCGAACTGCGTCCCTTGATCTCCGCTGAAGACTTCGGTGAAGCCTTCACCCCCGAATTACAGCAGCAGGAACAGCGTCTGCGTGCACAGCTGGAAGGTTGACCCGATTCATCTCCACGCCGGGCACGACCCGGCGCTACCGCCCTGAACCACATCACGGAGTATTGCCATGAGACTGATTCCCTTCCTCGGCTTCAGCGGCCAGGCCCACGAGGCGATGGCGTTCTACGCCAAGGCACTCGGTGGCCAGGTCACTTCGGAAATGAAATACCGCGACATGCCGCCCTCCGATGGCTCGCCGGGCTGCAACGAGATGCCGCCGGAAACCCTGGACCACGTCGCCCACAGCCAGCTGGAGATCGGCAACGCCATCGTGATGGCGGCCGACGGCCCCGGCGGCGGCGAGGGTGGCTCGACCACCATCAATGTTGATGTCGACAGCATCGAAGAAGCCGAACGCGTGTTTGCCGCGCTGGCCGAGGGGGGGCAGGTGCAGATGCCGATCGCCGAAACGTTCTGGGCGCACCGCTGGGGCATGCTGGTCGACCGCTATGGCAAGCCGTGGATGGTCAACTGCATGAAGCAGCCCTGATTCCTCTCTTTCTTTCATCCACAAGGAGCTTCACCGATGAGTGCACCGCAACCGCAGATGATCTTCGTCAACCTGCCCGTGCAGGATCTGAACGCGTCCAAGACCTTTTTCGCAGCGCTGGGCTACAGCTTCAACCCGACCTTCACCAATGACGATGCCGCCTGCATGGTGATCAGCGAGAGCATCTTCGTGATGCTGCTGACCCAGCCGTTCTTCAAGCAGTTCACCACCAAGCCGATCGCCGACGCACGCAGCCAGACCGAGGTGATCACCTGCCTGTCGGCGGACAGCCGCAAGGCGGTGGACGTGATGGTGGACAAGGCTCTGGCGGCCGGCGCCAGTGAACCGCAGCCCGCGCGCGACTACGGTTTCATGTACCAGCGTGGCTTCCAGGACCTGGATGGCCATCTCTGGGAAATCGCACACATGGACGGCGAGCCGGGCTGACGGCCGCCGCAGGGAGAACCCGCATGGCTTACGTGGACGCTTACGTGCTGCCGTGCCCGCAGGACAAGGTGGCGGCCTACCGTCGCCTTGCCCGCAAGGCCGGTGCGGTGTGGAAGGACCATGGCGCGCTGCAGTACATGGAATGCGTGGCCGACGATGTGGAGCCGGGCAAGAGCACCTCGTTCCCGCGCGCGGTCAAGGCGAAACCGGGCGAGACGGTGATCGTCGCCTTCGTGGTGTTCCGCTCGCGCGCGGCACGCGACCGCATCAACGCAAAGGTGATGGCCGATCCACGGCTGGCGTCGCTGGGCCCGAAGGACATGCCATTCGATACCCGGCGCATGTTCTGGGGCGGTTTCAAGCCGATTGTTGAAGCGTGAGCTGCGGCGCTTGTGCGGGCCGGGCGTGCGTGCTGTGATCGGCGCATGCTCGAGCCCGCACTGACGCAGCGTCTGGAAACCCTCTGGCGGATGGAGTCGCCAGTGCTGATTGCGCGCCTGGCGCGGCTGCTCGGTGGCGATGTCGGCCGTGCCGAGGAGCTGGCCCAGGACACCTGGCTGGCCGCGCTGGAGCGTTGGCCGGAGCAGGGTATCCCGGACAACCCCGGAGCCTGGCTGATGACCACCGCGCGCAACCGTGCCATCGATGTGCTGCGCCAGCACCAGCGGGTGGCGCAGCAGCATGCGCAGTGGGGCGAGGAACTGCATCCGGCGGCACTGCCGGCGCCGGATGACAGCCAGGCACTGGAGGACGACCTGGGCGATGACCTGCTGCGGCTGATGTTCGTGGCCTGCCATCCCGTGCTGCCGGCCGATGCGCGGGTGGCACTGACTCTGCGCCTGCTCGGTGGCCTGACCACCGTCGAGATCGCGCGTGCGTTCCTGCAGCCGGAGCCGACCATCGCCCAGCGCATCGTGCGCGCCAAGCGCACGCTGGCGCAGAAGCAGGTGCCCTATGAAGTGCCACGCGCCGACGCGATGCCGGAGCGCCTGGCCTCGGTGCTGGAAGCGATCTATCTGGTGTTCAACGAAGGCTACGCCGCCAGCGCCGGTGATGACTGGATGCGCCCGGCGCTGTGCGAGGAAGCGCTGCGGCTGGCCCGCATCCTGGCGCATCGGTTGCCGGTGCCGCCGGTACTGGGCCTGCTGGCGCTGATGGAACTGCAGGCCTCGCGCGCAGCGGCACGGGTGGACGCGCAGGGCGCGCCGGTGCTGCTGGACCAGCAAAACCGCGCGCGCTGGGACTGGCTGCAGATCGACCGCGGGCAGCAGGTGCTGGCGCGCGCGTTGGCCATCGGTGGCGACCAGGATCCGTATGTGCTGCAGGCGCGCATCGCGGCCTGCCATGCGGCTGCGCGGCGCGCCGACGCGACCGACTGGCCGCGTATCGCCGCGCTCTATACACAGCTGCTGCAGGTGCAACCTTCGCCGGTGGTGGCATTGAACCGGGTGGTGGCGATCCTGCGCAGCGAAGGCCCGTTCGCCGCGTGGGCGCAGCTGCAGCCCCTGCTGGTCGACGCGCGCCTGCGCGACTATGCGCCGCTGCAGGTGGTGCGCGGCGAGCTGCTGCAGGCACTGGGGCGTGAGCAGGACGCACGTGACGCTTTTGGCCAGGCCGCTCGGCTCAGCCAGAACCAGGCCGAGCGCGGACTGCTGCGGCAACGGGCGGGCCTGCCCCCCACGGACTGAGCCGACAAAGGCAGCACTTGTCGCCGGCCGCCTGAGCGGCTATGTTTCGCGCCCAGCGGACGCATCAGCGTCCGCGATCCGTGCGTATTGACCGAGGAGCGGTTGGATGTATTCAAGGACGAAGAGCGCATCGCGCGCTTTTGCGCGCCTGCTTGCCTGTGCCCTGTGCCTGGCCGTATGGCCGATGGCCGTGCAGGCTGCGGACAAATCACAGCAGGCCTATTGGGCCGGTTTTGCCTATACCGCTGACGCCGCCGCCGTGCAGGCGACCACCCCGCATGCGCACGCGGTGCTGGAACGGCGTGGGCTGGTCCCGCTGAACCAGACGCTGGCACAGTCGCTCAAGCGCCACGCACCGGCCCACCTGGAGCTGATCGACCAGCCGGTGGCGATGCTCGACGGCACCACCAGTGCCACCGTGCTGGCCGCTGCGCTGGATCGCGAGCTGGTCTCGGTCGAACCGATCGGCGACCAGTACAAGGTGCTGGTGGAAGTGGCGCTGCAGGCGTTGTTCTTCGACTTCCGCGAGCGCCAGGTGATCGCCTCCTATCCGCTCACCCTGCAGCGCATCGACGTGCAGGACTACCGTCCGGACAACGACGATATCGACGCGATCGTCGCCGATCTGCTGTACGGCGGTGCCGATACCAGCCTGTCGCAGGTACTGGCGGCCAGCCTGGCGCAGGCCCGGTTGCCCGATGCCGCCGTGCGTCGCCTGCAGGTGGGCGGGGTGACCCTGTCCGACGCGGCACGCGCCAAGCTGCCCGACCCGAAGTGGGAAGCACCGCTGCGTGCCACGCTTGCGCACGAACTGTCCAAGACGCTGTCGTCCAACACTGGCGTTGGCCTGCTGCCGCCGGCCTCGGGCCAGGCGATCGGCGGTGCGATGGCCGCCCGCTTTGCCGACGGTAAGGTCTACCAGCTGAAGATTCCCGAACCCGACTACGTCATCCAGCTGCAGGTCGATGCACTGAAGAACGGCGTGATCGAGGAAACCCCGGCGATGAAGACGATGCTGTTCGGCGCCTTCTTCACCGCCAAGGTGAGCGAGCCGTTCTCGGGCAAGGTCTATTTCGAACAGCCGCTGCGCAAGGGGGCCACCAAGGTGGTGCCGGTCACGCAGTGGCAGGTCGACCAGTGGTCGGCCAGCTACGAAACCCTGCTGGCCGGCTTCGACGCCTTCGCCGGCGCCGCCGCCAAGCGTGCCGATTCGCGCGCCTGGCTGGACGAACAGAAGCCGGGCGGCCGCCCGTTGCAGCAGCAGACCCAAGCCCTCCAGGAGTTGATCAAGTCATGTCGTTGATGCGTACCATCCTGCTCATCCTCATCGCGCTGGCGGTGGCCTCGCCGGTCGCTGCGCAGACCGCGAGTTCGCGCGGTACCGGCTCGGCCAGCTACGGCCTGCGCCTGAGCGCCGATACCCGTGCCCAGGCCCTGAACAAGGCCAAGGTCAATGCCCTGGAGGCGTACATCGCCGAAACCGGTGCGGCCAAGCTGCGCCTGTTCGAGGCGCGCCGCGCCGAGTTCATCGGCGAGATCGACCGCTACGTGCTCAGCGCCGTGCAGCTGTCGGACACCGAAGACAAGAAGGCCAAGACCTACAGCGTCACCGTCCGCGCCGAGATCAACACCACCCTGCTGCAGACCAAGCTGGATGCGGGTTCGGCCGTGGCCGGCGCCACCGCTGCGCAGCGCTCGCTGCTGACGTTCCTGTTCATGGCGCGCTCGCAGGACACCGTGCAGTCGTTCCAGGACAAGGAATACCGCCGCGTCGACGCCAGCAGCAGCTACAGCGAGAACACCCGTGAAGGCGACAGCTTCCGCGGCAATTCGGTCAGCACCAACGGCAGCATCAACCAGAACGGTTCGGTGTCGGTCACCAGCGGCGGCAGCACCACCGCGCGCGCCGACAACATCACCTGGAAGGTGGCCAACGCCGCCGAAGTCAACACCGCGATGACCGGTGCCTTCAGCGCCGCCGGCTACGAGGTGGTTGAAGCCGAGTACGTGGAAGGCGAGTCGCGCGGCCTGCTCAGCATCGAGCGCATCCGCAAGGACTTCAGCACCGGCAACGACCTGGCCCCGGCCACCCTGCGCGACACCGCCAATGGCATCCGTGCGGCCAACATCCCGTACATCGCCGTCGGCACCCTCGACGTCGGCATGCGTGACCGCGATCCGGCCAGCGGCAACACCCGCGTGTTCGTCACTGTCACCGGCAAGGTGCTGGACGTGACCGGTCGTTTCCCGCGCACCGTGTCGTCGGTCGGCCCGGTGCAGTTCTCCGGCACCGGCCCGAATGAAACCGTGGCCCGTACCAATGCCCTGCAGCTGGCTGCCGAAAAGGCCGCCCAGCAGATGATCAACGAACTGAACGTCAAGGCGGTCCGCTGATCCGCCGCCCCGGTGGGTGCCGAGCTCGCTCGGCATCGCCCCTGGGTTACCGATTCCCCACGTGCCGCACGCGGCCGTTTCTCCCAAAGGACTCTCACATGATCCGCAATACCGCTCTTGCCCTGGCCATCGCGGCCGCCACCCTGTCGATGCCGGCCCATGCCGGCCTGGGCAAGCTGAAGGACCTGGCTGGTGGCTCCACCGGCTCCTCCAGCAGCACCTCCAGCGCCGCTGCCCCGGACGAAGCCGCGCAGGAAGCGCTGGTGCGTCGTTTCGTCAGCTCGCAGTCGCACTCGCTGCAGGCCCAGACCTCGTTCGCCCGTGCCTTCGGCCTGGCCGAGCAGGTGCAGCTGCTGGAAGCCGAGCGCCAGGCGCTGTCGTCGGGTTCGGTCAGCGTCGATGCGATGAAGAAGTCGGTGTCGGTCAGCGAAGCCGCCCAGGCCGCGATCGACGAGCGCCAGGCCGCGCAGCCGGAGCTGAACGCTGAATCCAAGCAGCACTACGCCGAAGGCCTGGTCTCGCTGCTGTCCTCGGCTGCCGAAGCGCAGAAGCTGGGTGGCGAAGCCAGCAACTTCACCGCCGGCATGAAGAACCTGGGCGCCACCCAGATGGCTACCGTCGGCCGCAAGCTGGCCGCTGGTGCATGGGTGGCCAAGGAATCGCCGGGCTTCATCCAGGGCCTGTACGGTTCGACCAAGTCGGCTGTGACCTTCGCCAAGAAGAGCAAGGTCAAGGTGCCGTCCAACGCCGACTCGATGCTGGGCCAGCTGGACAAGATGAACTGATCCGAGGCGAATCCCCATGCGTACGACCTCCCGTTTGATCGGCCTGGGCCTGGCTGCCGCGCTGCTTGCAGCCTGTGGCAAGCAGGACACCCCGGCCGAAGCGCCCGCACCTGCCAAGGACAAGGCAACCAGTGCACTGGCCAGCAATGCGCCAGTGGAAGCAGCGCCCCTGCGTGGCACGCCGGATTTCGGCGGCACCACCCAGGTCGCGCGCGAGGCCGACGGCATCGGCAGCACCCCGGAACTGGCGGTGCTGGCGGCGTTGCAGTCGGCGGTGGCGCAGGTCAACGGCGTACGCGTGGCCAGCCAGATGCAGAGCCTGCGTGCAGGCCTGCATGTGGATGTGGATGACGAACACGTCGGCGATATCCGCGCCGACGCGTTCACCCAGCAGATGATCGCCGGCTCGCAGGGCGCGGTGCTGGGCTATGAAATCCTGTCGCAGGACGAAGTGCGGCAGCTGGATGAAGAAACCATCGCGCGCGTGCGCGCCAGCGACGAAGGCTGGAGCTTCAAGGGTTCGGCCTCTGCCAGCGCGTCCGGCGAGGCCACGGCCAAGGGCGGCGGAGCCTCGGCCAGCGTCAAGGAGAGCTACGACGAGAAGGTCAGCGTCGATGCCAAGCGTGGCGCAAGCTCGTTCGATTCGGATGTGACCCACCGCAGCATGCGCAGCTACTGGAAGGTGCGCGTGCGTGCACAGATTGCCCAGTACCGCGCACCGGACGAGCAGGGCAAGCCGAAGATCGTGGTCGCGCTGCCGCGCACCAAGGCCGGCAGCTATGCCGTGGGCGATGGCCGCGTGAGTGCCGATGAAGTGGCCGACGCGATCCGCGCGCGCCTGTCCGACACGCTGACCCAGACCCAGCGCTTCATCGTGCTGGATCGCGAGTTCGGCGACGAACTGCAGGCCGAGATCGACCATATCAACAGCGGCAACGTACGCCTGCAGGACACCGCACGCGTCGGCCAGCAGCTGGCGACCGACCTGATCCTGATCCCGACCGTCGAACGCTTCGAGTACCCGCGCAGCGTGCGCAACCTGCGCATGTCCGACCGCCAGGTGACCTCGTACTCCGGTGGCGGCCGCATCACCCTGCGCCTGATCAACGCCACCACCGGCCAGGTGGTGATGTCCGACAGCTTCGACCACCAGCTGGCCTCGACCGGCCCGAGCACCCTGCCCCGCGTGGTCAACGGCCGCAACATGGCCGCGGCGATGATGGAATCGCTGTCGGGCCAGATCGGTACCACCATCGTCACCACGCTGTTCCCGGTGTCGGTGGTTTCTGTGGACGGTGACCAGGTGGTGCTGAGCCAGGGTGGCGAAACCCTGCAGGCCGGCCAGCGCTGGCAGGCCGTGCGCCTGGGCGAGGAACTGAAGGACCCGCAGACCGGCCGCTCGCTGGGCCGCAGTGAACACCCGTGCTGCACCATCCGCATCGACCGCGTGGCCGCACAGACCTCGTACGGCACCATCGAAGACGGCGTCGACGCGATGCGCGGCGGTTTCCGCCCGGGCCAGATCGAACTGCGCCAGAAGCTGGGCAGCAAGCCGGCTGCCGCCGCAGGTGCGACTGCCTCGGCCGCTCCCGCCGCCGCCGCACGCCCGGCGGCCAAGCCGAAGCCCAAGCCCGCTGCCGCCCCGGCCGAAGACCCGAACTGGTAACACGCCCAAGCAACACACCGATGGGGTCAGAGCCCTTTTCCGGCGGGAAAAGGATCTGACCCCTTCGTGTTTCCGTGCGTGTCGACCCAGGTCGACACCCACCAACAGCAGTGGGACCCCGCCTACCCTCAGGAAACCAGCTTTTGCTGTTGCTTCGGCTGTTGCCGTTGTTTCGGCAGGTGCAGGGCGCAGCCCTGGCGAATCCCATTACACTCCAGAAGGATTTCCCTGCTGGAGAGAGCAATGAAACGAGTGGTACTGGGCGTGCTGGCCCTGTCGGTGTCGAGCGCACTGATGGCGGCCACCCCGAAATTCGATGGCGCGCGGATCTCCACCGACGTCAAGGAACTGGCCTCCGACGCCTACGAAGGCCGCTCGCCGGCCACCGCCGGCGAAGAAAAGACCATCGCCTACCTCAGCAAGCAGTTTGCCGACGCCGGCCTGCAGCCGGGCGGCGACCTCAAGGACGGCAAGCGCCTGTGGACCCAGGCCGTGCCGCTGCGCAAGGGCGACATCGTCGGCGCACCGCAGCTGGCGCTGCACCAGGGCGGCAAGACCCTGCCGCTGGAGCAGGGCAAGCAGATCGCCGTGCGCGCCGCCATGAACGGCGCCAGCAGCGTCGACATCAGCAAGGCCCCGCTGGTGTTTCTCGGCTACGGCGTGAAGGCACCGGAGCGCAACTGGGACGACTTCAAGGGCGTGGACCTGAAGGGCAAGATCGCCGTGGTGCTGATCAACGACCCGGACTTCGAAACCGGCCAAGGTGATTTCGACGGCAAGGGCATGACCTATTACGGCCGTTGGACCTACAAGTACGAGGAAGGCGCCCGTCAGGGTGCGCTGGGCGTGCTGATCGTGCACGAGACCGCACCGGCGTCGTATGGCTGGGCCACCGTGGCCGGCTCCAACACCAACACCATGTTCGACGTGGTGCGTGACAACCCGGCAGAAAGCCACCCGCTGCTGGAAGGCTGGATCCAGCGCGACCTTGCCGTGGAGCTGTTCCGCTCGGCCGGGCAGGATTTCGAGGCACTGAAGAAGAAGGCGCAGCAGCGCGACTTCACCCCGGTGCCGCTGACCGGCGCCAGCCTGGACGCGAAGTACGCGGTGAAGACCGAAGTGATCACCTCTCACAACGTGGCCGCGCGCCTGGAAGGCAGCCGCCATCCGGACGAGACCATCATCTACAGCGCGCACTGGGACCACATCGGCGTGGGCGAGCCGGACGCGCGCGGTGACCGCATCTTCAACGGCGCGCTGGACAACGCCAGCGGCACCGCCTCGCTGGTCGAGCTGGCCCGTGGCTTCGCCAAGGAGAAGCGCCCGCAGCGCTCGCTGCTGTTCCTGGCGGTCACCGCCGAGGAAAAGGGCCTGCTGGGTTCTGAGTACTACGCCACCCATCCGCTGTATCCGCTGGAAAAGACCGTGGCCGTGATCAACATGGACGGCATGGCGCCGTTCGGCCCGTCGCGTGACTTCGGCATCTACGGTGCCGCGCGCTTCGAGCTGCTGGACCAGCTGAAGGACGTGGCCAAGGGCTGGGATATCCGCTACACGCCGGACCCGAAGCCGGAAGCGGGCCTGTTCTTCCGCTCCGACCACTTCCCGTTCGCCAAGCGTGGCGTGCCGGCGCTGTCCTGGTCGGCCGGCCAGGACTGGGTGGACGGTGGCGTGGCCGCAGGCAGGAAGGCCTCCGAGGACTACACCGCCAAGCGCTATCACCAGCAGGGCGACGAGTGGCAGCCGGACTGGGTGTTTGCCGGTGCCGCGCGCGACCTGGAAGTGCTGTACACGCTGGGCAACCAGCTGGCCAATTCCCGCGATTGGCCGAACTGGAGCAAGGACGAGGCGTTCCGCGCCGTGCGTGACGCCAGCGCCGACCAGCGCAAATAACGGCGTCCGGTAGTGCCGGCCGCTGGCCGGCATTGCCGCCCCCGGAAACGCCGGGCCGTGCCCGGCGTTTCCATAACGGCTTCCATCCCAACTTTCCCGGCCTTCGTCGCAGCCTGCTTGCTTGCCCGGCGGGCCGCCCTATGCTCGGCTCACCCCCTTCCTCAAGGCGCCGCCGTGTTCGCCAGCCTCTCTCTCCTGATCCGCCACCTGCTGGCCTGGGCTGCCGCGCTGGTTGTCGCCGGCATGGTCTGGAGCGGCATCTTCAGCGGCATGAACGATGGCCCGGGCTGGATCTTCGGGCTGCTGGCGATGTTCCTGATCATTTCCGCGCTGGGCAGTGCCATCACCCACATCCGCCGGGTCTGGCTGGTGGCCGGTCGCCTGGATGCCACCACCCTGTCCGGCCGCCAGCGCCGCCAGATCGAACTGCCGATGGACGCCGGCCACGCCTTCTCGGTGGTGGAGGCGGCGATTTCCGAACTACCGCGCGTCGAAGACGTGGAAAGCTCGGCCGGCAGCCTGCAGGTGCGCGCCTATGTGCGCCGGGTCGACCTCTGGAACGGCCGCCAGCCCTCGCGCTGGAACCTGCCGGCGCGGCTGGCCATCAAGCGCAACAGCGTGCTGGCCACGGTCACGCCGGGGCAGGGCACCAGCACCGTCACCCTGCTGTTCGAACCCGATGCCGGCTGGTGGGCCGACCTGCTGGCGCTGGACGAAGGCGGCAACTACGAGAACGCCGAAGCAGTCACCCGTGCGATCAGCCGCCGCGTCGCCGACCAGCGCCGCGACGAACAGGCTGCGGCCGAACAGACCCAGGTGGAAAAGGAACTGTCGGTGGCACGCTTGAACCTGTTGCATGCGCAGGTGGAACCGCACTTCCTCTACAACACGCTGGCCAACGCGCAGGTACTGACCCGCACCGATCCGGCGCGTGCCGAACAGATGCTCGGCCACCTCATTCAATACCTGCGCAGCTCGTTGCCGCAGGTGGACGAATCGGTATCCACGCTGGGCGTGGAGTTGGACCGCACCCGCGCGTACCTGGAAATCCTGCGCATCCGCATGGGCGCACGCCTGGCGGTGGAAATGCAGGTACCGAACGAACTGCACGGCGTGCACCTGCCGGCGATGGCACTGCAGACGCTGGTGGAGAACGCGATCAAGCATGGCCTGGAACCCAAGCCCGGCGGTGGCACGATCTGGATACTGGCGCGCGGCTTCGATGACCACGTGACCGTGACCGTGGCCGACGATGGGCTGGGCTTCGGCCAGGGCACCAGCGGTACCGGCATCGGCCTGAAGAACCTGCGCGAGCGCCTGCGCCTGACCTGCGGCGAGCAGGCCGGCGTGGCGATCGTTGCCAACTTCCCCAGCGGCGTGGCCGCGACCATGACCCTGCCGCAGTCGCACAAGGAGCGCAGCCATGCCGCTTGAAGCCCTGATCGCCGAAGACGAAGAACTGCTGCGGCAGTCACTGGTGGAGCAGCTGGGCCGGTTGTGGCCGGAGCTGAAGCTGGTGGCCGAGTGCGAGGACGGTGCCAGCGCGCTGGAGCAGCTGGCCGAGACGCGGCCGGACATCGCGTTCCTCGACATCCGCATGCCCGGCATCAGCGGCATCGAGGTCGCGCGCTCGCTGTCCGAGCTGAGCCCGCGCACCCAGGTGGTATTCGTCACCGCCTACGACCAGTACGCCATCGATGCGTTCGAGCAGGGCGCGATGGACTACCTGTTGAAGCCGGTCAGCGACGAGCGCCTGCTGGCCACCCGCGAGCGCATCCTGTCGCGGCTGCCATCAACGCGACAGGACGATGCCGTGCTGGAGCGCCTGCTGCAGCGGCTGGGCCCGTCGCAGGGCGCAGCGGAGCGCCCGCCACTGGCCTGGATCACCGCCAGCAACGGCCGCGAGACGCAGCTGATCATGCTGGAAGATGTGGCCTACTTCCGCGCCGACAACAAGTACACCACCGTGGTCACCGCTGCCGGCGAAAGCCTGCTGCGCACACCGTTACGTGAACTGCTTGAAGTGCTCGACCCGCAGCACTTCCGCCAGATCCACCGCTCCACCATCGTCAACATGAAGGCGGTGGCAGCGGTGAGCCGCGACGACACCGGGCGCGGCGTGCTGCGCCTGCGCGGGCGCACGGAGACGCTGGTGGTCAGCCAACCGTTCATGAGCCTGTTCCGCGGCATGTAGCCGCGCCGCAGCCTCCGCCGCCAGGAGCATTGCATGCGTTTTTTCCTGCTTGTCGGCCTCGCCGCATTGGCGCTTGCCGGTTGCCGGAAGTCCACTGAAACCGCGATCACCCGAACCACTGCCAATGGCGTGGACACGCTGTACAGCAAGCGCACGGTAGTGGACGGCGTGGCGCGTTTCGAGTGCATGGCCAGCCGCAGCGGCCAGTGCCATTACCTGGTGCTGGACCCGGCCTGTCGTCCTGATGCCGCCTGTGCGAAAGCGCCGATACGGTCGTTCGCGTTGGCGGCCGGCACGACCCGGGAGTTCAGGGGCCTGCCGAAGGGCTTCGCCCAGTGCGTCAGCGAGGATCGGAAAGAACAATGCCACCGTGAGTGATCACGGTGGCATTGTGGCTCCCCCCGCTTCCCTGAAGGGTCAGTAGGCAGGCTGTAGTGTCAGGTCGTGGTGGTGCTCGTTCTCGCCCACGTGATTGAGGCGGCCGACCAGTTCGGAGTGCTGCTTCATGCGCCCGATCTCGGTCATGATGCGGATGTCCTCGTGGCGCAGCTCGCGCTTGGCGGTGACCGCCTGCTTGTAATCGAGCACTTCCGGGTAATGCTCGGCCAGGTCCAGTGCCTCGGCCACGTGCTCGACGCTGTCGGCCTTGGAGCTGATGCGTGCGCGACTGTTGAACGCCTTCATCCAGCGCTCGAAACCGGCCTGCTGATCGAACATGTTGGCCATGAACCAGATCACGAACAGGATCGACACCCACGAGCCGAACACGACTACCACGCGGGTGAACGTGATATGGAAGTCGTCGCGCCAGAGGTAGTTGGCGATCAGGCCAAGAATCAGCAGCGAGGCTGCCTGCCAGCCGACGATCGAGGCGATCAGCCATTGGCACTTGGCCTGGGCCAGCACCGCGACTTCATCGCGGATCTGCTGCTCGCTGAGATTGCGCCAATGCGCGACCTGTTTGTCGAACGGGCTGCTGTAGAGCTCGTTGTCGCGAAGCAGAATTCCCAAACCCTTGAACAAAGCAATCATGGCTGGCTCCTTGTGGAACGTGCGTCGATCAGCATTGGACGGTGTTGCGGTTCCAGTTCTAGCACTTCCAGCGAGCCGTGCAATGGGCGCAATGCCAAGCTGCGCAAGGGCTTTCCCTGAATCGGTGAATGTTGTTGCATCGCAGCATCGAGGGCGCTGCCTGCGACAGGATGTCGCAGGGTGAAATGTGCTGCGGCCGCACATGAAACCGTGGCTGAGTACGAAGACTCGCCGCCGCGGTCGTGATCGCCGAGAATCGGAGCCAACCGCGCAAGATGCGACTGTTCTTCCGTCTTTCTTGGACCTGTGATGCCGGCTCTGCTGCAGCGACTCTCCCGCCCCGTCACCGCGCCGATCCGGCGCTGGGTGCTGGAGGCCTTCCCCCGTGGCCAGAGCGGCATCGATTACGACCAGCCGCTGGGTGACCCGGGTTGGTTTGGACCCGACAGCGTGACCTGGCGCCTGCACGCCGAGTTCCCCTCGATGCTGGCCGGTGGCCTGTGCGCGCTGATGCTGCAGACCCTGCATCCGCGCGCGCTGGCCGGGGTCTACGATCACTCCAATTTCCGCCAGGACCTGGTGGGTCGCCTGCGTCGCACCACCGCGTTCGTTGCCGGTACCAGCTATGCGCCCACCGGCGAGGTGGAGGCGCTGGTGGCCAAGGTGCGCCGCATCCATGCACGGATCCGCGGCCAGACCGCACAGGGCGAACCCTACGCCGCCGACGATCCGCAACTGCTGACCTGGGTGCATGTGACCGAGGCGTTCGGGTTCCTTCAGGGCTTCCGCCGGTACGGACGGGAGGTGCCGGCACACATCGCCGACCGTTACTACGATGAGTACCGCGGCGTGGCCGAGGCACTGGGTGCGGTGGACGTGCCGCGCAGCGAAGCGGAAGTGGCGGCGTACTTCTGTGCGCGGCAGCCGGAGCTGCGCGTCGACGAGCGCTCGCGCGAGGTGCTGGAGGTGCTGTCCGGCGTGCGCCTGCCGGTACCGGTGCCGGGGCTGTCGCGCGAAGTGTTCCTGGGTGCAGGCGCGGCACTGCTGCCGGACTGGGCCGAAGGCATGCTTGAACGCAGTGGCCGTCAGCGCGCGCAGGCCGCCGCGTCGGCGAAGCTGATGCAGGGCATGGCGCCGCTGTTCCGCCGTGCGTTGCCCGATGGCCTGGCCAGTCGCGCCTGTGCGCGCATGGGCGTGCCGGTGTCGGTGCTGCGCGAGTGGCCCACCGTTCCCCGGTAGGTGCCAACCTTGGTTGGCACGCGTTGCGCGCGGTGCCGCAGGAGCGCCAACCAAGGTTGGCCTCTACCCGAGCGGATGCCGCAGTAGATCCACGCCATGCGTGGATGGGCCTTACCCCGCCGACTTCAACCCGCGCAACAGCATCTCCAGCGCCGCCGTCGCCTGCCGCAGGCGCACGTCGCCATCCTCGCCCTCGGCGATCCAGAACGCGGCCTCGGCCAGGCTGCCATAGATCAGCGACGCCAGCGCCTGCGCATTCACCGGCGCCACCACGCCCTGGGCAACCAGATGTTCGATCAGGTGCTGCATCGAATGCACGCAGTGGCGCTGCGATTCCGGTGAGGCGCCACCGAGCACCGCGCGTGCGTCGCGCAGCACGATGCGCTGGATCTCCGGTTCCAGCGCCATCTCCAGGTACGCGCGGCAACGCTGCACGAAGCCCTCCCAGGCATCGTCGGCGGCATCACTGATCGCCTGCAGGCGCTGGTCGGTCTCGGCATCGAGCTGGGCGACGACAGCCGCCAGCAGACCCTTCTTGTCGCCGAAGTGGTGGTACAGCGCGCCGCGGGTCAGCCCGGCCTGGGCGGTCAGGTCGTCCATCGAGGTGGCGGCATAGCCATGCTCGCTGAACACCCGACGGGCGGTGGCCAGGAGGGTGGCGCGGGTTTCTTCCATCTCGGCGCGGGTGCGGCGAACCATTCAGAGCTCCTTACATACGCAGTGCATGATTATTTACATACGACGCGTATGAATGTAGCCTCTTATTCATACGCCCTGTATGTATTGTCATGGCGCCCCGTGCGCCAGGCAAGTCGCTGCCTTGGAGAACCTGATGGCCACCCCCTATCGCGACCTGTTCGCGACCCCCGGCACCGCCGGCCTCGCCCTGGCCGGGCTGCTGGCACGCCTGCCGCTGCCGATGACCGGTATCGGCATCATCACCTTGCTGTCCCAGCTGCGCGGCAGCTATGCACTGGCCGGTGCGGTGTCGGCCACCTTCGTGCTGACCTATGCGTTGCTGTCGCCGCAGGTGTCGCGCTGGGTCGACCGGCGCGGGCAGGGCAGGGTACTGCCATGGGCCACTGCGGCCAGTGCGGCCGGTCTGCTGTTGCTGCTCGCGTGCACGCTGCTGGCCGCGCCGGACTGGACGCTGTTCGTTGCGGCGATGCTGGCCGGCTGCATGCCCAGCGTGTCGGCGATGGTGCGAGCGCGCTGGACCGCGACCCATCGCGGACGACCACAGCTGCAGACCGCGTATTCGCTGGAGACCGTGTTCGACGAGGTGACCTTCATCGCCGGGCCACCGTTGTCCGTCGGATTGTCGGTGGCGGTATGGCCACAGGCTGGCGTACTGGCGGCCGCCCTGCTGCTGGTGGCCGGCGTCGCCGCACTGGTGCTGCAGCGGGGCACCGAGCCGCCGATACAGCACTACGAAGGTGCAGCATCCTCGCACTCGCTGCTGCGGCAACCGGAGATCCGCCTGCTGGCGTTGCTGATGCTGGCGATGGGCGTGATCGTCGGCACCGTCGACATCACCAGCGTGGCATTGGCCGAGCTGCGCGGACAGCCACTAGCTGCCAGCTGGGTGCTGTCGGCCTACGCGCTGGGCAGCTGCGCGGCGGGCCTGCTGTTTGGTGCCCTGAAGCTGCCGATGCCGCTGCCGCGCCTGTTGCTGGCCGGAGCAGCGGCCACCGCATTGACCACGTTGCCGCTGCTGTGGGTCGGCAGTCTGCCGGCACTGGCCGCTGCGGTACTGCTGGCCGGGGTGTTCTTCGCGCCGACGATGATCGTGGCGATGTCGCTGGTTGAACAACGCGTGCCCGAAGCACGCCTGACCGAAGGCATGACGTGGCTGCTGGCCGGCCTCAACATCGGCGTGGCGCTGGGCGCGGCGCTGTCTGGACAGAGCGTCGATGCGGCGGGCGTGCGCAGCGGTTTTGTGGTTGCGCTGGCGGCAGGCGGTGGCGTGCTGCTGTTCGCCTTGCTCGTGCAACGTGCGCTGCGCCCGTCTGCCGCGTCCACATCTCCTGAAGGAATCATTCCGTGAGCGCTTCATCGCCTGCGCATGCCGCGTCTGTGCCCCGCCATCCGTGGTGGGCGGTCTCCGCCGTCGGCCTCGCCACGTTCTCGGTGGTCACCACCGAAATGCTGCCGGTCGGCCTGCTGACTCCCATCGCCGAAGATCTCGGCGCGTCCACCGGCACCGCCGGTCTGATGATCTCACTGCCCGCCCTGCTGGCGGCAGTGTTCGCCCCGCTTGCGGTGATCGCAGCCGGTGGCATCGATCGTCGCCGCATCCTGTGTGCGCTGTTGGGCCTGCTGCTGGTCGCCAACCTTGCGTCGGCGCTGGCACCTGGCATCGGCTGGCTGTTGGCCGCGCGTGTGCTGGTGGGGTTCTGCATGGGCGGCATCTGGACCATTGCCGGTGGGCTGGCAGCGCGCCTGGTACCTGCGCAGCGCATCGGTCTGGCCACCTCGATCATCTTCGGAGGCGTGGCCGCAGCTTCGGTGCTCGGCGTTCCGTTGGGCGCGCTGATCGGGGATGCATTGGGCTGGCGCAGCGCGTTCGTGGCGATGACGTTGTTCAGTGCGGCGGTGATGCTGCTGCATCTGCGGGTGGTTCCCGCGTTGCCGGTCAGCACATCGGTGCGGCCGCGGCAGTTCGTGCAGCAGCTTGGCCAGCGCAACCTGCGGCGTGGCCTGTGGCTGACCGGGCTGCTGGTGTCCGGGCACTTCATCGCCTTCACGTACGTGCGGCCGCTGCTGACGTCCGTATCGGGCGTGGATGCGTCGTGGATAGGTGCACTGCTGTTTGGGTACGGCCTGGCTGGCATCGCCGGCAACTTCATCGCCGGGCCGCTGGCTGCGCGCCATCCACGGGGCATGCTGCTGGCGATAGCCTCGGGCCTGCTGCTGACGCCTCTGCTGTTCCTGTGGGTGGGAAATACGCCCTCCGCAGGTACTGCGGTGCTGCTGCTGTGGGGTCTGGCCTATGGCGGTGTATCGGTGGGCCTGATGAGCTGGATGATGAAGGCGGTGCCGCAGGCCGTGGAGATCGCCACCGCGTTGTATGTGGCGGTATTCAACATCGGCATCGCAATGGGTGCGTGGGGTGGTGGCCGCCTGCTGGATGGCGTGGGCCTGCATGCGAATCTGTGGGCTGCGGCGGTGTTGGCTGGGAGTGCCCTGCTGATGGCTGCCATCACCCGCAGGTAGATCCACGCCATGCGTGGATTCCTACCCCGTGCCGACCAAGGTCGGCACCCACCAGAGCGGAGTATGTGCCGACGAAGGTTGGCCGCTACCCGGAAATGAAACGGGCGCCTTGCGGCGCCCGTTCCGGTTACATCACCACACCTTGACCCGCTTGTCCGGGGCCAGGTACAGCTTCTGGCCTTCCTTCACTTCGAACGCCGGGTACCAGGCGTCGATGTTGCGCACGGTCAATGCGCGGAACTGGCCCGGGGCATGCACATCGGTCAGCAGCGAATTGCGCAGCGCCTGCTCGCGGCTCTTGCTGCGCCACGCCTGGGCGAAGCCGAGGAAGAAGCGCTGGTCCGGGCTGAAGCCTTCCAGGGTCTGGCCCGGCTTGCCCTGCAGCGACAGCTGGTAGGCATCGTAGGCGGTACCCAGGCCAGCCACGTCGGCGATGTTCTCGCCCAGGGTCAGCTTGCCGTTCACGTGCACGCCGGGGAACGGCTCGTAGCTGCTGAACTGCGCGGCCAGCGCATCACCGGCGGCGTTGAACTGCTTCAGGTCCTCGGCGGTCCACCAGTTGTGCAGCTTGCCGGTCTCATCGAACAGCGCGCCGGCGTTGTCGAAGCCGTGGCTGATCTCGTGGCCGATCACCGCACCGATCGCACCGTAGTTCACCGCGTCATCGGCAGCGCCGTCGAAGAACGGCGGCTGCAGGATCGCGGCCGGGAACACCAGGCGGTTCTCCAGCGGCACGTTCATCGCATTGATGGTCTGCGGCAGCATCGCCCACTCGCTGTGGTCGACCGGCTTGCCCAGCTTGGCGATGTTGCGCTGGTACTCGAACAGCTCGGCGCGCTGTGCATTGCCCAGCGGGTCATCACGGCGGATCTCCAGGCCGGTGTAGTCGCGCCACTTCTCCGGATAGCCCATGCCCACGGTCAGGCCCGTGACCTTGGCCTTGGCATGCGCCTTGGTCTGCGGCGACATCCACGACAGCGCGTCGATGCGCTTGGCAAAAGCGGCGATGATGTTCTTCGCCATCTCGTCCGCACGCTCCTTGGTCCTGGCGTCGAAGTGCTTTTCGACGTAGCGCTTGCCGATCGCTTCGCCGACGGCATGGTTGGCATCGTCCACCGCGCGCTTCCAGCGGTCGCTCTGCTGCGGCGTGCCGCTCAGCGCGGTGCCATGGAAGGCGAACCGGGCATCGGCGAACTTCTTCGGCAGGTAGGCGGCGGCACGGTCCAGCGCGTGGAACGCCAGGTAGTCCTTCCAGGCGTCCAGCGGCTCGGTGGCGACCAGCCTGGACAGGCCGGCCACGGCCTTGGGCTGCCACACGATGAAGTCCTGCTGGTTGCCCAGCGCCGCCGCATCGAGGAAGGCGTTCCAGTCCAGGCCCGGCGCCTTCGCATTGAAGTCGGCCTGGGTCCAGGGGTTGGCGCCCTTGGTCACGTCGTTGGTTTCTTCCTGGGTGGCATGTGCTTGCGCGATCTTCGTTTCCAGCGCGAGGATGCGCTGCGCCTTGCCGGCCGGGTCGGCGACGCCGGCCAGCTGCAGCATCTGTGCGATGTAGGCCTGGTACTGCTTGCGCAGTTCGGCCATGCGGCCATCGCCCAGGTAGAAATCGCGGTCGGGCATGCCCAGGCCGCCCTGCACCAGGTACGGCGCGGTGCGATCCGGCTGCAGCATGTCCACCGACACCCACAGGCCGAACAGGCGGTCGGTGTAGAAGTTGGTGGCGTTGAGCAGGTCGACGTCGGCGCGCAGGTCGCCGCCGAGTGCGCGGGCCAGCCCGGCCTTGTCGGCGATCGCATCGATGGCCTTCAGCTGCGGCTGCACCGGCGCCAGACCGTGCTGCTCGATGCCGGCTTCGTCCATGTAGGCGGCGTAGTAGTCGCCGATCAGCTTGTCGTCGCCGCTGGCCTGGGTGTTGCCGGCGGCCCCTTCCAGGATGGCGCGGGTGTCGGCCAGGGTCTTCTCGGCAATGACATTGAAGCTGCCGAAGCGCGAGCGGTCGGCCGGAATCTCGGTGTTCTTCACCCAGGTGCCGTTGGCGAAGCCGAAGAAGTCGTCGCCGGCGGCGATGCTGCGGTCCATGCCGCTGGCATCGAAGCCGAAACTGCCCAGCATCGGCTTGGCCGCAGCGGGGGCGGCATCGGCCGGCGCGGTGGCACCGACGGCCGGGTCGGCCGGGCGGTCACAGGCGGCCAGGGACAGGCTGGCAACAATGGCCAGCGCCAGGGTGGGACGGCGCAGCTTGGACATGGACTTCTCTTGCAGCGGAAAACCCCAAGTCTAATCCGCTCCGGCGCCACTGGCCGCCCCCCTGCGGGGCCCGCCCTGTGCAGGATCTGGCTGAACGTGCGGATGCGATCTTCACGCCGTCACCGGGGTGGTGCATGCTGGACCCTCGAGCCCTGCGCGGACACGGGGAGGTGGCCATGCAGGACGGGGTCAGGCGTCAAGAATGGCGTCCGCCGGCCGTTGAGGTCGGGGACGTGGAGGATTCGTTCGCGCATGAAGCCAGCCGACTGCACAAGGAACATCAACCGATGCCCGCGCTGAAACGGGCGTTGGCCCGGCCGCTGCGCGCCATCACCTGGGGCGGTGTGCTGCTGGGCGTACTGCTGGTGACCGGTCTGGCCCTCATGCTGGTCAACGACCACCACCGCCGCCTGGAAGCGGCGCAGCGGCAGAGCCGCGCGCTGGCGGTGGGCAGCGAGCGCCTGCTGGCGCTGGAGCTGCGCAACCTGGAGCGGGCCATGACCGGCATCGCCGCCGACGCCGCGGAACTGTTCCGCAGCGTGCCGGCACAGGCGCCGGCCTTGCTGGATGCCTCCATCGGCGGCGTGCTGGGCCGGCACGCCGAACTGCACAGCATCGTGGTGCTCGACAGCTATGGCCGCGCATTGACGGCCGGCAAGGGCGACCTGCAGTTGCCGTTGTGGACCGATCCGCAACGGCGCGGCTCGGGCAGCGCGCTGTACATCGGCCCGCCGCAGCGTGCCAGCGACGGGGGCTGGGTGGTCCCGCTGGCGCTGCCGATGGCCGATGGGCGCTGGCTGCTGGCACGGCTGCGCTGTGGCGAACTGCAGCGCATCGTCGGCGGCCTGGATGTCGGTCCCAACGGATTGGTCTCGATCAGCGATGCCCAGGGCTACATGCTGGCCCGCGTACCCGATCCGCATGGCACGGTGGGCCGCCGCTACGACCTGCCGCGCCGGGACCTGCTCGGCACGCAGGCAGTGGTCGAGCTGGGCAGCATGCCCGGCGTCGTCGACGGCGTGCCGCGCATCCTCACCATCAGCACGCTCGAACGCAGCCCGCTGGCGGTGCAGGTCGGCCTGGCCGACGAAGATGTACTCGCACCGTGGTGGCCGTACCTGAAGGCGTCGGTGGCGATCGTACTGGCCTACATCGCGGTGTTGCTGGTACTGCTGTACGCCGTGCGCCGCAGCACCCGCAGCCAGCAGGCGATGGCCGAGGAACTGAAGACGGGCCACGCCGAGCTGCGCCTGGCGCACCAGGTCGGGCGTGTCTGCACCTGGTACGTGGATGAGGACGCCGCGCTGCTGCGCTGGTCGCCGCTGGCCCGCGAGATCTTTGGGGTACAGACCGACGCCTTGCCGGTCGCGGACTTCTTCGCGCGCGTGCATCGCGATGATGCCGCGCGCCTGCAGCAGGCCTTTGACCAGGCCTTCGCCGGCAGCGCTGTGCTCGACCAGGTGTTCCGCCTGGTGCTTCCCGGGGGCGAGGTGCGCTGGGTCGGCGCGCGCGGGCAGCGGGTGGAAGTGGCCGACAGCGAGCGGCGCATGATCGGTGCGCTGACCGACCTGAGCGAACGCTATCAGGCGCGCGAGCAGATGAGCGAAGTGGAACGCCGCTTCCGCCTGCTGTTCGACCGCAATCCGGCACCGTTCTGGGTGTTCGACCCGGATACGCTGCGCTTCATCGAGGTCAACGACGCTGCAGTGCGCCAGTACGGCTACAGCCGCGACGAGTTCCTGGCGATGAGCATCCTCGACATCCGCCCGCGCGAAGGCTGGGACGAAGTGCGTGGTGCCATCCAGCGGGCGCAGGTGGGCGATCCCCCCGACGCGACCGTCCGCCTGCACCGGCGCAAGGACGGCAGTGTGTTCGAGGTGCGCGCACACCTGTCCAAGCTCGACTTCGACGGGCAGCCCGCGTGCCTGGTGCTGGCCGAGGATGTCAGCGAGCGGCTGGCCTACGAGCGCGACCTGGCCTATCAGGCACGGCACAACCCGGCCACCGGCCTGCTCAATGTGCGCGCCCTGACCGAACAGCTGGACGAGCAGGAGGAGGGCTACACCATCGCCTTCGTGCAGCTGCGCGGGCTGCAGCTGGTGGCCGATACGCTGGGCCGCGAGATCGGCGATGCGGTGCTGCAGTCGATGGCGACCCGGCTCGGGGGCCTGGGCGCACGCTGTGGCACGCTGGCGTTCCAGCCGGCCGAGGATTTCGTCTTCGCCATCGGTGCCGAGCACGATACCCAGCGCGTGCTGGACGACCTGCTGCAGATCGTGTCGGCGCCGATGCGCGGCAAGGACTCGCTGCACCAGTTCGAGCCGCGCATCGGCGTGGCCGTGCACATCGCTGGTGACGGGCACACGGCCGAGCAGGTGATCGGCATGGCCGCGCAGGCCGCGCATGCGGCGCGCGCCGAGGGCAACGTGGTGGTCTGGTTCGACGCGGCCGTGACCACGCGCCTGGCCGACCGCCTGCGCCTGGCCGGGCGCATCCATGCCGCCATCGACAACGAATTCCAGCTGTATTTCCAGCCGATCCGGCATGCCGGCGATGGCAGCCCGGCAGCGCTGGAGGCACTGCTGCGCTGGCCGCAGGCCGATGGCAGCTTCATCCCGCCCAACGAGTTCATCCAGCTGTGCGAGGACACCGGGTTGATCCTGGCACTGGGCCGCTGGGTGATCCGCGCGGCGGCGAAGGCGCAGCGCCGTCTGGTCGAGGCCGGGTGGGGTGAGTTGCCGATCGCGGTCAACGTGTCGGCGGTTCAGTTCTTCAACAGCGACCTGGTGGCCGAATTCACCCGTGCCCAGCAGGATTTCGGCCTGGCCCGTGGCGCGCTGCACGTGGAGCTGACCGAGAGCAGCCTGATGCGCAAGCCGGCACAGGCGATGCAGACCATGCAGCGCCTGCACGAGCAGGGCATCCGCGTGTCGCTGGATGATTTCGGCACCGGCTATTCCAGCATGTCCTACCTGCAGCACCTGCCGCTGGACATCCTGAAGATCGACCGCAGCTTCGTCGCCGACGTGGAAACCAATCCACGCAATGCCTCGATCTGCCGCGCGCTGCTGTCGCTGGGCCACAGCATGGGCCTGACCATCATCGCTGAAGGCGTGGAGACGCCGGGGCAGCTGGACTGGCTGGCTGCGCATGGCTGTGACCAGGTGCAGGGCTACCTGTTGGGGCGGCCGGCGCCGCTGGAACAGATCATCGACGCGCTGGATGAGGTCCCCGCCTGATCGGGTTTCGTATGTGCCGGCCAGCGGCCGGCACTACCCGACCGAAGCACGACGGGGCTTCGTATGTGCCGGCCAGCGGCCGGCACTACCCGACCGAAGCATGACGGGGTTTCGTATGTGCCGGCCAGCGGCCGGCACTACCCGACCGAAGCATGACGGGGTTTCGTATGTGCCGGCCGGCGGCCGGCACTACCGGCAAGCGCCAGACTCGGCTACACCCCGGTATCCACCAGATGGTCGATGAAACTGCGCACCTTCGGTGCCAGGTGGCTGCGGCTGGTATAGACCGCGAAGATGCCGATCGGCGAGGCCTCCCATTCCGGCAGCACGCGCACCAGGCGGCCATCGGCCAGCGCGTCTTCCAGCAGGAAGTCGGGCTGCAGGATGACGCCCATGCCGGCGATCGCCGCTTCACGCAGCACGTCGCCGTTGTTGGCGTGCAGCAGGCTGTTCACCGCTACTTTCACTTCGCCGCCCGGCCCCTGCAGCGGCCAGTGGTCACCGGCGGCCCAGTAGCTGTAGCCCAGGCACGCGTGCGCCTGCAGGTCCTGCGGGGTCTGCGGGGCGCCGCGTGCGGCCAGGTAGGCCGGCGCGGCGCACAGGCTCACCCGCGATTCGCCCAGGCGGCGGGCGATCAGGGTGGGGCCCGGCTCGCGGGTGATGCGGATGGCCACGTCGTAGCCTTCCTCGACCATGTCCACCAGGCGGTCGGACAGGGCCAGGTCCAGTTCCACCTGCGGAAAGCGTTCGCGGTAACTGGCCAGCAGTGGACCGAGGCGGGCGATGCCCCAACTGACCGGTGCATTGATGCGCAGCATGCCGGAGGGCTCCAGCGCCTGCGCGCCGATGCTGGCCTCCAGCGCGTCGAACTCGGCCAGCAGGCGCACGCATTGGGCGTAGTAGGCGGCGCCGGTGCTGGTGGGGCTGACCCGCCGCGTGGTGCGATGGAGCAGGCGGGTGGACAGGCGCTTTTCCAGTGCGGCGACCTGGCGGGTAACGCCGGCGGTGGACATGTCCAGGGCCTGGGCGGCGGCGCTGAAGCCGTTGCGCTCGACCACCGCCACGAACACGCGCATCGCCTCAAGGGTGTCCATTGTTGCGCCTTCTGAAATAAATACGGTCAATCGATCGTATTTATCGGCCTGTGAAGGCGCAATAACCTGAGCCCACTCCCTTCAAGGTGCTTTCCGATGCACGCCACGACCGCTCCTGTTTCGCCGCTGGCCCCGTATGGCGCCACCCTGCTGCGCCTGGCCCTGGGCATGCTGTTCCTGGTCCATGCGCTGACCAAGCTGCTGGTATTCACCCCGGCTGGCACGGCAGCGTTCTTCGAGTCGCTGGGCCTGCCCGGCGTGCTCGGCTACCTCACCCTCGGCGTCGAGCTGGCGATCACTGTCGCGCTCCTGCTGGGCATCTATGCGCGCTGGGTGGGCCTGGTCGGCGTGCCGCTGCTGCTGGGCACCATCGTCACCGTGCACGGCGCCAACGGCTTTGGTTTCGCCAATGCCGGCGGCGGCTGGGAATACCCGGCGTTCTGGGCGCTGGCGCTGGTGGTGCTGTTCCTGGTCGGCGATGGCAAGTGGACCCTGCGTTCGCGCTGATCGCCGCCTGATCCTGCAACTGGAGAATTCCATGTCCCGCCTGCCTTCGCTGTACATCTCCCATGGTTCGCCGATGACCGCCCTGCATCCGGGCCAGGTCGGTGTGCGCCTGGCCGAGCTGGCGCGCGACCTGCCGCCGCCGCGCGCCATCGTGATGGCCTCGGCGCACTGGCTGGGCCGGCAGCCGCTGGTCGGCGCACATCCGCAGCCGCCGACGATCCACGACTTTGGTGGCTTCCCGCGCGTGCTGTTCGAACTGCAATACCCGGCGCCGGGTGATCCGGCACTGGCCGAAGAAGTGGCCGGCCGCATCGCCGCCGCAGGCCTGCCAGTGGCCATCGACCCGCAGCGTGGGCTCGACCACGGCGCGTGGGTACCGCTGCGGCTGTTGCGCCCGCAGGCCGACATCCCGGTCGTGCCGGTGTCGATCCAGCCGCTGCTCGGCCCCGAGCATCAGTTTGCGCTGGGCCGCGCGCTGGCACCACTGCGCGAACAAGGCGTGCTGCTGGTCGGCTCGGGCAGCATCACCCACAACCTGCACGACTGGGGCGACTACCAGGACGGCAAGGAAGCGCCATACGTGCGGCCCTTCATCGAGTGGGTGGAGCAGCGGCTGGCCGCTGATGACCGCCAAGCGCTGTTCGATTACCGCCGGCAGGCCCCGTTCGCCGAGCGTGCGCACCCGACCGACGAGCACCTGCTGCCGCTGTTCTTCGCGATGGGAGCGGCCGGCGAGGGCGGTTTCGGCGCACGCCGCATCGACGCCGGCATCGATGCCGGCTTCCTGGCCATGGATCTATACCGGTTCGACGGGGCATGAGCCGGGGCTGACGCGCGGCGGCCCCGGCCGTCGCGGTCAGGGCCGCATGTGGTAGTTTTTTCCGGGTTTCCGGCGCTGGCCCTCGTGCCTCCCCACGCGCCGCTTCCTGGAAGAAGCATGCATACCATTGAAGTCGTCCTGGCGATGCTGGTGGCCGTTGTCGCCAGCGGCTACCTGGTTCGCGTCCTCCCGTTCTCGCTGCCGTTGCCGCTGGTGCAGATCGGCCTGGGCGCGGTGATCGCCGGCGTGTTCAACCGCGGCCATGCGTTGGAGCCGGAAGTGTTCTTCCTGCTGTTCCTGCCGCCGCTGCTGTTCCTGGACGGCTGGCGCATTCCCAAGCAGGGCCTGTTCCGCGACAAGGGCGCGATCCTCGAACTGGCGTTCGGCCTGGTGGTGTTCACTGTGATCGGCGCCGGCCTGCTGATCCACTGGATGATTCCGGTGATGCCGCTGGCAGTGTGCTTCGCGCTGGCGGCCATCGTCTCGCCGACCGACCCGGTGGCGGTCGGGGCGATCGCCTCCAAGGCACCGATCCCGAAGCGCCTGATGCACATCCTGGAAGGCGAGTCGCTGCTCAACGATGCGTCCGGCCTGGTCTGCTTCCGTTTCGCGGTGGCCGCGGTGATGACCGGCTCCTTCTCGCTGGCCACGGCCTCGCTGACCTTCCTGTGGGTGGCGGTGGCCGGCCTTGCCGTGGGCGTGGCGGTCACCCTCGGCGTGTCCACCTTCCAGCGCTGGTTGTGGCGCCGCTTCGGCGAAGAGCCGGGTGCGGCGATGCTGGTCAACCTGCTGATTCCGTTCGCGGCCTACCTGCTCGCCGAAGAAATCCATGCCTCGGGCATCCTCGCTGCGGTCGCCGCCGGTATCGCGATGAGCTACGTCGAGCTGACCGGCCGTGTCTCCGGCAGCATGCGCGTGCAGCGCGCGGGCGTCTGGAACATGCTGCAGTTCAGCTTCAACGGCATCATGTTCGTGTTGCTGGGCGAGCAGCTGCCGGGCATCGTCGAGCGCGCCACCACCACCATGAACGAGTCCGGCCACCAGAGTGCATGGTGGCTGCTGGTATACGTGGTGGTGATCAACCTGGCGCTGATCCTGCTGCGCCTGCTGTGGGTATGGCTGTCGCTGCGCTGGAACCTGCTGCGCGCGCGCCGCCGTGGCCTGGAGCGGGGCGAGGCGCCGAACTGGCGCATCGTGGTGGCGACCTCGGTGGCTGGTGTGCGCGGCGCGATCACCCTGGCCGGTGTGTTGACCCTGCCGCTGTTCCTGCCCGATGGCAGTGCGTTCCCGGCGCGCGACCTGGTGATCTTTCTGGCCGCGGCGGTGATCCTGTTCTCGCTGATCGGCGCCAGCGTGGCGCTGCCGCAGCTGCTGAAGGGCCTGCAGCTGCCAGCCGATTCGGGCGAGCGCAAGGAAGAGGACCTGGCACGCAAGCTGTCCTCCAAGGCCGCGCTGGCCGGGGTCGAACGCATGCGCCAGCAGCTGGTGATGAACCAGAACACCGAGAACGTGCAGCTGTACAACGATGCTGCCTCGCGGGTGAGCCTGCTGTACCAGCGGCACTTGGAGAAAGACAACGACGGCCCCGACGTGGACCCGGAGAAGGTGCGGCGCATGGAGCTGGGCTACCGCCAGCTGCGCAGCGCGGGCCTCAATGCCGAGCGCGAGGAACTGTTCCGGTTGACCCGGCGCGGGGTGATCTCCGATGAGATCTCGCGGCGCCTGATCCGCAACCTGGACCTGCTGGAATCGCGCAAGCGCGAATGACGCCTGGGACCGGGCGTTGCTGACGCTGACGCCTATTCCGCCCTGCCATGTAGAGCCGAGCCCGTGCTCGGCTGCGCTTGCTTCAGGCGTCATGAACCCGGAACGAAAAGCAGCCGAGCACGGGCTCGGCTCTACATGCCGGTGCCGGTTATTCCGGCTTCTGGTCCAGGAAATACACCTCGACCTTGCCCTTGACCTTGATGGTCATCGGATTGCCGCGGCGGTCGCGGGCCTTGCCGGCCTGCACGCGGATCCAGCCTTCGCTGACCGAGTATTCCTCGACGTTGTCGCGCTCGACGTCGTTGAAACGCACGCCAACGCCGCGCTCCAGCGCCTGTGCATCATGGAAGGGGCTGGCCGGGTTGATCGCCAGGTGGTCGGGAGGGGTATCGCTCATCGCTTCATTCACAGTGACGGCCACCAAGGCCGGCTTCAGCGGCACAGGATAAACCGTAGAATGCGGGCCTGCCCCAGAGGACGTTCCGCCATGCCCGACAACAGCGACTATTTCGACTTCGAGGAAGACATCCACGACTTCGACGAGGAGGGCTTCGAGGCGCGGGTCTGGAACCTGCTGGTGCTGATCAACCCGGGCGACGAAGAGCTGGCCCTGCAGCAGTTCAACCGCTGGCGCGAGCACCTGTCCGAGGACGGGCAGCCGCTGGAAGCGGACAGCGACTGGCTGCCGGCCCTGTTCACGGCCATCGCCTGGCAGTCCGGTTTCGATGTGGAGCGCGATGACCTGGAATCGCTGCAGTCGGCGGTGAACGAGCTGTCGGCGCGCTTCAACCTGCAACTGGACTGGGGCGGCGACCTGGACGACGAGGACTTCGCCGAGGGCCTGGACGGCGTGCAGCTGATGTCCACCGCCTTCGACCGCCTGCGCGAGCACAACTACACGCTGTGGAGCGTGGATGCCGGCAGCGACGGCTTCACCGGCGTGATGGCGCTGACCCGCGACGACGACGCGATGCTGGCGCTGTGCTCGCTGCTGAACGTGGAAATCCGGCTGGGCAGCGACCCGTTCTGAGCGATGGGCCGATCCGCCGGGCACGACCCGGCGGGGACGATCTGCTGGGCGCGGCCTACGGCCGGTACTGCGCCCTGGCGTTGGCAATCACCGCTTTGACCAGCTCGCGGTCGGTGTGCCGGGAAATCGCCCGCGCACCGAGCGCTATTGCCTGTGCGCGCAGCTCGGCAGTGACGTCGTAGTGAGCACCGCTGGCCTTGTTCTGGAAGGCCCGCGGGGGAATGCCGAGCTGCGCCGCCATCGCGTGCAGCTCGGCCAGGGTGTCGGCCATCAGGTGCGCCCAGCGCTGTCCGCGCCAGGGATGCACCGCGTCATCGACGTAGACCGTCACCGCCGCGGCCGGTTCAGGCCTGCGGCTTGCTGTCGCTGTCAGCGGCCGGGGCGGCCTCGGCAGCGGCTTCTTCGGCCGCGTCGCCTTCGACGGCTTCGCCTTCTTCGCCCTCAGCGGCGTCGACGCCTTCGAATTCGGCAACCAGCTTGTCCAGGTATTCGTCAGCGGTCTGCTCGGATTCGGCAGCCAGGGTGTCCAGCAGCTTCTGCAGCAGTTCCGAGTACTCCAGGTTGACCTTGCGGCCTTCCTTTTCCTGCACGTTGGACAGGTGCTTGAGCATGGCCAGCATCGGCACCGGGTTTTCGGCGTTGCCCATGGTCTGGCCGCCGATGGCCAGCAGCCACTCACGGCCCTGCAGGCCGATGGCCGCTACCACCTGGCCGTCTTCGTTGGTCAGCACGGCATGGTTCTGCACCTGCTGCTGGGCATTCAGGCGGAGGAACGGGCGCTTGGCCTGCTGCTTCTTGCGCTTGTCGCGCTTGGCCTTGGAGTTCTGGGACATGGGGTGGGGTCACCTGGAAACGGAAAGACCGCCATTGTACCGGCCGCACACAGGCGGGGTCAGATCCCTTTCCATGGGAAAGGGATCTGACCCCGGTTCAATGTGCCACGGGCGCGGCCTCACCTTGCGCGGCCTGCACGTCCGGGTCGGCGGTCGGCGCCGACAGTCCCACCTGCGGGCCGGCACCGGCCAGGGCGGCCGCTTCGGCGGCCTGGGTCATCACCACGATGCTGATGCGGCGGTTGATCGGGTTCTGCGGGTCGGCCTTGTCGAACAGCACCGACGAAGACAGGCCGACCACGCGGGTGATCTTGCTGTCCTCCAGGCCACCGTCCACCAGCGCACGCCGTGCGGCGTTGGCACGATCGGCGCTCAGCTCCCAGTTGCCGTAGCCGCGCTCGGCCGAATAGGCGGTGATGTCGGTGTGGCCGGTCAGGCTGATCCGGTTCGGCACGTGGTTCAGGTAGTTGGCCAGCTCGTGCAGGATCTGCTGCGTATACGGCTTCAGCGTAGCGCTGCCGAGGTCGAACATCGGCCGGTTCTGCTTGTCCACGATCTGGATGCGCAGGCCTTCCGGGGTCAGGTCCAGCAGCAGCTGGTCCTTGAACGGCTCCAGTGCCTGGCTCCTGCTGATCGCTTCCTGCAGTTCCTTCATCAACGCTTCCAGCTGCTGCTTGTCGCGCTGCTGCTGGTCCACCGGCTGCGGCACCGCTTCCTTCTGGTTCTGGAAGGGATCGTTGCTGCTGCCGCGCGAGATGTCGGTGGCACCACCCAGCTTGATCATCGAGGTGCTGGCGCCGCCCGGGCCGGCCATGCCGGGCGCCGGCGTGGCGTTCTGCCCGCTCAGCGGGCTGGGGTTGCGGAAGTACTCGGAAATGGCCGCACGGTCGTTCTTGTTGGTGGTGGCCATCAGCCACAGCACCAGGAAGAACGCCATCATCGCGGTCACGAAGTCAGCATAGGCCACCTTCCACGAACCGCCATGATGGGCGGCGTGGCCGGCCTTCTTGACCCGGCGGACGATGACAGTGGGCTTGGTCTCGGCCATGGTTTACTTGACCGTCTTCAGGTGCTGCTCGAAATCGGAGAAGGCCGGGCGCACGTTCGACGGCAGCGTCTTGCGGGCGAATTCCAGCGCGATCTTCGGGTTGTAGCCGCGCAGGCAGGCCAGCAGGGCGGTCTTGACCGATTCATAGATGCGGCTGTCCTGCTCGGCGCGTGCCTCCATTGCTGCCGCCATCGGGCCGACGAAGCCGTAGCCCAGCAGGATGCCGAGGAAGGTACCGACCAGCGCGCCGGCCACGTGGCCACCGACCTCGACGATGTCACCGCCGATCGAGCCCATGGTGATGACGATGCCGAGCACCGCCGCGACGATGCCGAAACCGGGCAGTCCGTCGGCGACCTTGGTCAGCACCTGCGACGGCGCCATGGCCTCGGCGTGGTGCTTTTCCAGTTCCAGCTCCAGCAGCGGCTCCAGCTCGTGCGGCTCGATGTTGCTGCCGATCATCAGGCGCAGGCAGTCGGTGATGAAGTCGATCAGGTGGTGGTCGGCCTGCACCTTGGGGTAGTTGGCGAACAGGGCGCTCTCGGCCGGCCGCTCGACATGGTCTTCCAGGGCCATGAAGCCTTCGCGGCGGGCCTTGTTGAGCAGTTCATAGAGCAGGCTGAGGACATCGATGTAGTCCTGCTGCTTGTAGCGCGGGCCCTTGAACACGCCGACCATGGCCTGCAGGGTCTGCTTGACCGTCTTGGCCGGGGTGCCGACCAGGAACGCACCCAGTGCGGCACCGCCGATGATGACCAGCTCGTAGGGCTGCCAGAGGGCACCCAGGCGGCCGTGGGCACCGAGGTAGCCCCCGATCACGCTGATGATGACGACCAGGAATCCAACGATGATGAGCATGGGGCGACGCAAGGAGAGGGGATATCTCCTTGTCGGCCCGTCACCCGGTTTTCTGAAGAGGGAATTCTGTGAAATCGGTCAGCGGGGTGTTTCAGCCCGCCACACCGCTTTCCGCGCCGCCACGCTGCAACGGGTCGGGCCAGGGCTCGCCATTGCCGGTGAACGAAAGTGAGACGGAGTTCAGGCAGTGGCGCTCGTAGGTGGGCGGCGGACCATCCGGGAACACGTGGCCGAGGTGGCTGCCGCAGCGCGCGCAGGTGATCTCGGTGCGCACCATGCCATGGCTGGTATCGCGGATCTCGCGCACGTGCGCCGGGTCGAACGGGGCGAAGAAGCTGGGCCAGCCGGTGCCGGAATCGAACTTGGTGCTGGAGCGGAACAGCGGCAGCGCGCACAGCCGGCAGCAGTAGACGCCCTCGCGCTTGTTGTCCAGGAACACGCCGCAGAACGGCGCTTCGGTACCGTGCTGCAGCAGCACGCGGCGCTCTTCGCTGCTGAGGCCGGCGATCAGCGCCTCGGTCTGGGTGGCAGTGGGGGGCGTCAGGTCGAAGGCAGTCATGCCGGCTCTCCGTGGGGTCGATGGCCTGGGGATGCCGGAAAACGTGGGGGTGCCGGCGCGCGCTTGCAAGTGTGACGGCCGTTCATGGGCGGCACACAGGCGCAGGCGCAAGGTAAATGCGATCCACGCCGGAGCGTGCCATGAAACCGACCCTTCCCCTGCTGCTGATGGCCCTGTTGCCCACGTTGGCGCTGGCCCAGGTGCCTGCTGCCGACCCGACGGTCACCCGCAGCGCGACCACCGTGGCTCCGGCGCCGGTGGTACCGCCGCCGCAGGCCGCACGCCCGCAGCCGCAGGTGCTGCCGTCGCCGCAGCCGGCGCAGCCGATCAGGTCCACGGGTCCTGCCCGGATTGCGCCCACCCCGGCGCCGAGGCCGGCCGACAAGGTCTATGACCGCAATGGCCGCATCGTGCCTGGCGTGCGCCCGGCTGGCCCGAACCGGGTGTTCGATTCGCGTACCGGCCGCTATTACGACAGCGTGCCGGCCGGCGATGGGCAGCAGATCAAGCGCTGACCTCGGATGCCAGGCAAGGGTGGCAGCTTCCACACACTGCACGGCCTGAACGCACGAAAACAACATCCTGCCGATCACTGCTTTTTCGCCTGCGATTAACCGTGCCGGGACCACCGTGGCCCTGCGCCGGCATTCCGCCGCCGCATGTCCTTTGTCCACTGGATCGCGATCATGAAAAACCAGCAGAACCGTCATCCCGGCAAGGAACCGCAGGGCCGCAACCCGCAGCAACAGCAGCAACAACAGATGGAACCGCAGCAGCCGCACAAGGGTGGCAAGCAGCAGGAACAGCGCTCGCAGAAGCATCCGCAGCAGCGCTGACTGGCGACATGACCGGGGTCAGAGCCCGCTGCGCGGGATCTGACCCCTTGCCTGACCCCGACCGGGGCCGGATCCCGCAACGCGGGCTCTGACCCCAACCTGCGACCGCCTCAATCCGGAATCGGCAGGCTCAGCGTTTCCTTCACTTCTTCCATCACGATGTAGCTTTTGGATTCACGCACATGCGGCAGTGTCAGCAAGGTGCTGCCGAGCAGCTTGCGGTAGGAGGCCATCTCACTGATCCGTGCCTTCAGCAGGTAATCGAAGTCGCCCGAGACCAGATGGCACTCGAGCACATTGGGCAGCTTCAGGGCGGCGCGCCGGAACTCTTCGAAGATGTCACCGGACTTGTAGGCCAGGCTGATCTCTACGAATACCAGCAGGCTGGCCTTCACCGCCGCCGGGTCCAGGTGGGCGTGGTAGCCGGTGATCACCGCTTCGCGCTCGAGCCGGCGCACGCGCTCGGTGCACGGGGTGGTCGACAGGCCGACCCGCTCACCCAGTTCGGTGAAGGAAATACGGCCCTCCGCCTGCAGGATGCGCAGGATCTTGCGGTCGATCTTGTCCAGTTCGCGGGTACGGGTGGCCATGGCCGTCAACCTTGGGGAATGAATTGCAGGAGAACATCCTGCCGATTGATTTCAAATCAGGCAAATCAACTGGGATTGGCTGTCTATACTTCCCCAATTATGGTCCCGGCACGCTCCAGTGCAGGGAATGATCGGGTTGGAGAAGTCCCATGCGAGTCCTAGTTCTCGGCAGCGGCGTGATCGGCACCACCAGTGCCTGGTACCTGCGACAGGCCGGGTTTGAAGTCACGGTCATCGACCGCCAACCCGGCCCGGCGCTGGAAACCAGCTTCGCCAATGCCGGCCAGCTGTCGTTCGGCTACACCTCGCCGTGGGCCGCCCCGGGCGTGCCGAAGAAGGCCATCGGCTGGCTGTTCGAGAAGCATGCGCCGCTGGCGATCAAGCCGGGCATGGACCTGGCCCAGTACCGCTGGCTGTGGCAGATGCTGCGCAACTGCACCCACGAGCGCTACGCGATCAACAAGGCGCGCATGGTGCGCATGTCCGAGTACAGCCGCGACTGCCTGAACGAGCTGCGCGCGCAGATCGGCATCGAGTTCGAAGGCCGCGACCTGGGCACCACGCAGCTGTTCCGCACCCAGCAGCAGCTGGATGCCTCTGCGCAGGACATCGAGATCCTGGCCCAGTACGGCGTGCCGTACGAGGTGCTGGACCGCGCCGGCATCATCCAGGCCGAACCGGCCCTGGCCCATGTCGACGGCCTGGTCGGCGCGCTGCGCCTGCCGCGTGACCAGACCGGCGACTGCCAGCTGTTCACCCGGCGCCTGGCGCAGATGTGCGTGGATGCCGGTGTCGAGTTCCGCTTCGACCAGGACATCACCGGCCTCGAGTTCGAGGGCGACCGCATCACCGGCGTGCGCATCGACGGCAAGCGGGAAACCGCCGACCGCTTCGTGGTCGCGCTCGGCAGCTATTCGCCGGCGCTGGTCGCACCGCTGGGCATGCGCCTGCCGGTGTACCCGCTGAAGGGCTATTCGCTGACCCTGCCGATCACCGACCCGGCGATGGCGCCGACCTCGACCATCCTCGACGAGAGCTACAAGGTGGCGGTCACCCGCTTCGACGACCGCATCCGCGTCGGTGGCATGGCCGAAGTGGCCGGTTTCGACCTGTCGCTGTCGCAGCGTCGTCGCGAGACCCTGGAGCTGGTGGTCAGCGACCTCTACCCGAAGGGCGGCGACCTGTCGCGCGCACAGTTCTGGACAGGCCTGCGCCCGGCCACGCCGGACGGCACGCCGGTGATCGGCGCCACGCCGTTCCGCAACCTGTACCTCAACACCGGCCACGGCACCCTGGGCTGGACCATGGCCTGCGGCTCGGGCCGTTACCTGGCCGACCTGATGAGCGCGCGCCAGCCGCAGATCAGCACCGAAGGCCTGGATATTTTCCGCTACGGCCAGTACGGTCACGCCCCGCAACATGAGAACCGCACATGCGTCCTGCCCGCGCGCTGATCGATCTGGGCGCCCTGCGCAGCAATTACCGGCTTGCCCGTGAACTGGGCGGTGGCAAGGCCCTGGCGATCATCAAGGCCGATGCCTATGGCCATGGCGCGGTGCGCTGTGCACAGGCGCTCGAAGGCGAGGCTGATGGTTTCGGCGTGGCCACCATCGAAGAGGCGCTGGAACTGCGCCAGGCCGGGATCCGTGCGCCGATCCTGCTGCTGGAAGGCATCTTCGAACCCAGTGACATGGCGCTGGTGGCCGAGCACGATTTCTGGTTCGCGGTGGGCTCGCCGTGGCAGCTGGAAGCGCTGGTTGCATTCGACAGCCCGCGCCCGCTGACCGTGTGGCTGAAGCTGGACAGCGGCATGCATCGCCTCGGCCTGGACGTGGACAGCTTCCGCGCCGCGCATGCACGCCTGTCGGCGCTGCCGCAGGTCGAGCGCATCGTGCTGATGACCCACCTGGCGCGTGCCGACGAGCTGGACAGCGAACGCACCCATGAACAGGCGGCGACCTTCGCGCGCGCCATCGACGGCCTGGACGGCGAGACCAGCGTGTGCAATTCGCCGGCACTGCTGGGCTGGCCGGATGTACGCAGCGACTGGGTGCGCCCGGGCCTGATGCTGTACGGCGCCAATCCGCTGCCGGACAACACCGCGCTGACCGAGCGCCTGCGCCCGGTGATGACGATGCAGTCGAAGGTGATTGCCGAGCGATGGATCGAGGCCGGTGAGCCGGTGGGCTATGGCGCACGCTTCGTGGCCAAGGCGCGCACCCGCGTGGGCGTGGTCGCGCTTGGCTATGCCGACGGTTATCCGCAGTTCGCCCCCAACGGCACGCCGGTACTGATCGATGGCCAGCCCGGCGTACTGATCGGGCGCGTGTCGATGGACATGCTGACGGTGGACCTGACCGCGCATGCGCAGGCCGGCATCGGCAGTGTGGTGGAACTGTGGGGTTCTGCGCCGACGCTGTCGGAACTGGCGCCGCGCTGCGGCGTGAGTGCCTACCAGCTGCCGTGCGCGGTCAAGCGCGTGGCGAAAGTCTACGTGTAGAGCCGAGCCCGCGCTCGGCTCTGGTAGAAGCCTACCCTGGTCGGCACCGTGCAATGCGTGTCGACCAAGGTCGACACCTGCCGGCAGGTAGAGCTGCCCGGAATCATCGTGCAGCAGTAGCCCGCGTGCTCAGCTCGCGCTTCACCCAGTCGTCGATCAGGCGCTTCTCGTAGCGCAGCGGATCGCTGTCGCTCTTCAGCCCCAGGTTGTGCAGGTAGCCGGTGTCGCTGAGCTTGGCTTCGCCCTCATCGACGATGCGACCACTGGCGTCCTTCAGCGTGTACTGCAGGGTGATCCGCGGCGGATAGATGTCCCGCATGATCCGGATGTCGCTGCCGCGCGGGCCGTGCCAGGGCTCGTAGTCGCCGGCGCGCTTGATGTCGACCAGGGTCACGTCCAGGGTCTGCCCGGGCTGCAGCGGTTTGGCCGCCGTGGTCTGCACGTAGCTGGCCAGCTGCTGCACCCAGTTGCCGCGTTCGGCCTCGAAGCGGTTGGTGCTCTGGCGGATTTCGGTGAATCCGGCTGGATCGTCCCACTTCACGCTGACCGGGCCATTGGCCTGCAGCGCGCGGGGCGCATCCGGATCGGTGACGGCGCGCGGCGCGGCGTTCGCGCTGCCCGCCATGAGGGCGCCTGCCAGCAGCAGGGCAGTGGCCAACGAGCGGTTCATGACGGTCTCCTGCGTCCCATCGACGGGGACGATGCGATTTATAGATCGAGTGTGATCCCGCTTTCCAGCCACCGCAACGGCCGATTGCGACACCGACAAGAGCGGTTGCCGCCAATTCATCGTCGTCAACCATGACTGACGGCGCTTGACGCTGTGAATACGCGCTTTGGAAGATGCTGTGCTTCCAATCCGGCCCGTCCAGACGCCCTTGTCCACACTGCCGCCCCTCGTGGAGCGCCCACCGATGATGGTGCAGGCGCCCGAACCCGACCTGCATCATGGCGTGCTTGAGCGCATCAACGCTGGTTTCTGCGTGATCCAGGTGCTGTTCGAGGGCGATCGTGCGGTCGACTATCGTTTCCTCGAGGTCAACGATGCCTTCGAGCGCCACACCGGGCTGAAGGATGCGCGTGGACAGCGCATGACCGAGCTGGAACCCAACCATGAGCAGGACTGGTTCCGTATCTACGGCGAGGTCGCACGCAGCGGCCGTCCTGCCCAGTTCGAGATGGAAGCGCGTGCGCTGGGTCGTTCGTTCGCGGTCGACGCGGTGCGCGTGGGCCGGCCAGGCGAGGACAAGGTCGGCATCCTGTTCTTCGACATCACCGCACGCAAGCAGATGGAAGTGGAGCTGGGCGAGAGCGAAGCGCGCTTCAGCGCGCTGGCCGACGGCCTGCCGATGCCGGTGTGGGTGCTCGATGAGCGCGGCCATGCCCGTTTCGTCAACAGCGCCTTCAGCGAGTTCTTCGGTGGCGACGAGACGCGTGTGCCGGAAGATGTCTGGCGCGGCCTGGTGCATCCGGACGATGCGTCGGTATTCGAATACGAACTGCAGGAAGCGCTGAAGGCGCAGCGTTCGATGCACGCGCTGGTGCGTGCGCGGCGCGCCGATGGCCAGTGGCGTTGGCTGGAGATGAACGCACGCCCGCGTTTCTCGCGGATGGGCCGCTTCATCGGCCTGGCCGGCAGCAGCCCGGACGTGACCGAACGCCGCGAGATCGAACTGGCCCGCGAGGAACTGCTGCAGTCCGAGCGCGCCGCGCGCAGCGCTGCGGAGAACATGGCGCGGCTGAAGGACGAGTTCCTGGCCACGCTGTCGCATGAACTGCGTACGCCGCTGACCACCATCCTCGGGTGGAGTGAGCTGCTGCTGCAGCGTGTGGACAACACCAGCCCTCTGTACAAGGGCCTGAACGTGATCGCCAACAGCGCCGGCGCGCAGAAGCGGCTGATCTCGGACATGCTGGACCTCAGCAGCATGCTGCTGGGCAAGGTGCAGCTGGAGGTGGAAGTGCTGGACCTGCGCACGGTGCTGGGCGAGGCCATCGGCGCGCAGGAACTGGTGGCCGAAGGCAAGGCACTGGACGTGCACCTGCAGCTGCCCGAACAGCCGAGCCTGGTGCTGGGCGATGCGACGCGCCTGCAGCAGGTGTTCTGGAACCTGCTCTCGAACGCGATCAAGTTCACCCCGGCTGAAGGCCGCATCGACCTGCAGCTGCGGGCCGACGGCAACCACTGGGAAATCACCGTGCGCGACACCGGTGATGGCATCGCACCCGAATTCCTCAATCACCTGTTCAGCCGCTTCCGCCAGGCCGATGGCACCACCACCCGGCGCCATGGTGGACTGGGACTGGGCCTGGCGATCGTGCAGCAGCTGGTCGAACTGCATGGCGGCACGGTCGCCGCGGCCAGCGAGGGGCACGGCCATGGCGCTACGTTCACCGTGCGCCTGCCGCAGCACCTTCCCGATGCCGAGCGGCGCCCGCTGCGCGAAGTGATCAGCGGGCCGATCCTGGAACCGGTGATCGTCGAGCCGTATCCGCTGCGCGGCATGCACGTGCTGGCGGTGGAAGACCAGCCGGAAGTGCTGGAGTACCTGCGGCGCATGCTGGAAGAGCAGGGCGCCAGCGTGTCGGCGGCCAGTTCGGCCGGTGAGGCGCTGGCGTTGCTGGCCGACACCGGCCATCTGCAGTACCACGTGATGCTGACCGACATCGGCATGCCGGGCATGGATGGTTATGGCCTGGTGCGCACGCTGCGCGAGGACATGGGCGTGGATGCCACGACCCTGCCCGCGGTCGCCGTCACCGCGCTGGCGCGTGCCGATGACCGCCGCCGTGCGCTGGCGTCGGGTTTCCAGGAACACGTGGCCAAGCCGTACTCGGTGGCGCAGCTGGTGGCTGCGGTACGCAAGGTGCAGGTACCCCGCGCCGACAGCGCGCTGCACTGAGCATTCACGGCCGATCGGCGACCCTGCATGCAGGAGGTCGCCGATGTCCCGCATAGCTCCCCGTATCCATACCGATCCGGCGCAGATCGCGCGCCTGGAAGCCCTGCTGCCGCAGCTGGAAGGCGAAACGCAGGTGGAACTGATTCTGCACGATGGCCGCCGCCTGCTCGGCACGGTGGCCGTGAGGCCAACCGTGCAGCAGTACCGCAACGTCGCTGGTGATGAAGGCAGCAACGGCCAGTTGCGCCTGGATGACTACGACACGCCGGTGCAGCAGCACCATGTGTGGCTGGACGAGATTGCCAGCATCAACCGCCTGCCACCCAAGGCGCCTTGATCCGATGTAGAGCCGGGCCCACGCTCGGCTGGCGCCCGAGCATCTGCTCGGGCGCTACGGATGTGTCAATGCTCGAACAAGGTCGGCGTCGCTTCGAACCGGCGCGCGTAGGCGCGTTCTTCCGCCACCCGGGCCACCTCGTCATCGGCCAGGTCCGGTGCGCCATATACCGCATAGGCCACGCTGCCATCGGCGCCATGGCCGACCTGGTGCAGCCGGTAACGCGAGTGCCCGCCGCCGGTGTCCTCGGGGTAGTGCACGGGCGGATGGCTGCCTTCCAGGTCCATTTCACTGTTGTCGACGACGCCACCGACGAACAAGGCTCGCATGCAGGTTCTCCTGGGTTTCCGGGGGAGCCTCTACCCTGAACGTTTCAATGTTTCTGGCAGATCAAGGCCCCGTTCGGGTTTCGCAAAGCGGCCTGCCGGGGCCGGCCCGGCCAAGCCGGTACAATGGACGGCCCTCACGCTTGAAGTACCCGCGCCGATGGCCTCCAGCGACGACGCCCCCCTGCAGACCCTGCTCCTGCCGTTCTCCCAAGGCGCCCTGCGCTGGCCGGAGGGCCCGGTGGCTTTCCTGCGTGCCCGCGATGGCTGGCCGCTGCGCGAAGCGGCCGGCAACCGCGAGCTGCACTGCGAACAGAGCTTTGCCCCGTTCGCGCAGCCGCTGCAGCAGGCCACCGGCTGGACCGTCAGCGGCCAGCTGGACGATGTGGCCGGCAAGGGCCGTTACCCGCTGGTGCTGGTGCTGCCACCGCGCCAGCGTGAAGAAGCCCGTGCGCTGTTCGCCCGCGCGTTGGCGCTGGTCGCCGAGGGCGGCCGCATCGTTGCCTGCCAGGCCAACAACGAAGGCGCGCGCTCCGGTGAAGGCGACCTCAAGCAGCTGGCCGGTCTCGGCGGCTGCCTGACCAAGAACCACTGCCGCGTGTACTGGACCGCCCCGCTGCAGGGCCAGCACGACCCCGACCTGGCCAAGCGCTGGTCGGCGCTGGATGCGGTGCGCCCGATCATGGGCGGACGCTTCCTCAGCCGCCCGGGCGTGTTCGCCTGGGACCGCATCGATCCGGCATCGGCGCTGCTGGCCGAGCACCTGCCGGCCGACCTGGCCGGCCGCGCCGCCGACCTTGGCGCAGGCTACGGCTATCTCTCGCGCGAGCTGCTGGAACGCTGCCCGAAGATCACCGCGCTGGACCTGTACGAGGCCGAGCAGCGTGCGCTGGCCCTGGCCGAACTGAACCTGGCGCCGCCGCCGCGCGCGCTGCCGCTGCGCTTCCTGTGGCGCGACGTCACCGCCGGCATCGAGCCGGGCTACGACGTCATCATCAGCAACCCGCCGTTCCACACGCCGTCGCGTGCCGACCGCCCGGACATCGGCCAGCGCTTCATCGCCGTGGCCGCGCAGGCGCTGCGCCCGGGCGGGCGCCTGTACGTGGTGGCCAACCGCCATCTGCCGTACGAGCACACCCTCAACGACAGCTTCGGTGCGGTGCGCGTGGTCGCCGAGCGCGACGGTTTCAAGCTGGTTGAAGCAGTGAAGGGGAAGGGCAAGTGAAGCTGGTCAAGCTCATCGCCAACCTGGGCTATGGCAGCCGCAAGCAGGTGCAGTGGATGTTCCGCGAAGGCCGCGTCACCGACGCCGACGGTGAGGTGCTGTACGCCGATGACCAGGTGCCGCACGAGGCGATCCGCGTCGATGGCGAGCCGCTGGACCCGCCGGTGGGGCTGTCGATCGCGCTGCACAAGCCCGCCGGCTACACCTGTTCGACCAAGGACACCGGCCGCCTGATCTACGACCTGCTGCCGCCGCGCTTCCGCGACCGTGATCCGGTGCTGTCCACGGTGGGCCGCCTCGACCGCGAGACCAGTGGCCTGCTGCTGCTGACCGACGATGGCGGCCTGCTGCACCGGATCATCTCGCCGAAGTCGAAGCTGCCGAAGGTCTACGAAGTCGAGTTGAGCGAGGACCTGCGCGGCGACGAAGTGGCGTTGTTCGCCAGCGGCACGCTGATGCTGGAGTCCGAGAAGACGCCCCTGCTGCCGGCTGAACTCGAAGTGCTGGAGGCGCGTCGCGCACGCCTGGTGCTGCATGAAGGCCGCTACCATCAGGTACGCCGCATGTTCGCCGCCACCGGCAACCACGTGCAGGCCCTGCACCGCAGCCGCGTCGGCGGGCTGGACCTGCAGGGGCTGGACGAAGGGCAATGGCGGCAGCTCACTTCCACCGACCTGGATACGTTGTTCGCTCCATGACCCCCTTCGCTGCGCTGCCGTTCCTGCCCGACGCCGTCATCTTCGACATGGACGGTTTGATGATCGACAGCGAGCGGGTCTCGCTGGCCTGCTGGAGCGAGGCCGCCGACGAATTCGGGCTGGGCCTGGAGGAAGCGGTGTTCCTGCGCATGGTCGGCCTCGGCGACCACGATACGCATGCGTTGCTGCGCGCGCAGGGCATCGAGGACAGCCTGATCGACGCGGTGGCGGCACGTTGCCATGAGCTGTACGAAGCACGCACGCAGACCGGGCTGCCGCTGCGGCCGGGCATCCTGGAGCTGCTGGAGCTGCTGAAGGCGCACGCGGTACCGCGTGCGGTGGCGACCACCACGCGGCAGCCGCGCGCCAACCGCAAGTTGGCGGCCGCAGGCCTGCTGCCGTACTTCGATGCCGTGATCACCAGTGGTGATGTGGCGCAGCCGAAGCCGGCGCCGGATATCTACCTGCTGGCCGCGCAGCGGCTGGGCCAGGCGCCCGAACGTTGCCTGGCGCTGGAAGATTCACCGGCCGGCACGCGGGCCGCACTGGCCGCCGGCATGACCGTGATCCAGGTGCCGGACCTGGTGCATCCGGATGAAGAGCTGCGCGCACTGGGCCACCGCATCGTCGGCTCGCTGGTGGACGCGCACGCCCTGCTGCTGCCGCTGCTGCCGAAGTAGCGGTGGCTGCCGACCTTGGTTGGCACTGAGCCGGGCATGGGCTCGGCTCCACATCTTCTGGTGGGTGCCGACCGTTGGTCGGCACACCTGTTCAATCACACCCGCCCGAACACCAGCGCAGCGTTGGTGCCACCGAAGCCGAAGCTGTTGGACATCACCGTGTCCAGCTTCTGCTCGCGGCTCTCGCGCAGGATCGGGAAGCTCTCCAACTTCGGGTCCAGCTCGCCGATGTTGGCCGAACCGGCGACGAAGCCATCGCGCATCATCAGCAGGCAGTAGATCGCCTCGTGCACGCTGGCCGCGCCCAGTGAATGGCCGGACAGCGCCTTGGTCGAGGACAGCGGTGGTACCGCATCGCCGAACACTTCACGGATCGCGTTGAGCTCGGTGACATCGCCCAGCGGGGTCGAGGTGCCGTGGGTGTTGAGGTAGTCCAGCGGGCGATCGACGCCCTGCAGTGCCATCTTCATGCAGCGCACCGCGCCCTCGCCGGACGGCGCGACCATGTCGGCGCCATCGGAGGTCACGCCGTAGCCGATCAGCTCGGCATGGATGTGCGCGCCACGCGCAACGGCGTGGTCGTAGTCCTCCAGCACCAGCATGCCGCCGCCACCGGCGATGACGAAGCCGTCGCGGTCCTTGTCGTACGGACGCGAGGCGCTGGCCGGGGTTTCGTTGAAGCTGGTCGACAGCGCGCCCATCGCATCGAACATCACGCTCATCGACCAGTGCAGGTCTTCACCGCCACCGGCGAACATGATGTCCTGCGCACCGTGGCGGATCATGTCCGCGGCAGCGCCGATGCAGTGCGCCGAGGTCGCGCAGGCGGCCGACAGCGAGTAGCTGACGCCCTTGATCTGGTAGGCCGTGGCCAGGCAGGCCGAGACCGTCGAGCACATTGTGCGCGGCACCATGTACGGGCCGACCTTGCGCACGCCACGCTCGCGCAGCAGGTCGACCGCGCCGATCTGCCATTCGCTGGAGCCGCCGCCGGAACCGGCGATCAGGCCGGTGCGCAGGTTGCTGACCTGCTCGGGGCTGAGCCCGGCATCGGCGATGGCATCGCGCATGGACAGGTAAGCGAAGGCCGCCGCGTCGCTCATGAAGCGCTTCTGCTTGCGGTCGATCAGCGCCTCCAGATCGAGGTCGACGCGACCGCCGACCTGGCTGCGCAGGCCCGCTTCGGCATGGTCGGCCAAGGCGGTGATGCCCGAGCGCCCTTCGCGCAGCGCGGCCGAAACGGTATCCAGATCATTGCCGAGGCAGGACGTGATGCCCATGCCGGTGATGACGACGCGACGCATCAGAAGCTCCCGGTTTCAGTGAACAGGCCGACGCGCAGGTCGCGCGCGCTGTAGATTTCGCGGTCATCCACGTACATGCGGGCGTCCGACTGGGCCATCACCAGCTTGCGGTTGATGACACGGCTGATGTCGATCTCGTAGCGCACGAGCTTGGCGTCCGGCAGTACCTGGCCGGTGAACTTCACCTCGCCGCAGCCGAGTGCGCGGCCCTTGCCGGGGGCACCCAGCCAGGTCAGGAAGAAGCCGGTCAGCTGCCACATGGCGTCCAGGCCCAGGCAGCCGGGCATGACCGGGTCGCCGATGAAGTGGCAGCCGAAGAACCACAGGTCCGGGCGGATATCCAGCTCGGCGCGTACCATGCCCTTGCCGTGCGGTCCGCCGTCCTCGTGGATGTCGGTGATGCGGTCGAACATCAGCATCGGATCGTTGGGCAAACGGCCGGCGGCGGTGCCGAACAGTTCACCGCGTGCGCTGGCCAGCAGCTGTTCGCGGTTGAACGCGTGGAGACGGGTCATGAAGCACAATCCTGGAAGCGGGGAAACAGGGAAACAAGCGTTCGAGGATGCCCGTGGAAACTGCGCCGATCAAACATTTCAACCGTACGCAACCGTAGTGTTTTCAATGGAATACGCGCATCCTGTTGATGTGCAACGACCATACTTCGGCGTGTGGCCCGTTCGGCACGCCCCCGCCCTTTCCGCCTGACATGACCCGACTGCGCAAGATCATCCACGTCGACATGGACGCGTTCTACGCGTCGGTGGAGCAGCGCGACGATCCGTCACTGCGCGGCAAGCCGGTGGTTGTGGCATGGCGCGGCGCGCGCTCGGTGGTGTGTGCGGCGTCCTACGAGGCACGCGTGTTCGGCGTGCGTTCGGCGATGCCGGCGCTGCGCGCCGAACGCCTGTGTCCGGACGCGATCTTCGTGCCGCCGGACTTTGCACGTTACAAGGCGGTGTCACGCCAGGTACGCGAGATCTTCCTGCGCCACACCGACCTGGTCGAGCCGTTGTCGCTGGACGAGGCCTACCTGGACGTGACCGAGCCGAAGAGCGGCATCGAACTGGCCACCGACATCGCCCGCACCATCCGTGCGCAGATCCGCGAGGAGACGAACCTGACCGCTTCAGCCGGGATCGCGCCGAACAAGTTCCTGGCCAAGATCGCTTCGGACTGGCGCAAGCCCGATGGCCAGTTCGTGATTCCACCGCAGCGGGTGGACGCGTTCCTGCTGCCGCTGCCGGTGAACCGGGTGCCAGGCGTCGGCAAGGTGATGGAAGGCAAACTTGCCGCGCGTGGCATCGTCACCTGCGGCGACCTGCGGCGGTGGTCCCTGGTCGACCTGGAAGAGGCGTTCGGCAGTTTCGGCCGCAGCCTGTACAACCGTGCACGCGGCATCGACGAGCGGCCGGTGGAACCGGACCAGCAGGTACAGTCGATCTCCTCGGAGGACACCTTTGCCGAGGACCTGCTGCTGGAAGACCTGGGCGAGGCGATCGTGCAACTGGCGGAGAAGACCTGGAATGCCACGCGCAAGACTGAACGCGTCGGCCACACCGTGGTGCTGAAGCTGAAGACCGCGCAGTTCCGCATCCTCACCCGCAGTTTCACCCCGGAGCGCCCGCCGGAATCGATGGAAGAACTGCGCGACATCGCACTGGCCCTGCGCGCCCGCGTCGACCTGCCGGCGGAGACGCGTTACCGCCTGGTCGGCGTCGGGCTGGGTGGGTTCCGCGAAAAGGAGGCCGTGGTGCAGGGGGAATTGTTCGAGCACGGACCGAACGATTCCACATCCCTCTGATCGGCAAAGGCGGGGTCAGAGCCCGTTGCGCAGCAACGGGATCCGACCCCAGCAGATTGCCGAGATCTGTCGAAGGCGAGGTGGGTCCGGTTGCGGGGGCATGAGCGGCATGGATGCCGCGACCAAGCCCCCATGGAGGGGTTCACGGCGTCCCCTGCCATCGGACCCACCCCGCCAACCCACAGATATCCAGCTGTTGCCGTTGCCGTTGCATTGAGCAGGTGCAGGGCGCAGCCCTGCAAAACAACCCTTTACCTTAAGGCCACTGCATCTCGCCCTTGGCCACCTTCGCACTCAGCTCCAGCGATGCCACGCCGTCCAGCTTCGGGTAGCGCGACTGCATTGCTTTCACCAGCGCCGCACTGTCCTTGGCCTTTGCCGTCTCGACATCGAACGCGCGGATGTAGTCCGCAGTGAAGCGCAGCGCACTGGCATCCAGTGCGGCACCCGGCGCGTAATGCCCCGGCACCACCACCTTCGGCTTCAGTGCCTGCAACCGCTGCAGGGTCTGCAGCCAGTCGGTGTGCGACTTAGGCGTCTGCGTGTCGGCCATCCACACGTGCTCGCCGGCTACCACCGGAATGCCACCGACGATCGCGCGCAGCGACGGCACCCACAGCACCGTGCGGTCCGGGGTCGGGCCATCCAGGCCGATCAGCGGCAGGCGCTGGCCTTCCAGCTGCAGTGCATCGCCATCCAGCACCTGCGGCAGCACTATGCGCGCGGGCACGTCGGCACCCATCTTCGGTCCCCAGTAGGCCAGCTTGCCGGCCTGGGTCTGCTGGATGTGGGCGACGGTCTGCGCGGTGGCGACGATGCGTGCCTGCGGGAAGGCGTCCTGCAGGGTGGCCAGGCCGAAGTAGTAGTCCGGATCGCCGTGGCTGATGTAGATCGTGGTCAGCTGCTTGCCGCTGGCGCGGATCAGCTCGACCAGCTTGCGCGCATCGCTGGCACCAAACTGCGCATTGACCAGGATCGCGTCGTGGCGGCCTTCGATCAGCACCGAGGACACCGAGAACATTGCCTGCGGGCCGGGATGGAAGGTCTGCAGGTGCAGCTGGGATTTCGTCGCCGCCGCCGGCGCCGTGGTGGCCGGTGCGGCCAGCAGCGGCGCACTGGTGAAGCTGGCGGCCAGGGCAAGGGGAAGCAGCAGGGCAGCGGTACGCATGGGAATTCCTTGTGTAGAGCCGGGCCAATGCCCGGCTGCATGTTCGCGTAGAGCCGAGCGCGGGCTTGGCTCTACATGGGACGTGCGTGGATCAATACGCTGCGGTGATGATCTGCTTCGGATACGCGTGCGCTTCCAGTTCGGCGACGAACGCCGCGCCATAGTCGGCGTAGCTGATGCGGCTGTGGCCGCTGGTATCGGCCAGGAACGCCTTGGGCTGCACGCGGTACTGGCCGCGCTCTTCACCCGGGCCGATTTCGGCGGCCGGCGAGAAGAAGGTCCAGTCCAGGTCGTCCACTGCCTGCAGGCGGTTGAACGCCTCGCGGTGGGCCAGCGCGTACGGCTTGTAGGCCTCCGGGAAGGTGGGGGTGTCGACCAGCTGCACGCCGGGTGCGACTTCCAGGCTGCCGGCACCGCCAACCACCACCAGGCGCGGCACGCCGGCCTTGCGCGCGGCAGCCGCCAGCTGCGCGGCGACCTCGCCGACGCGGCCGATGTCATCGCCCGGGCGCGGGCCGTAGGCACTGGCGAGCACGTCGTGGCCGGCGATGGCGGCAACCAGCGCGTCCTGGTCATCCAGCGAGGCGATCACCGGATGGGCACCGGCCAGCTCGGCCGGGAGGTCCTGCGCGCTGCGCACGATGACAGTGAGTTCGTGGCCGCGGGCCAGCGCGTGGCGGGCGATCTGGCGGCCGATGTTGCCGGTGGAACCAACGAGGGCGATCTTCATGGCAGGACTCCGTGGGGCGCTGTGGGGTGGGAATGGCGCCACTCTAGGCCGCTGCAGTCGCTCGAAAAACAGCGTATAACGTGCTTGTTTGTTGCATGGATCGAGCATATGGACCGATTGACCGCCATGACCGTGTTCGTCGAGGTGGCCGAGCGCGGCAGCCTGACCGCGGCGGCAGAGGTGCTGGACATGTCGCGGGCGATGGTCAGCCGCTACCTGGCTGAGGTCGAGGGCTGGCTGGGCGCACGCCTGCTGCACCGGACCACGCGCCGGGTCAGTCTGACCGGGCCCGGCGAGGCGGCACTGGCGCGCTTCCGGCAGATGCTGGCGATCGGCGAGGAACTGCAGGGCGAGCTGGCCAGCGATGATCCCGAGCCGCATGGCACGCTGCGGGTGACTGCCAGCGTGTCGTTCGGGCAGAGCCACCTGGCGCGGGCGGTGGCCGGCTTTGTTGCGCGCCATCCGGCGGCACGCATCGAGCTGCTGCTGGTCGACCGCACGGTGAACCTGGTGGAGGAGCGGGTGGACCTGGCCGTGCGCATCGCGCGCCAGATCGATCCCAGCCTGATCGCGCGGCGGCTGGCCACCTGCCGCTCGGTGCTGTGCGCGACGCCGTCCTACCTGCAGGCACGCGGCACGCCGACTGCTCCCGAGCATCTGGCCGCGCACAACTGCCTGACCCACCACTACGTCGGCAAGAGCCTGTGGCAGCTGCACCGAGACGGCCGTTCGCTGTCGGTGGCGGTGGGCGGCAACATCAGCGCCAACGAGGCCTCGCTGCTGCTGGAGGCGGTGCGGGCCGGTGCCGGTATCGCCATGCTGCCGACCTACCAGGTGGCGCCGCTGCTGCGTACCGGCGAGCTGATCGAACTGCTGCCCGAATTCAGCCTGGACGAACTCGGCATTCATGCCGTGTACGCGTCACGGCGACAGCAGCCCGCTATCATGCGGCGATTCCTGGACTACCTGGCCGAGTGTTTCGCCAGCCCGGCCTTCCAGGATCTGGATTGGCGCCCACCGGGCAAGGAGAACACATGAACCATGGACAGGCCTTGATCGACCACAACCGTGCTGCCTGGGACCGCCAGGCCAGCGAAGTGCGCGAATGGTCGCGCCCGGTGGAAAGTTCAACCATTGCCGCCGCGCGCGAAGGCCGCTGGCAGGTGCATCTGACCCCACGCGCGCTGCCATTGGACTGGCTGGGCGATGTGCGTGGCCGCCGCATCCTGTGCCTGGCCTCGGGCGGGGGCCAGCAGGCACCGGTGCTGGCCGCTGCGGGCGCCGACGTCACCGTGTTCGATCTCTCCGACGGGCAGCTGGAACAGGACCGCAGCGTGGCGGCGCGCGATGGCCTGCAGCTGCGCACGGTGCAGGGCGACATGCGCGACCTGCACGTATTCGCCAACGACAGCTTCGACGTGGTGTTCCATCCGATCTCCAACCTGTACGTACCCGACGTGCGCCCGGTGTGGACCGAATGCCGCCGCGTGCTGGCGCGCGACGGCATGTTGATGGCCAGCTTCTACAACCCGGTGCTGTTCGTCGGCGCGCGCGATCCGCAGCTCGATGCGCAGGGCCTGATCCGGCCGCAGTACGCCATTCCCTATTCGGACCTGGAAGACCTGCCCGCCGCAGAACGTGAGGCGAAACTCGGCCGCGGCGATGCGCTGACCTTTGGCCACAGCCTGACCGAACTGATCGGCGGGCAGCTGGATGCGGGGTTCGTCATCGATCGCTTCATGGAAGACTGGCAGCCGCAGCCGCGCTTCCTGATCGACCGCTACCTGCCCACGTTCCTGGCCACCCGCGCACGCCGGATCGGTTGAGGCGGATCGGCGCAGAAACCAGCGGCGTACAATGGGCGGCCCCACGTCGTGCAGGTGCCGTCCCTTGTCGTATCCCTATCCGCTGGTCGTGTTCGACCTAGATGGCACGCTGGTCGACAGCGCAGCTGATATCGCCGAAGCACTGAACCGCACGCTGGAAGACATCGGCATGGCACGCGTGCCGGAAGCCACGGTTCTGGGCTGGATCGGCGACGGTGTGCGCCGCCTGGTCGAGCAGGCCGTGCACGCCGCGGGTCGTGAGGTCGACCTGGCCGAAGTGATGCCGGTGTTCATGGTGCACTACCGTGAGTGCCTGCTGCGCAGCCCGCGCCTGTTCGATGGCGTGGCCGAAGCGCTGATGCAGCTGCGTGCACGCGGTGTTCCGCTGGCGATCTGCACCAACAAGCCCGAAGCGCTGGTGCCGCCACTGCTGCAACACCTGGGCATTGGTGATGCGTTCGCGCTGGTACTGGGCGGCGATTCGCTGCCGCAGCGCAAGCCCAGCGGTGAGCCGCTGCGGCACATCGCTGCGCACTTCGGGCTGGCGGTGGATGCCTGCCTGATGGTGGGTGATTCGTTGACCGACTACCGCGCCGCCGAAGAGGCAGGCATGCCGATCGCACTGGTGCGTTACGGTTATCCGCGTGGCCTGGACCTGGCCACCGCACAGGCGGTGGCGGTGATTGACGACCTGCGTGAGTTGCCGGGGTTGGCCGCGGGCGTTCGGGTGTAGAGCGGAGCCCACGCTCGGCTGCTTCATTGCGTGAGCCGAGCATGGGCTCGGCTCTACAGTAGATCGGCGCCGGGCGATGCCCGGCGCGCGCCTTCATTTCGGCTGGTAACGCACGCTCAGCTGGTATTCGCGGCCGGGCTGGTTGAACCACGCCACCGTCTCGTAGCGGCGGTCGAACACGTTGGCGGCACGTGCCAGCAGCGACCACGCCGGCGTCAGCGCGTACTCGGCGCGCAGGTCCAGCGTGCCGTAGCCACCGACCTTCACCGCGTTGGCGGCATCGTCATAGCGCTTGCCCGCACCCTGCACGGTCAGGCCGGCGCGGAAATCGCCGAAGCGGCGGTCGACGTCCAGGCGCGCGGTCTGCTGTGCACGGCGCGGCAGCCAGTTGTCGAACTGGGTGCTGCCATGGGTGCGGTTGCGCGGGTCGGTGTAGCTCAGCTGCGCGTTGAGGTCGAAGCCGGCCAGCAGCACGCCACCGGTCAGTTCGGCGCCACGGATGCGCGCCTTCTCCACCTGCTGCATTTTCATCGTGGACGCATCGTAGGTGATCAGGTCATCGATGCGGGTCTCGTACACGTCCAGGCCCCAATGCCAGCCCTGGCCCTGCTGCGAAACACCGAGGTTGGCGCTCTTGGACTTCTCCGGCTTCAACGTCGGCACGCCGCTCCACGGGTCGTACAGGTCGCTGAAGGTCGGTGCCTTGAAGGCGGTGCCGTAGCTGGCATTGACGCGCAGGCCGTGGTCCAGCTGCATTGCCCAGCCGAGACTGCCGGTGGCGTGGTTGCCGAACTGCTGGTTGTCGTCGTTGCGTGCGCTGGCCTGCAGCTGATGGCGGCCGAAGCGGCCCTGGTACTGCACGAACACGCCGGTGTTGCGACGGCTGTCGACGAGGTAGCCCGCGCTGCTGCCATCCAGGTTGTCTTCGCTCCAGTCCACGCCGGTGCTCAGCAGCTGGCTTCCGGTCAAGGTGAAGTCACCCTGCAGCGAGGCGCTGTCGCGGTGGGTCTGCGCGCTGCCGCGTGCGCCGAAGTCGCCGAAGTTGTCCGATTCGTTGTCGCTGCGGCCGACGTTGGCGGTGAACGCCAGGCGCCCGGACGGGGTGTAGCGCACCTTGCCGGCCAGCACCTGCTGGCGGGTTTCCGAGTAGTTGTAATAGCCGTCGTAGTGGTTCTTGCCGTCGGCGCGCAGCGCACTGCCTTCCACATTCCACTGGTCGTTGAAGGTGTAGCCGCCACGCAGGCTCTTGGACAGGTTGCGGTAGCCGTCGCGGTCGGGTTCGTCAGCGAAGCAGCCGGTGAACAGCGTCGCCGAGCCACGGCAGGCATCGACGCCATCGGAATGCTGGTAGGCGATGTCGGCGCCGAACCAGCCGCGTTCGGTGCCACCTCCGATGCCGCCGCTAGCTTCGCGCAGGCCGTTGTTGCCACCACCGAGCTGGAAGTGCGGAGCAAAATCGCCCTGGTTGCGGCGGGTGAAGATCTGGATCACGCCACCGATGGCGTCGGCGCCGTACAGGCTGGACTGCGGGCCGCGCACGATTTCCACGCGTTCGATCTGCGCCAGCGGCAGGTCCTGGTACATGGCCAGGCCGAGGTCGGCACTGTTGATGCGCACGCCATCGACCAGCACCACGGTGTGGCCCGAGTTGGTGCCGCGCAGGAACAGCGAGCTCTGCTTGCCGAGCCCGCCGGCATTGGTCAGGTTGATGCCGGCGCGGCCGCGCAGCAGTTCCTGCAACGAGGTGGCCTGACTGGATTCGATCTGCGCGCGGTCGATCACCTGGGCTGGTGCGATGCTGTCCTGCAGGGCGATCGGGGTGCGGGTGGCGGTGACCAGGATCTGGTCGAGCGCGGTGGTGTCATCGGCGGCCTGGGCCAGCGCGGGCAGGGCGGCCAGCACGGCCAGGGACAGCATTCGGGACTGCAGCTTCATGGGGGACTCCAGGTGCCACGCACGCCCGCGTGGCGAAGGGGAGGAGCCGCGAAGGCAGGCATGCGCCGACGCCGCAGCGCAGGCTGCGGTCATCCAGCGCCATGCCCACCGCACCGCGACCTGAGGCTTCCGGGCCGGTCTCCGGGCTTGCCGCCGGGTGGCGCGAGGCCACCGTCCAGGCGCCTTCCCATGCCTGCGGCACAGTGGCGTTGTTGCCTGGAACTGACGTGCTTACCGTTGCGGGGGCAGCGCCGGCCTGGCGTGGATTCACGCGTCACCGGCTTCCCGTTTCAACCTGCCGGCCGTGGCCGCAGGTCACCTGGAAGTGCGCGCAGTCTACGGCATCGCAGGCGGCCCGTAGCGTCGAGCGTACCCGACTGCCTTTGCTGTGCCCTTAGAATGGTCCCTCGATCCCGTGGTGCCGTTGCCGATGTCCGCCCGTTTTCCGCTGTTCCCGCGTTGCCTGTACAGGACGCACGCATGATCCTCGACCTGGTCCGCCATGCCGGCAACGGTCGCGATGAGTTCCTCGATGGCCGCAGCGATCCACCGCAGCTGGCCCGCCTGCCGCAGGAACTGGTCGACGCCTACGCTGCGCAGCCCTGGGAACGGGTGATCAGTTCGCCGCGGCTGCGCTCGCTGCACACGGCGATGGCCCTGGCCACCCCGCGCGGGCTGGACGTGGAAGCGGAGGAGGAATGGGAAGAGCTGGATTTCGGCGATTGGGACGGGCAGTCGCTGTTCGACCTGCCGGAGGATGCACTGGCGGCCTTCCATGCCGATCCGCATGCATACCCACCGCCCAACGGTGAGAGCTGGGGCCACTTCGAGCGGCGTATCGCGCGCGCGCTGGATCGACTGCTCGATGATGACGACCCGGTGCCAACGCTGGTGGTCAGCCATGGCGGCCCGCTGCGCATGGTGCTGTCGCAGGTCTGCGGCCTGCCGATGTCGCTGTGCTGGGCACTGCGCATCGACCACGGCACGCGCCTGCGGGTACGGCTGGAACGTGGCGAAGCCGGGCTGGCAGGCGAGCTGCTGGAACTGCAGCAGCCGTAACCCATCGGTAGTGCCGGCCGCTGGCCGGCAGTCTCAGGAATGTTGAAAAGACCACGCAGTTGCCGGCCAGCGGCCGGCACTACCGGTGCGGTCAATCCTCGTCCGCATCCTCGGTCACGCTGTCTTCCGCGTCATCGTCGGCATCGAAGCGCTGCTCATGCACCGGACCCGACGCCGGGCCGGCCGCCTTCAGCGGATGCGCGGCGATGCGTGCTTCGTAATCCTGCACCAGCGCCTCACGCTGCGGCTCGCTCAGTTCCTGCCAGTGGCAGTCCAGCAGCGCGCCTTCCAGCGAGTACAGCAGGTTCAGGCTGGGCTTGAAGCCGGCGCGCTTGACCTTGACGAAGGCGCCGACTGCGCCGGTCGCAACCAGGTCCTCGCGGCTGCGCAGGCCGACCTGGCGCAGCCACGCTGCACTCTTGGGGCCGATGTTGCGCAGCTTCGGTGCGCTCATCCCAGCGCCTCGACGAACACGCGGGCGATGGCTTCCAGGCCGGCCTGGTCATCGGCATCGAAGCGGCCGATCTTCGGGCTGTCGATGTCGAACACGCCGATCAGTTCATCGCCGCGCAGCAGCGGCACCACCAGTTCCGAACGCGAGGCCGAATCGCAGGCGATATGGCCGGGGAAGGCATCGACGTCGTCCACGCGCTGGGTCACGCGCTGGCTGGCGGCGGCACCGCACACGCCCTTGTCCAGCGGGATGCGCACGCAGGCCGGCAGGCCCTGGAACGGGCCGACCACCAGCTCCGTGCCGTCGTACAGGTAGAAACCCACCCAGTTCAGGTCGGGCAGGGCGTGGTAGACCAGTGCGGAGAGGTTGGCCGCGTTGGCGATGCGGTCGGACTCGGCGTAGACCAGGCCACGGGCCTGTTCCAGCAGCTGGGCGTATTGTTCCGGCTTGCTGCCGGTAAGCGAGGCATTGGCGAACATGCCCGCAGTCTAGCAAGCGCGCCGGGCCGGCGATAATGCACGCTCTGTTGCCCTGTTGGAGCCCATCGATGCCGTTGCCCGCTACGCTGCCGCCCGCCCTGTTCATTACCGGCACCGATACGGAGATCGGCAAGACCGCGGCCAGCACCGCGCTGCTGCAGGCGCTGCGCCGGCGCGGCCTGCGCGCGGTGGGCATGAAACCGGTGGCCAGCGGCAGCGAAGACCTGGGGCAGGGCCTGCGCAACGAAGACGCGCTGGCGCTGCAGGCAGCCAGCTGGCCGGTGCCGGACTATGCCGATCTGAACCCGTATGCGCTGCGGCAGCCGCTGGCACCGGAGCTGGCCGCTGCCGAGGACGGCGTGCGGGTGGAACTGGCGCCGATCGTGGCTGCGTTCGCGCGACTGCGCGCACAGGCCGACATCGTGGTGGTGGAAGGCGTCGGTGGGTGGCTGGCGCCGGTCTCGGCCACGCTGGACCAGCTGGACCTGGTGCGAGCACTGCAGTTGCCGGTGCTGCTGGTGGTGGGCATGCGGCTGGGCTGCGTCAACCATGCGCGGCTGACTGCGCAGTCGCTGCAGGCCAGCGGCGTGCAGTGCCTGGGCTGGATCGGCAACCACATCGACCCGGCGATGCAGCGCCAGGATGAGAACATCGCCACGTTGCAGCAGCGCCTGCCGATGCCGTGCTGGGGACGGCTGCCGCATCTGCCGGGTGCGGATGGCGAAGCGCTGAGCGCGCACCTGCTCGAGTGATCCTGGGTAGTGCCGACCGCTGGCCGGCAACCGCATCCACCCGGTGATCCCGATGTTGCCGGCCAGCGGCCGGCACTACCCTGCTGCGGCCGCCAGCTCCCGCGCGATCGCGCCCAGTCGTTCCACCGCGCCAATGAAGCGCGCATCCAGGGTCTGGCAGCACGACAGCCGCAGGCAGTGGCGGTATCGCGCGCCACGTGAATAGACCTGGCCGGGCATGAACACGATGTCCTCCTGCAGCGCTCGCTCGAACAGCTCGCGCGTATCCACGCCCGGCAGTTCCAGCCACAGCAGGAATCCGCCCTGCGGTTCGGTGGCGCGGGTGCCGGCCGGGAAGTGCTCGGCCACCAGCTGGCGCAGCCGTCCCACCTGTTCGCGGTACAGCCGGCGCATGCGATGCAGGTGGTGCTCGTAGCTGCCCGCTTCCAGATACGCCGCGACCGCGTCACCGAGCAGCTGCGGCTCGCCGCCGGTGGACTGGAATTTCAGCAGCGCGATGCGCTCGGCGAAGCGGCCGCCATCCAGCCAGCCGATGCGGTAATCCGGCGCCAGTGTCTTGGAGAAACCTCCGACCACCATCACCCAGCCGTCGCGATCGAAGGCCTTCAGCAGGGGCGCCGGCGGTTCGCAGAACTGCAGCTCGGCGTACACCGCGTCCTCGATCAGCGGCAGCTGCCGTGCGTTGACCAGCTCGGCCAGGCGCTGCTTGGCGGCGGTCGGCATGGTGCAGCCGAGCGGGTTGTGCACGGTCGGCATCACCACCAGCGCGGCCAGCGGTGTGTGCTGCAGCAGCGCGTCCAGCGCATCCACATCCAGTCCGTGCTGCGGATGGGTGGGCAGCTCGATGGCCTGCAGGCCGAGGTTGGCCAGCAACGGATACAGGTTGAAGTAGGACGGTGCCTCGATGCCGACCGCATCACCGGGCTGGGTGACCGCGCGCAGCGCCAGCTGCAGGCCCTCCATCGCACCATGGGTCAGCAGCAGGCGTTCGCTGTGGGTGTGCAGCCCCATGCGCGGGCCACGCCGCACGATCTGCGCCAGCAGCCGTGGCGAGCCGTTGGGGCGCGCGTAGGTCTCCACCGTCTGCTGGCCGTGGCGCAGCACCTGTGCGGTATGCCGGGCCAGCTGCGCGCCCGGATAGAACTGGCGCCCGCGCGGACCGGCAAAGGCCAGGTCGATCACACCGGGGCGGCGCTGTGCTTCCAGCACGCGGGCCATCAGCACCTGCTGCAGTGGTGCGGTGGGTGCGGACGGGGTATCACGCAGCGAACGCTCTGGCACCGACAAGCGCGGCGCCACCTCGAAGCCGGCTTTGGGCCGCGGAATGACCAGGCCGGCGTCCTCCAGCTGGCGATAGGCGGCAATCACCGTGTTCAGGCTGAGCCTGCGCTGCAGGGCCATCTGCCGCAGCGAAGGCAGGCGGCTGCCAACCGGAAGGCGTCCGCCGTGGATGGCCTCGGCCAGCTCGTCGGACAGCCGTTGGTAGCGGGGTGGGATCATCGCGCTCTGGTCATCTGTATCCATCGAATTTCCCACCATCTGGTGCTGTACCCATGATGATGGCGAGCCTAGCATGTCGTTGTCGGCCGGGCCTGATCGGGGCACGGCCGATACTTCCCAAACGCACGGCTGGATGGCCGTGCGTCTTTTTCTGTGTGTAGAGCCGAGCCGATGCTCGGCTGCACTTCCGCCAACAGCAGCCGAGCGTGGGCTCGGCTCTACAGAGAGCACCGCCGAGCGTCGGTCAGCCCAAGGGGGAATGCCGGCTACCGCATCGGCACCAGCACCGCCTCGCGCCGGTACAGCGCCGGGAACTGCTTGCCCAGCGCGGCCAGCTTCGGTGCGTCGTAGTAGCGGATGTAGGCCGCCTGCGGGTAGTTGGTCATGTAGTTCTGGTGGTAGCTCTCGGCCGGGTAGAAGCGCTGGCCGCTGACCAGCTGGGTGACGATCGGCGCGCGGTAGCTGCCGGCCTGGCCGAGCTGGGCGATGTAGGCGCGGCTGGCAGCCTGCTGGCGTGCGTCGTCACTGAAGATCGCCGAGCGGTATTGGCTGCCGTGGTCCGGCCCCTGCCGATTGAGCTGGGTCGGGTCGTGCACCACCGAGAAGAACACCTGCATCAGCTGCCCGTAGCTGACCTGGCGCGGGTCGTAGTCGATCTTCACTGCTTCGGCATGCCCGGTCTGGCCACCGCTGACGCGCTCATAACGCGCATTGGCCGCACTGCCACCGATGTAGCCGGACACGGCATTGCTCACGCCCTTGACGTGCTGGAACACGCCCTGCACGCCCCAGAAGCAACCACCGGCGAACACCACGCTGGCGTGGGGGGCGTCATCGCGGAACGCCGCATCGCCGGTGGGGGCCGGCAGTGCCTGGATCTGCGCGCTGGCTTCGATCGGCGCCGCAATCGCGCCGTGGTCAACCAGCAGCACACCGGCAATCAAGGCCGTGGCCACCAGGCCGGCCACACCGGCGGCGATGCCCTGTTCAAAGGAGAGTTTCATCATGTCCTCCCGGTTCAACCGAAGGTGAAGGCATAGGCCTGCACGCCCGCATCGAGGAACTCGATCTCGAAGCGATGCGGGCCAACTGCGCCGCGCTGGCGGATCAGCTGGTACAGGCGGTGCTCGTCGACGACGCCACTGCCATCGGCACCAACATCACTGCCGGCATCGGTGGCGGGCAGCGCTTTGCCGTCCAGCCAGACGCGGAAGCGCACCGGCCTGCCGTCCTCGCTCGGTGCCAGCACCAGGTGCAGGTCGCGCGCATGGAACTGGAAGGCGATGCGGCCGCCGGCCTGCTGCAGCTGTGCGGCCTCATCGGTGACGGTCCAGCGCCCGGACAGCCCCCACTGGTTCAACGCCAGGGTGGCCGGCAGCGTGTAGTCGAACGCGGCGTCGCTGCGCTGCCCGCCGGGCGAGGCGAACTGCTCGGCGCGGGCGTGGCCCAGGTAGGTTTCCGGCGAACGCAGGTTGCCCATGTCGGCCTGCACGGCCACGCCCTTCAGGCCGGCGGCAGCGGGATCGGCCGGCGGCGGCAGATTGGTCTGCCCGGCTTCGGTCAGCAGGCGACGGATCATCTGTTCCGAGCGCGCATAGTTGCCCTCGCCGAACTGGTGGCCGCGGATGTTGCCCTGCGCGTCGACGAAGTACTGCGCCGGCCAGTAGCGGTTGTTGAAGGCGCGCCAGATCGTGTACTGGTTGTCGAGCGCCACCGGGTACTCGACCTTCAGCTGCTGCACCGCTTTCATCACGTTGCGTGGGTCACGCTCGAAGGCGAACTCCGGCGTGTGCACGCCGACCACCACCAGGCCGTGGTCGCGGTAGCGCCGCTCCCATTCGTGCACGAACGGCATCGCGCGAAGGCAGTTGATGCAGGAATAGGTCCAGAAATCGACCAGAACCACCTTGCCGCGCAGCTGCTGTGCACTCAGCGGCGGGCTGTTGAGCCAGCCAGTGGCACCGTCCAGCGCGGGCAGCGTGCCTTCCACCGGCAGCGCTGCATCGGCACCGGCATTGGCGCCGGCCATCATCATCATCGGCGGTGCCCCCGGCTGCGCGCCGGGCGCTGCATCCAGCAGGCGTTGCTCGATACGCGCGGTGCTGACCGTGGACAAGCGGGTCAGCAGGCCGGTATCCCAGCCGAGGCCGATCGCCACGACGGCCAGCAGCGCGGCCACACCCAGCACCTTGCGAAGTACATCGCCGAGGCCGAGCCGCGCCTGCATCGCGCGGAACACCCGGCCGCCGATCCACACCGCCAGCGCCAATGCGGTGATCGCACCCAGTGCGTAGGCCAGCAGCAGCGCAGTGGTACCGACGCTGGCGCCATGCAGGGCGGCGCCGGTCAGCACCAGACCGAGGATCGGCCCGGCACACGGTGCCCACAGCAGGCCAGTGGCGATGCCGATCAGCAGCGAGGTCCACGCGCCGCCGTGCCCCGCGGCATCCGCCGCATCGGCGCGCGCACTCAGGCGGGCACCCATGCGCTGGAACGGCGCCAGCAGGTGGTCGGCCAGTCGTGGCCAGAGCAGGGCGACCGCGAACAACGCCATCAGCAGCAGGGCGACCCAACGTCCGACCTGGTTGGCCTGCGCCACCCATTGGCTGCCCACCGCGGCCAGGCTGGCGACCACGGTGAAGGTGAGCGCCATGCCCAGCAGCAGCGGCAGCGTGCTGCGCAGGAACGGGCGATCGGCACGCGCGAACACGAACGGCAGCACCGGCAGGATGCAGGGACTGAGCAGGGTCAGCGCGCCCCCCAGATAGGCAAGCAGCAACAGCAGCATCGTCAGGCTCCGGAAGCAGGGGAAGAACCGACCGGCACCCGCCAGCCGTCGGCAGTGCCATCCGTGGCGCCGGGAGCGAACACCATCGCCGCACCGTTCATGCAGTAGCGCAGCCCGGTGGGGCGTGGCCCATCGTTGAACACATGGCCGAGATGGCCGCCGCAGCGGCGGCAATGCACCTCCACCCGCAGCATCCCGAAGGTGACGTCGCGGTCTTCGCCGATGGCGTTGTGCAGCGGCGCCCAGAAGCTGGGCCAGCCGGTACCGCTCTCGAACTTGGTGGACGAGGAGAACAGCGGCAGCGCACAGCCGGCGCAGGCGAAGGTGCCCTGCCGGTGTTCCTTGTTGAGCGGGCTGCTCCAGGGCCGTTCGGTGGCCTGCTGGCGCAGCACCGCGTACTGCGCTGGGGTCAGGCGCTGGCGCCAGTCGGCATCACTGTGCATGACCTCGAACTGTCGCGACGGGTGCGCTTCGGCGGCGGCCGGGGCGGCGCGGCTGCAGGCCCCCAGGCCGAACAGGCCGGCGGCGGTGGCGACACCGCCCAGGCCCAGCAGATGGCGGCGGGAGAGGGACATGGCGGACTCCGGGAAGGGGCGACGGGGCCATGCTGCGCCCGCCCGGGTCAACGAATCCTCACGCAGGATTCAATTTTTCGTGAGGTATCGGCGGCCGTCCCGCGCCACAATGCAGCCAGCCTCCCCACTGGCCCCGAGCTGCCGATGTCGACCAAACGCGTGCTGATCGTTGAAGACGATGCCCACATCGCCGACCTGCTGCGCATGCACCTGGGTGATGAGGGCTACGACGTCGCCCATGCCGCCAGCGGCGATGCCGGCCTGCGCCTGCTCGAGCAGGACGGCCCGTGGGATGCGCTGGTGCTGGACGTGATGCTGCCCGGCGTGGACGGGCTGCAGGTGTGCCAGCGCGCGCGCGCGATGGCGCGGTATGTCCCGATCATCATCATCAGCGCGCGCGGCAGTGAAACGCAGCGCATCGTCGGCCTGGAACTGGGCGCGGACGATTACCTGGCAAAACCCTTTTCGATGCCGGAACTGGTGGCACGGGTACGTGCGCTGCTGCGCCGCGCCGAGGCGATGGCGCAGAGCGCGCGCATCGATGCCGGCGCGATCGAGCTGGGTGGGCTGCAGCTCGATCCGGTCGCGCGCACCGCTTCGGTGGAAGGCAACACGCTGGAACTGACCCCGCGCGAGTTCGACCTGCTGCTGTTCTTCGCCCGTCATCCGGACCAGGTGTTCGCACGCATGGAACTGCTCAACCAGGTCTGGGGCTACCAGCACGATGGCTATGAGCACACGGTCAACACCCACATCAACCGCCTGCGCAGCAAGATCGAACCCGACCCGGCCAACCCACGGCGGTTGCTGACGGTGTGGGGCCGCGGCTACAAGCTGGTCGACCCGGCCGGGGCGGCGGCATGATCAAGCCGAACCTGTGGCAGAAGCTGGCGGTGGTGACCGCCGCGCTGATGCTGATGTGCTGCATGGCGCTGCTGGCACTGCAGATGCGTGCCAACACCCGCCACGAGCAGGAAGTCGTGCAGCGGCTGTCGCTGGGCCTGGCCGAACATATCGCCCAGCGCAGCGAGCTGATGGACACCAGCGGCATGCGCGATGCCGCGGTGCGCGCGCTGTTCGGCCAGCTGATGGCGGTCAACCCCAGCGTCGAGGTCTACCTGCTGGACGACCAGGGCCGCATCCTCGGTCACGATGCACCCAGTGGACATCTGGTGCGCAACCGGGTGGATGTGGCGCCGTTGCGTCGCCTGCTGGCCGGTGCACCGTTGCCGATCCTCGGCGATGACCCGCGCAGCGCCGATGGCCGCAAGGTGTTCAGCGCTGCACCATTGATCGTGCAGGGCCGGCCGGCCGGCTATGTGTACGTGGTGCTGGTCGGCGAGCATCGGCAGATGCTCGCCGACGATCTTGCCGCCGGCAGCCAGTGGAACACCACGCTGTGGTCGGTGGTGCTGGTCGGCAGCCTCGGCCTGTTGGCCGGGCTGGTCGCGTTCTACTGGGTGACGCGTCCGTTGCGGCGGCTGACCCGGCGGATCCAGGCCTTTGACATCGATGCGCCGACGCCGCTGCCGCCGCCGGAGCCGCTGCGCGCTGGTGAGCGCGACGAATTGGTGATCCTGGAACATGCGCACGCGCAGATGGCGCAGCGGCTGGGCGAGCAGTGGCAGCAGCTGCGCCAGCAGGATCTGCAGCGCCGTGAACTGGTCGCCAACATCTCGCACGACCTGCGCACGCCGTTGTCGTCGCTGCACGGCTACCTGGAAACGCTGGCGTTGAAGGACGCCACGCTGTCACCGGATGAGCGCCGCCGCTATCTCGGCATTGCGCTGGCGCAGAGCGCCAAGGTCGGCCGGCTGGCGCGCGCGCTGTTCGAACTGGCGCGGCTGGAGCACGGCGAAGTGCGGCTGGAGTGGGAAGTGTTTGCGCTGCCGGAGCTGCTGCAGGACGTGCTGCAGAAGTTCGAACTGGCGGCACAGGCGCGTGGCCAGCAGCTGCACGCGGCGTTTCCGCCCGGCCTGCCGCTGGTCCGTGCGGACCTGGGCCTGGTCGAGCGGGTGCTGACCAACCTGCTCGACAACGCGCTGCGCCATGCACCCGAGGGTGGCCAGATCGAGGTGCGCCTGCGCGCGACCGCCGACAGCGTGGAGGTCTGCGTCGCCGATGATGGCCCCGGGGTAGCCCCGGCGCTGCGTACCCAGCTGTTCCAGGCACCGGCCGCGCTCGGCGCGCGGCGTGGCGACAACGGCGGATTGGGCCTGTTGATCGTGCAGCGCATCGTGCAGTTGCATGGCCGCCGCATCGAACTGCGCGACAGCGAACGGGGCGCGCTGTTCGTGTTTGCCTTGCCGCGCGCGGAAACGGCGGTCTAGCAGGCTGCCTCGGCCTCCACGACACCGCCGTTTTCCAGCGGCAGGTGCAGGCGGATGCAGGCGCCGCCCAGCGCCGAATCGGTCACCTCGACCTGGCCGCCATGCTTGTCGGCCACCACCTGCACCAGCGCCAGCCCGAGGCCGAAGCCGGGGCTGCCCGGGTCCAGCCGCACATAGGGTTGCAGCACCTGGCCGCGCAGTTCCGGTGCGATGCCGGGGCCGTCGTCCTCCACCTGCAGGCACAGCCAGCCGTCATTGACCGTGCTGGCGATGCGGATCTGCCGACGCGCGTAACGCAGCGCATTGCCGAGCAGGTTGCGCAGCGCCAGTTCCAGCATGTGCCGGTTGACGTTGACCAGGCCCACCGGCGACAACGCCTGCTGCACCGGCATCGGCAACGGTGCGAACTGGGCCACCACGCCGCGCACCAGCGCCGCCAGCTGCAGGCGCTGGCGGGTCAGCTGATGGCAGCGGCCCAGTGCGGCGTATTCGACGCCGGCATCGGTGAGGTGCTGCAGCCGATCGACGTCGGTGCGCAGCCCGCCCAGCGCATCGCGCTGCACATCGTCGAGCGCAGTGTCTTCCAGGTCGGCCAGGCCGAAACGCATCCGTGCCAACGGCGTGCGCACCTCGTGCGCGACCGCCTGGGCCAGCACGCGCTGGCTTTCCAGCAGCTGCTGCAGCTGCTCGGCCATGTGGTTGAAGGCGTTGGCCAGCGGCCGCACCAGCGCGGTGCCGGCGCGCGGCGCACGCGTGTCCAGCTGGCCGTCGCGCATGCGGCGGGCCGCCTGGGCCAACTGCGAGACGTCGCGCCACAGCCGGTACACCATCACGTACATCGGCAGTGCCACCGCCACCATCAGGATCAGCAGCAGGATCGCCACACCGGATACTTCGCTGTCCTGCCAGCCTTCGTCCGGCAGCGCCTCGTCCAACGGGCCCAGCATCACGGCGTAGTCGCTGTCGCCGATCCGCTGCAGGCTGCGCATGTGCTCCAGGTCGATCTGTACGCGGCCGTTGTTGAACGGCGGGCGCTGGCTGGCCGGCAGCGCCTTCACCGCCTCGGCCAGCGGCACCATGCGCAGCGCGTAGGCGAAATCGGCGTCGAGTTCGCGCGCCAGTGCCGGCCACTGCTCGCGCGGGGTTTCGGCGAAGCGATGCTGCAGCAGCGCGTGCGTGCCGCGCATCTCGGCCTGCAGGCCGGCTTCGGTGCGGTCTTCCAGCAGGGCGTCCCAGGCCCACAGGCCCAGCACGATCAACAACAGGTGGGCGACCAGGAAACCGATGCCGTAGCGCAGGAAATGGAAGGCGTGGCCGCGCATCGCCGACGGTGTGCGTTTCATCCCCATGCCGAGCGGCTGAACAGGTAGCCGCGGCCACGGACGGTCTTGATCCGTTCCGGCTGCTCCGGGTTGTCGCCCAGCTTGCGGCGCAGGCGCGAGATGCGGGCATCGATTGAGCGGTCCAGGCCATCGAAGGCGATGCCACGCAGGCCGCGCAGCAGCGCGTCGCGGTCCAGGATCTGGCCGGCATTGCTGGCCAGCAGGAACAGCAGGTCGAACTCGGCGGTGGTCAGCTCCAGCAGGCTGCCCTGCAGGTGCACGTTGCGGGTGGACGGGTCGATGCTCAGCTCGCCGAAGCGCAGGCTGCCGTCACGCGGTTCGACCCGGCGGTGGCGGCGCAGGTGGGCGCGCAGGCGGGCCAGCAGCACCCGCGGTTCGATGGGTTTGCCGATGTAATCGTCGGCCCCCAGTTCCAGGCCCAGCACCTGGTCGATGTTGTCGGTACGGGCGGTCAGCACGCAGATGATGCCGTCATAGTGGGGCCGGATCTGCCGACACACTTCGAAACCATCCTGGTCGGGCAGGCCCACATCGAGCAGCACCAGGGCCGGCTTCTCCGCCAGGATCCGGGCCACGGCGCGCTCGCCGCTGCGCTCGTGGGCCACCTGGTAGCCATGCCGTTGCAGGTAGTCGCTGACCATCGTTCCCAGGCGGGCATCGTCTTCGACCAGTACGATATCCAGCATTTCCAAGGCCTCCGTGGGCGCAAACGTACCGCCACGGCACGAGCGCGGCGATGCTATCCCAGCCTTCGGGCCGCCCGGGTCTCGGGGGCGGGCGCCATTCAGCCGGGGTTGCTGGCGCGCGGGCCGGGTCTCAGTCCCGGCAACAACTTGGCGGCCAGCATAGCCTGTTGCTGTTACAAAACGTTACCTTCGTGATACGGCTGGTGACGATCGCTGACAGCAAAGCGACTGACGCCGCGCGCCCCCGCGCCGAGCATGGAGTCTCCTCCGCTCCGCGTGCCGTCCCCATGTCGCCCGCCGCCCCCTGCCTGCCGAACCTGTCCCGCCGCTGCCAGTGCGGAGGCTTCCGATGAGCGGCGTGGTCGGGGCCTGGCTGCCGCCCGCCGAGGATGAGCAGCTGCTGCAGCAGCTGGCCCCGATGCTGCGCGCGCTGCAGCAGCGTGGGCGTGGCCGCATCGGCTACTGGACCGACGCCGAGGCCGGCCTCGCGCTGGGCCATTGCCGGGCGCCGACCGATACGCCGTTGCAGCCGCTGAGCTCGGACTGCGGTCGCTACGTGCTGTGCCTGGACGGCCGCCTGTACAACCGCGGCGACCTGCAGGCGCAGCTGCGCGATCTGCCCCGCAGTTGCAGCGATGCGCGGCTGCTGCTGCAGGCGATCGTCGAATGGGGCGTGCAGCGGGCGCTGTCGCGCATCGAAGGCGCCTTCGGTTTCAGCGTCTGGGACCGGGAGTCGCGCGTGCTGTGGCTGGCCCGTGATCCGGTGGGCGAGCGGCCGCTGTATTACGGCTGGTACCAGGGCCAGTTCCTGTTCGCCTCGGAGTTGAAGGCGCTGCAGGCCTTCGCCGGCTTCGCGCCGAGCATCGACCAGGATGCCCTGAGCCTGCTGCTGCGCCACGACTATGTGCCGGCGCCGCACACCATCTACCGTGGCATCCACAAACTGGTGGCGGGCGCGATGCTGCGTATCGATGTCAGCGACCATGCCGCGGGTTGCTCCAGCCAGGCCGCGCAGGGCGGCGCGCGTTACTGGTGCGCACGCGACGCGATGCAGAGTGCACTGCAGGAGCCGCTGCAGCCGGCGCCGAGCCTGGAACAGGCCACCGACCAGCTTGAAGCGGTACTGCAGAAGGCCATCGCCTCACGCATGCACTCGCCCCTGGCGTGCGGCGCGTTCCTGTCCGGCGGTACCGACTCCTCGCTGGTGACGGCGATGATGCAGGCACAATCGACCCTGCCGATCGAAGCGTGGACGGTCGGCTTCGACGATCCGGGGCATGACGAGAGCGACTGGGCGTCGCAGGTCGCGCGCCATCTGGGCGTGCAGCACCACCTGCATCGCATGGACGCGCGCCAGGGCCTGGACCTGCTGCAGCGCCTGCCGCAGGTCTGGTGCGAACCCTTTGCCGACGCTTCACAGCTGCCGACGTTGCTGGCCAGTGAACTGCTGGGGGCGCGCAAGCCGGTGGCACTGACCGGTGACGGTGGCGATGAACTGTTCTTCGGGCATCCCAGCTATGGCCGCGCGCTGCGCAATGCGCGCCTGTGTGGTGGCCTGCCGGACTGGGTACGCGACCTGGCGCGGCGCAGCGGCAACCGCATGAACGTCGAGCGCGGCCGCCTCGGTGGTTGGCGCGCCCTGGTGGCCGAGGTGGCTGCCAATGATGTGGAAGGCCACTACCTGCAGCGCGTGACCCGCTGGCGGCAGCCGGCGCAGGTGGTGCTGGGTGCGCGCGAACCGGTGACGATCTTCCAGCAGCAGGACACGGCGCTGCCGGCCGAGGCGCGCATCCAGCTGCTGGATTTCCGCATGGACCTGGCCGAGGGCATCCTGGCCAAGGTTGATCGCGCGGGCATGGCGGCGGGTGTTGAAACCCGTGCACCGCTGCTGGACATGGAGGTGGTGCGCCTGGCCTGGCGGCTGCCGCAGCACCTGAAGTACCACGATGGCGAGCACAAGCGGATCCTCAAGCACCTGCTGGCGCGCTACCTGCCGGAACCGCTGGTGTATCGCCCCAAGCGCGGCTTCGGCCCGCCGATGGCGCGCTGGCTGGCCGGTCCGTTGCGCGACTGGGCGGAGGCGCTGCTGGATCCGGAGCTGCTGCGCAACCAGGGCTGCTTCGATGTGGCGCGCGTGCGTGGTGTCTGGGAGGCGTTCCTGCGAGGCGAGCGCAAGTGGCACACACACCTGTGGAACGTGCTGATGTTCCAGGCGTGGCACCAGCACTGGCACGGTGGTCGCGGGCGCTGAGCCGTTCCTGCATCGCGTGCGGCGGGTTCAATCTGCGCGGCGCAGGGCGGATGCCCTTGCGTACGAATGTCCTCCGGCGCCGGCCGTTGGCCGTCACCTCCCCCTTTACTTCGTACGCAAGGGCCTCCGCCCGGCGTTCGGAGTTCGCCGGCGCCTCCTTGAAAGGCGGCCGCGAGCGCTGTGATCTCCTCGCCGGAAGCCGAGCCTCGTCGGGGCGGGCAGGGCCCATCGGTTCGCGGCGGATCAGGACGAAGACATGCGTGTGGCGGATGCATTCTGCGCGGCGCAGGGCGGAGACCCTTGCGTACGAATGTCCTCCGGCGCCGGCCGTTGGCCGTCACCTCCCCCTTTACTTCGTACGCAAGGGCGTCCGCCCTGCGTTGGGAGTTCGTCGGCGCCTCATTGAAAGGCTGCCACGAGCGCTGCGCTTTACCTGCCGTAAGCCGAGCCTCGTCGGGGCGGGCAGGGGTCTGGGCAAAGTAAAGGAGGAGGTGACGGCCAACGGCCGGCGCCGGGGGACATTTGCCCAGACCCCTGCCCGCCCCGGCGGGGCCCTTCAGTTCGCGGCGAATCCAGACAAGGAAGCGCTCTTCAATGCAGACGCCAGGCAAAAAAAGACCCGGCAGAGGGAGGGATCTGCCGGGTCCGGATTGCGTGGGGGGAGGGACCCACGCAATGAGTGTTGCGTCGCGTCAGTGGTTGTTCGCGTCCGCCGTTGATTCGTTGTAGCCCTGCACCAGCTCGGACCAAGCCTTGCTGGCCTGCAGGCCGAGACCGACCACGTCCTGCTGGGCCTGGCCCAGCCGCTGCAGGTTGTCCTGCCACAGCTGCGCGCCCTTGGAGAGCGTCCCGGCCGCATCCTCGCCGCGGGCCAGTTCACCCAGCCAGCCGCCGGTCGCAGTCAGGTTGCGCTCCATCACCTTCAGCTGCACGCCGAACATGCTTTCCGCGTTCTCCAACGCCAACCGGTTCGCGCGCGTTGCCGCGGCGGCGAGCTGGCGGGTGGCATCACTGAAGCGATCGCTGAAGGCGGCGGCCATGGGGGGCGTCAGGGAGTGGCTTGATGCATTGCAGCATACGCCCTTGATGCGGCAATGCAACAAAAATAACAAAGGCGCCCAGGGCGCCTTTGAAACACCTTTCAGATCAATGGGTTGATCAGGCAATGGGGCCGCGGTAACGGCACCCCGACGTGCAGGTTTCGTGCACGGTGATCTCGCTCAGCGCCGGCAGGCCGGGCTTGAGCTCGTTCCAGATCCACACCGCCAGGTTCTCGCTGGTCGGGTTCTCCAGACCGGGGATGTCGTTGAGGTAGTGATGGTCCAGGCGATCGTAGATCGGCTGGAAGGCCGCCTTCACGTCACCGAAATCCATGATCCAGCCGGTCTGCGCCCCCGGCTCGCCCTCGACCTTCAGTTCCACCCGGAACGAGTGGCCGTGCAGGCGCGCGCACTTGTGCCCCGGCGGTACGTTGGGGAGGCGGTGCGCCGCCTCGAGCATGAAGACTTTGAAGATTTCCATGACGCAATTGTACGCCGCAGGTGGCCGGCCATCCTGAGCGGATGCCGGGCTTTCGTGAAGTGACTCTTTCCATCCGGATGAAGAGATGATAGTTTCTCTTATATCCGTATGAAGAGATGTTATTGGCCGGACCCGGGCCAGGCATGGACTACTGCGGAACTTCATCGCCCTTACCACCTCCCCCACATCGTCATGCCCAAGCACACCCTGCTCGTGGCGGCCCTGGCCGTCGCTCTGGCCGCGCCTTTGTCTGCCGCCGCCGAAACCTCCGCCGACGCCAGTGGCGAAGCCAGCACCCTGGCCGCCGTGCGTGTCACCGGTTCCAACATCAAGCGCACCGATACCGAGGCCTCCAACCCGGTGCAGGTGATCGGCCGCCAGCAGCTGGAACAGACCGGCAAGGCCACCGTGGCCGATGTGCTGCGTTCGATCTCGGCCAACACCGGCAACGCCAGCAACGAAACCACCAACAACGGCTGGGCCTCCGGCTCGGCCGGCATCGGCCTGCGCGGCCTGTCGCAGAAGAACACGCTGGTGCTGCTCAACGGCCGCCGCCTGGCCAACTATGGTTTCCCGGCCGGTGGCCTGTCTGACACCTTCGTCGATCTCAACGCGCTGCCGCTGGTCGCGGTCGAGCGCATCGAAGTGCTCAAGGACGGCGCCTCGGCGGTGTACGGTTCCGACGCCGTGGCCGGCGTGGTCAACATCATCACCCGGCAAAACTTCGAAGGCGCCGAGATCGGCGGCAGCTTCGGCGGTGCCGACCAGGGCGGCCTGCACGAGCAGAACCTGAAGTTCGTCGGCGGCCTTGGTGATCTCGACACCGATGGCTACAACATCCTCTTCAGCCTGCAGGGTTACAACCGCGAACGTCTGGACCAGGACGAACGCAACCTGACCAGGAGCGGCATCTACACCGACAAGCCCGGTGGCCGCTGGAACGGCTGGTCGGCCAAGGGCGCGCGCTACCTGGTCAACGGCGTGTCGGTGCCGATGCTCGACGCCAACGGCAACTGCCCGGTCGGTACCACCCGCGTCGCCAGCGCGCCGATCGACGGCCTGGCCGGCGACACCTGCGGCTTCAACCAGGCCCCGTTCACCACGCTGATCCCCTCGACCAAGCGCTACCAGGCCTATGCCAACGGTACCTTCCGCCTGAACGACAACGTCGAAGCCTTCGGCGAAGTGCTGTACAGCCAGATCAAGAGTGCCGCGTGGTTCGGCAGCAGCCCGTTCTTCACCCTGGAGAGCGGCCGCTTCGCATTGAACGCCAACAGTGGCCTGGCCGAACCGGTGTCGTCGCTGCTGCCGGCCAACAATCCGTACAACCCGTACGGCCGTGCGATCCCGATCGAATACACCTTCTTCGACCTCGGCGGCACGATCAAGACCAACCGTTCCACCGCCTATCGCGGCGTGTTCGGCTTGCGTGGCACCACTGCGAACTGGGACTGGGAAGTGGCTGCATTCGGCGCACGCAGCAGCGAGCGTGAGAGCGTGTCCGGCGGCTTCGCCAATCGCTGGGCGCTGGCCGATGCGCTGGCCACCGGCAGCTACAACCTGCTGAATCCGGCGGCCACGCCGCAGTCGGTACGTGATTCGATCAACATCGCCACGCTGCGCCCGGCCGAGTCCAAGCTGCAGGGCGTCGACGCGAAGATTTCCGGCAGCCTGGGCCACACCTGGGCCGGCGAGATCGGCTTCGCCGCCGGTGCCGAGTGGCGCCGCGAGAAGCTCGATTCCAACAACCCGTGGCAGATCGATGCCGGCCTGCAGGTGCGCCCGGCCATCGCCGAAGTACATGGCCAGCGCCAGGTCAGTGCCGCCTACGCCGAAGTGAACGTGCCGCTGGCCTCGACCCTGGAACTGTCCGCCGCCGCGCGTGCCGATCACTACGATGATTTCGGCGATGCGTTCTCGCCGAAGATCGGCCTGCGCTGGCAGCCGCTCGATTTCCTGCTGGTGCGTGCCTCGGCGTCGAAGGGCTTCCGTGCACCGTCGCTGTCGGAGAACTCCAACAGCACCAGCATCGCCTACGGCAGCGTGGCCGACCCGCGTGATCCGGACGTGCCGGGCTCGCGCCAGAATCCGACCTTCTTCACCGTTGGCAACAACGCACTGAAGCCCGAGCGCACCAAGAGCGTGAACTTCGGCGTGGTGCTGTCGCCATGGGCCAACACCAACCTGAGCGTGGACTACTACCGCATCCAGCTGGACAACCTGGTCGGCACCAACAACACCCAGACCCTGGTCAACGACAACGTGGCCGGCGCCGTGCAGCGCGACGAGCGCGGCAAGCTGCAGGCCGTCTACAACCGCTACCAGAACCTGAGCGAGCTGAAGACCTCGGGCATCGACGTCGAGCTGCGCCAGCGCATCCCGACCGCTGCGCTCGGCGACTTCACCGTGTCCTCCGCCTACACCCACGTGCGCGACTACCGTCGCCCGACCGTGGTCGGCGGCCCGCTGGTCGACTACGCCGGCAGCAACCTCGGCGCGACCCTGCCCAAGGACAAGGCCACCACCACCCTGGACTGGAAATACGGCGACTTCAACGCCGCGGTGACCTGGTACTACACCAGCAGCTACCGCCAGGAGGCCAGCACCGCCGCCAAGGCCGTGCAGCAGCGCGTCGGCAGCTACAGCCAGTACGACCTGTACCTGGCCTACACCGGCATCGACAAGCTGACGGTGTACGCCAAGGTGCAGAACCTGGCCGACAAGACGCCGCCGTACGATGCCTCGTTCCCGGGCATCCGCGCGCCGTACGACTTCAGCCAGTACGACCTGCGCGGCCGCTACTTCACGCTGGGCTTCGACTACCGCTTCTGATCCACCCGCTGCGACCGGTCTCCCCAAGGGACCGGTCGCGCGACCGCCTGCCGTTGTGTTCCAGGGGAGTCACTGTGTCCTTGCATCGTCGTGCCGTTCTTCCGTTGCTGCTTGCCGCCGCCACCGCACTGTTCCAGCCGCAGCCGGTACAGGCACAGAGCACCTACTTCTTTCCGCAGGCTGCCGATGCAGCGGCGTTCGATACCGCCGTGCCCACGCCGGAGCAGTTCCTCGGCTATCCGATCGGCAGCCGTTACACCCGGCACGACCAGCTGGTGGCGTACTTCCAGGAACTGGCCCGGCGCTCGGACAGGATCAGCGTGCGCGAGATCGGCCGCAGCTATGAGGGCCGCCCGCTGTTGATCGCCACTGTCACTGCCGCAGGCAACCACGCGCGGTTGGAACAGATCCGCCAGCAGCACGCGACCCTGGCCGATCCGGCGCAGCCGCGCAGTGCGGCGGGCGACAGCCCGGTGGTGGTGTGGCTGGGATACAGCGTGCATGGCAACGAGACCTCCAGTGCCGAGGCGGCGATGCTGACGGCTTACTACCTGGTTGCCAACCGCAGCGCCGAAACCCAGCAGTGGCTGCAGCAGGCGGTGGTGCTGTTCGACCCGGCGCAGAATCCGGACGGTCGCGATCGTGCCGCCAACTGGCACAACGCGTGGGCCTCCGATCCGGCCTCGGCCGACCCGGCCGACAAGGAGCACGTCGAACCGTTCCCGCAAGGGCGCACCAACCACTACTTCACCGATCTCAACCGCGACTGGCTGGCCCTGACCCAGCAGGACTCGCGGCCGAAGGTGGAGGTGTTCCACCAGTGGTACCCGAACGTGCAGATCGACTTCCACGAAATGGGCAAGGACAGCACCTACTACTTCGAGCCCTCGCCGAAGAGCATGCACAGTCCGCTGATTCCCGCGGCGTCGTACGAATTCAACAAGACCCTGGCCAGGTACCACGCGCAGGCGCTGGATGCGCTGGGCTCGCTGTACTACACCGGCGAGAACTTCGACAACTTCTCGCCGGTATACGGCTCGACCTACCCGGACTTCCATGGTGCCGTCGGCGTGACCGTCGAACAGGCCAGCTCGCGCGGCCGCGTGCAGGAATCGGTGAATGGCCTGCTGACGTTCCCGTTCACCATCCGCAACCAGGTCGCCACCGGGCTGGGCACGGTGCGTGGCGCAGTGACCGAGCGCAGCGGCCTGTTCGACCTGCAGAAGCAGTTCTTCCAGAGCGCGCTGAAGCAGGCCGCACAGCAGCCGGTGAAGAGCTTCGTGTTCGGTGATGCGCATGACCCGGCACTGACCCGCCGCCTGCTGGAACTGTTGCTGCTGCATCGCATCGACGTGCGCGCGCTGGATCGTGCCGTCACTGTCGATGGCCAGCGCTTCGATGCCGGCAGCGCCTACGTTGTGCCGGTCCAACAGGCGCAGTTCCGCCTGGTGCATTCGATCTTTGCCGAGACGCCGCCGATCAAGGGTGATGTGTTCTACGGCAGCACCAGCTATGCAATCGCACCGGCCTACGGCGTGGCCTTCGCCGGTAGCCGCAGCCGTATCGAAGGCGGTGCACGCGTGACCGCGCTGCCGGCGGCGCAGGGCGCGGTGCTGGGCAGCCAGGCCGGATTTGCCTACGCGATCGACTGGCGCGACTACAACGCCGGGCGCGCGCTGGCTGCACTGCAGGGCAAGGGCGTGAGCGCACGTGCGGCATTCCAGCCGTTCACCACCGCGACCGCGCAGGGCGAGGTCAGCTTCGCCGCCGGCAGCCTGGTGATTCCGGTGGCCGGGCAATCGCTGCAGGGCGCAGCGCTGCTTGAGGCAGTGACGTCGGCCGCGCGCGAGGCGGGTGTGCAGGTGCACGCATTGCCCAGCGGCCGCAGCCGCGAAGGCATCGACCTCGGCAGTGACGGCGTCAAGGCGCTGCGCAAGCCCACGGTCGCGCTGGTGATGGGCGAGGGCGTGGCCGCCACCGAGATCGGTTCGGCGTGGTTCCTGCTCGACCAGCAGCTGCACCTGCCTGCCAGCAAGCTGGACCCGCAGCAGCTGGGCAAGGTGCCGCTGGACCGCTACACCACGATCGTGCTGTCCGGCGGCACCTACACCGGCATCGATGCCACGGCGGTGGCCGCACTGAAGCGCTGGGTGCAGGCCGGAGGTTCACTGGTGACCTACGGCAGCGCCTCGAAGTGGGCGATCGAACAGAAGCTGGCCGACGGCGAGAAGCTCGGCAAGGAAGAAGAGACTGCCGACGAGAGCCGCCGTGCGTTCGGCGACCAGCGCGACATCGCTGCGATCGAGCGGGTCAGCGGCAACATCCTCAGTGCCGACGTGGATACCAGCCATCCGTTGGCGTTCGGCGTGCCGCGCCGGCAACTGGCGATCAACAAGGAAAACACGGTGACGCTGCAGCCGAGTGCGAACCCGTTCTCGACGGTGGTACGCATCGACACGCCGCCGCGGGTGAACGGTTACTTGTCCGAGCGCAACCGCACGCGGGTGGCGGGCAGCGCGTGGCTGCTGGTGTCGGCGCAGGGGCAGGGTAACGTGGTGCTGTTCGCCGATGATCCGACGCATCGCAAGTACTGGCATGGCACGGACCGGCTGCTGATCAACGCGATCTTCTTCGGGAATCTGGTGAATCCGAGTAAAGCGCGGGGTTGAGGGTTTGCGCGCCTTGATTGATGCGTGTGGGGGAGGCCGGGCGGGCTGCGCAGGACACGCCGTAAACCCGTCCTTGGGGGCTCGATGGCGCCATCCTTGGCGCCAACGGTCCTGCGCAGCCCGCCCGGCCTCCCCAAGACAGTTTCCAGCGGGCGCGGACGCGTCAGACCCCAAGGCGGGAGCGAGGGCAAAAGCAAAAGCAAAGCCAGGAATTGCGACTTCGGCTTTTGCCTTTGAATTTGAATTTGAATTTGAATTTGAATTTGAATTTGATCTTTCTTCTCCCGGCTACCCGGCGGGACAAGAAGGCGCAGGCAATGCTTGAAGCGGATGGGCATGGGGGCAGCGCAGAACCGTTGGCGCCATGGATGGCGCCATCGAGCTTACATGGACGTATTTACAGCGTGTTCTGCGCTGCCCCCATGTCCATCCGCCCTCGGTACTGCCACCGCGTGCTTTGTCACCCGGTAGCCAGCAACAAAAAAGGACGGCGCGTCAGCGCCGTCCCTCGGTAAGAAGCCCCCGCGCAGCGGGAAGCACCCTCCCTGTCAGCTGGGATCAGCCGGCGCGACCGCCGCCGTTGCCACCCTGGCCGCGACCACGGCCGCCACCATTGCCGCCACCGCCACGGCGCTGGCCCTGACCCGCGCCCGCACGCTGCTGGCCGTTGCCGCCGCCCTCGCGACGGCCACCACCGACCTTCTTCGGGCCAGCATGCGCATGGCGCGGCGCATCGCCGTGCGGACGGCGCGCGTGGCTCTTGCGCGGTGCGCGCTCACCGGTATCGTGCTCCGCCTTGCCCGGCGCACTGTTGCCCCAGCGGATCGGCGTCTGCAGCTCGAAGCCCGGCACATCGCGGATGTCCATGTCGCGGCCCAGCAGGCGCACGATCGCGCGCAGCAGCTTCACTTCATCCTGCGCCACCAGCGAAATCGCCTGGCCGGTCGCGCCGTTGCGGCCGGTGCGGCCGATGCGGTGCACGTAGTCCTCGGCCACCATCGGCAGGTCGAAGTTGATCACCTTCGGCAGCTCGTTGATGTCGATGCCGCGCGCGGCGATGTCGGTGGCCACCAGCACGGTCACGCGGCCGGCCTTGAAGTCACCCAGCGCACGCAGGCGCTGGCCCTGGCTCTTGTTGCCGTGGATCGCCGCGGTCTTGATGCCCGACTTTTCCAGGAAGGTGGCCAGCTTGTCGCTGCCATGCTTGGTGCGGGCGAACACCAGGGTCTGCTCGCGGCTGTCCTGCGCCAGCAGGTGCAGCAGCAGGTCGCGCTTGCGGCCGGCGTCGACCGGATGCACGCGGTGGGTGATGGTTTCGGCCACGGTGTTCTTCGGCGTCACCTGGATCTGTTCCGGGTTGCGCATGAACTCCAGCGCCAACTGGCGGATGTTGTCCTCGAAGGTGGCCGAGAACAGCAGGGTCTGGCGGTTCTGCTTCGGCAGCTTGGCCAGGATGCGCTTGATCGACGGCAGGAAGCCCATGTCGAGCATGCGGTCGGCTTCGTCCAGGATCAGCACTTCAATGCCGGACAGGTCGACGCTGCGACGCTCAAGGTGGTCGATCAGGCGGCCCGGGCAGGCCACCAGCAGGTCCACGCCACGGCGCAGGATGTCCAGCTGGTTGCCCATGCCGACGCCGCCGTAGATGCAGGCGCTGGGGATGCGCAGGTACTTGCTGTAGCCACGCAGGCTGTCATGCACCTGGGTGGCCAGCTCGCGGGTCGGGGCAAGGATCAGCGCGCGCGGCTTGCGCGGGCCGGCACGTACCTCCTGCGAGGCGGTGCCCAGGTGCTGCAGCAGCGGCAGGCCGAACGCGGCGGTCTTGCCGGTGCCGGTCTGTGCGCCGGCCAGCAGGTCGCGACCGGCCAGCGCCAGCGGGATCGCCTGCTGCTGGATCGGGGTCGGGTTTTCGTAGCCCTGCTCGGCGAGCGCGCGCAGCAGGAAGGGCGCCAGGCCCAGCGATTCAAAAGACATTGAGTTTGCTCCAAGTACAAGAAACGCCTGTCCGAGCGGACAGACGGGGGCAGATCAAACTGATCGGCTGACTCGGAGCGTTCCCGTGAACCGCGCTGCGAGAATTGGGTGCAGCCGGCACGAAGCGCAGGCTGGAATGCGTGACGAACGGCGTCGGAGTGGGGGCGGGCGAAGAGGGCGGACCCTGGTCGCCGGCGATCCCGGAGGGAAACGGACGGCCGCTGCAGACCCTGCAAGTCTAAACGATGTTCGAGACTTCGCGCAAAAAGGCCTGTTCAGGTAGGGGGTGTCTGCAGGGCTTGCAGCCCTGCACCCGCGGAGGCCAGAGCCACGTCAACGTCAAAAGCTGGCTTCCTGAGGGTTGGCGGGGTGGGTCCGGTTGAGGGGGGCGCCGTAAACCCATCCATGGGGGCTTGGTCGCGGCATCCATGCCGCTCACACCCCCTCAACCGGACCCACCCCGCCTTCGACAGTTTGCTGCGGTCTGTCGGAAATGCTCTTGGGGCCAGATCCGTTTTCCGGAGGAAAACGGATCTGGCCCCGGAATTTCATTCGATATCTGACAGATGTGCCGACCAACGGTCGGCACCCACCAACAGCCGCCGCGGGGATCTGTCGGGGGTAGGGCGGTGTGGGTGGGCAGGACCGTTGGCGCCATGGATGGCGCCATCGAGCCCCCATGGACGGGTTTACGGCGTGTCCTGCCCACCCACACCGCCCCGCCCAACCAGTAGAAAGCCAGAGCCGCTTTTGACGTTGCCGTTGCTGTTGCATTGAGCAGGTGCAGGGCTGCAAGCCCTGCCGACCCCCCCACTACGGTAGGGTGGGCCGATGCCGCGCTGCAGCTTGGCGTCGCCGCAGATTTGATTACACTTGAAACTTGTTTGCCCACGACTCCGGACACCCACCCATGAAGCTTGGTTCTTTGAAGGAAGGCGGCCGCGACGGCACCCTGATCGTCGTCTCGCGTGACCTGCGCCACGGCGTGCGCGCCACCGGCATTGCCGCCACCCTGCAGCAGGCCCTGGAGGACTGGAGCCACATGGCACCGCGCCTGAACGCTCTGTACGAATCGCTCAATGCCGGCGATGCCGATGGCGTGTTCGACCTCGACCCGCAGGCACTGGCCGCGCCGATGCCGCGCGCCTATGAGTTCGTCGATGGCAGCGCCTACCTGCCGCACGTCGAGCGCGTGCGCCGTGCCCGTGGCGCCGAGGTGCCGGAGAGCTTCTACACCGATCCACTGATGTACCAGGCCACCAGCGCCGGCTTCTACGGCCCGCGCGATGCGGTCAAGGTGGTCAGCGAGGACTACGGCATCGACCTGGAAGCGGAGATCGTGGTGATCACCGACGACGTGCCGATGGCGGCGACCCCGGAACAGGCAGCCGGTCATATCCAGTTGGTCGGCCTGGTCAACGATGTCTCGCTGCGCAACCTGATCCCGGGCGAGCTGGCCAAGGGTTTCGGCTTCCTGCAGTCCAAGCCGCGCTCGGCGCTGTCGCCGGTGTTCGTCACCCCTGACGAGCTGGGTGCCGCGTGGCAGGACAGCAAGGTGCACCTGCCGCTGCTGACCCACATCAACGGCCAGTGGTTCGGTGCGCCGGAAGCGGGCGTGGACATGCAGTTCAATTTCGCCCAGCTGGTTTCGCATGCGGCCAAGACCCGTCCGCTGGTCGCCGGCACCATCGTCGGCTCGGGCACCATCGCCAATGAAGACACCAGCAAGGGTGCGTCGTGCTTCGCCGAGCAGCGCGTGGTCGAAACCCTGCGCGATGGCAAGCCGAGCACGCCGTTCATGTCGTTCGGCGACGTGGTCCGCATCGAGATGCTCGATGCCGCCGGTAACAGCATCTTCGGTGCGATCGAGCAGCGCATCGAACAGGCGGCCAGGCCCTGAGCATGGAGGCGGCCATGGAGATCCCGGTCGACGACGGCATCGTGCTGTACACCTACTGGCGATCCAGCGCCGCCTACCGCGTGCGCATCGGTCTGGAGCTGAAGGGCCTGGCCTGGGAGGCCCGGCCGGTGCATCTGGTGCGCGACGGTGGCGAGCAGCACCGGGATGCCTATCGGGCGCTCAACCCGCAGCAGCAGGTGCCGACCCTGCTGCATGAGGGGCATGTGCTGACCCAGTCGCTGGCGATCCTCGAATACCTGGACGAGCGCTTTCCGCAGGTACCGCTGCTGCCGGCCGACGCCGCCGGCCGCGCGCGGGTGCGGGCGCTGGCCCAGCTGGTGGCCTGCGACATCCACCCGATCAACAACCTGCGGGTGATGCAGTACCTGGAGCGCGATCTGCAGGTGCCGGCCGATGCGCGCACGCAGTGGACCCTGCACTGGATCGCCGAGGGCTTCGCGGCGATGGAAGCCCTGCTGGTCAACAGTCGTGACACCGGCGCCTTCTGCCATGGTGACCGTCCCGGCCTGGCCGATATCTGCCTGCTGCCGCAGCTGTACAACGCCCACCGCTTCGGCCTGGACCTGGCACCGTACCCGACCCTGCGCCGCATCGAAGCGGCCTGCCAGGCAGTGGATGCCTTCGACCGCGCACGCCCGGAAAACCAGCCCGACGCCGCCTGAAAAAAAGGGGACGGAGGGGATTAAGTCGTATATGCACTTACGACTTAATCCCCTCCGTCCCCTTTCTGCCGCAAACGGGCCAGGTCATCGCGGAACACCCGGTAGGCTTCCTCGCGGCGCGCATCGTCGGTCTGCCGCAACACCCATGCCGGGTGCACCGTGGCGTAGCCGCGCGTGCCGTCCTCGAGGGTGTGCCAGCGTCCGCGGTCGCGTGCGAGGTCGAAACCACGACCGAATACCGAGGCTGCGGCTGTCGCGCCGAGGCATACGATCACCTGGGGCCGCACGCGTGCGATCTCACCCATCAGCCAGGGGCGGCAGGCCTGGATGTGGCGGCTTTCCGGCCGCTTGTGCAGCCGCACCTTGCCGCGCCGCTCATGGTGGAAGTGCTTCACCGCGTTGGTGAGGTACAGCTGGGCGCGATCGATTCCCAGTTCCGCCAGTGCGCGGTCCAGCACCTGGCCGGCAGGTCCTGCGAACGGCTGCCCGCGCAGATCCTCGGTATCACCGGGCTGCTCGCCGATCACCATCACCCGCGCATCGGCAGGCCCCTGCCCGAACACGGTCTGCGTGGCCTGCTCCCATAGCGGGCACTGGCGGCAGGCAATGGCCTGTCCGCGCAGATTGTCCAGGCTGCTGGCATCGGCTGCCGGCGTCGCAGCGTTCGCACGCGGGGGAATCCTGCGTTGCGGTGCCTGTGCCGGCCGGTCATGCATTTCCTGCACGCGGTCGGCCGCGTCGCGCACCAGGCGTGGCAGCAACTGTGCTTCAGGCAGGTGGCGCCAGTACTTTGCCGGCATCTCCTGCATCATCATCCGTGTGTTGAGCCGCGCCGGATTGAAGATGCTGGCGTAGTAGGTCTGCCACAGCGACTCGCGTGCATCCTCGGCCGGGGCATCTTCGCGCCGTGCACCGGGGCCGAAGGCAAGCGCCTGCCCATCCCAGGCGACGCTGCGCGAAGGGGTCAGGATCGCCCAGCGCATGCCGGTGAAGCGGCGCGCGAAGAACGGCGCGACCCGGTCGACGATGTGGTGCTGCGGCTCGAACCAGGCGATGAACGCATCAGGCTGGCCAGGTACCTCGCGGAAGCGCACGAATGCCTTCATCTTGTGCGTGTCACGGCGGACGGCCTGGGCAAGGGCCGTCGCGCGCAGGACATCGGCGTCGGCGGGGTTGCCCAGCACTGATCGCTCGCCATGGGCGATGCGCCACAGCAGGCGATACAGCACGGCCAGGCGCTGGGGATCGCGATGGCACAGGCAGGTGGCCGCCAGTTCCAGGAAGTCACGTGGAACGTTGGGTGCTCCGGCATCGGCAAGCATCGGCGCCTGCTGCACGGCCGGCGCATCCAGCAGCGAGGAGTCGCTCCCTTCCAGCCAGTCCAGTTGAGGTGGCGCCACGCCGCGCAGCAACGCTTCGCGCGCAGCATCGCGCCAGGCCTGCAGCGACCACGGCGGATCCACCCGCAGCGACCAGCGCTGCGCGTCAGGATGCAGACGTTGCATCGAACAGCGAACCCTGGCGCGGAGGCGGGGCCAGCTGCGCGCGCAGCGCCGCCGGATCATCCAGTGCTTTGCGCGGGTGATGGTCGGCCAGCAGCACGAACGGCAGCAGCTTGCTCATCGGTGCCTTCAGGCGCGCGATGTCGGCCACGCGCAGCCGCCCGTGGCGGCGTGCCATCAGCACGCGCTTGACGTTGCGCACGCCAAGGCCGGGCACGCGCAGCAGCATTTCCTTCGGTGCCCGGTTCAGATCGACCGGAAAGCGCTCGGGATGGCGGATCGCCCAGGCCATCTTGGGGTCGATATCCAGGTCGAGCATGCCGTCCTGGGTGGTATCGGTAATCTCATCCACGCCGTAGCCGTAGAAGCGCAGCAGCCAGTCAGCCTGGTAGAGGCGATGTTCGCGCTGCAGCGGTGGCGGCTGCAGTGGCAGCTGCCGGCTGGCGTCCGGAATCGGGCTGAATGCGGAGTAGTAGACCCGGCGCATGCGGTAGTTGCCGTACAGGCTGTCGGCGCTGGCCAGGATCTGCTGGTCGTTTGCCCCGTCCGCGCCGACGATCATCTGGGTGCTCTGCCCGGCCGGTGCGAAACGGGGAGGGCGCGGGCGAACACTGCGACTGGCCGTCGGCGCCACCACTGCGGGGGCCTTGCGAGCTTCCTTGGCTTCCTCGATGCGCCAGCGCAGTTCGCCCATCGCGCCACGGATCGAATGCACCGTCTTCTCCGGTGCCAAGGCGCTCAGGCCGGCTTCGGTCGGCAGTTCCACGTTGATGGACAGGCGGTCCGCATAGCGCCCGGCACTGGCCAGCAGTTCCGGCGAGGCCTCGGGAATGGTCTTGAGGTGGATGTAGCCGGCGTAGCGGTGTTCTTCGCGCAGCTGCCGGGCCACTTCCACCATCTGCTCCATGGTGTAGTCCGCATTGCGGATGATGCCGCTGGACAGGAACAGGCCCTCGATGTAGTTGCGCTTGTAGAAGTCCAGGGTGAGCGTGACCACCTCGTCCACGCTGAAGCGCGCGCGGGCCACGTTGCTGGAGACCCGGTTCACGCAATAGGCGCAGTCGTAAATGCAGAAGTTGGTCAGCAGGATCTTCAGCAATGAAACGCAGCGGCCGTCGGGCGTGTAGCTGTGGCAGATGCCCATGCCCTCGGTACTGCCGATACCGCCACTGGCGCGCGAATCGCGTTTGCCCGAGCCGCTGGAGGCGCAGGACGCGTCGTATTTGGCGGCGTCGGCCAGAATGGCCAGCTTGCGGATGGTTTCCATTGAGGAAACCTACGGATGAGGGGTCTCATTGGATGAGACCGCCCATGAACGCTTCAGAAAAAAGGGGACGGAGGGGATTAAGTCGCAAATGCACTTACGACTTAATCCCCTCCGTCCCCTTTTTCGTGGGGTCAGAAGCCGTGGGTGATGCTGGGTGCGCCTGCCGAGAAGTCCGCGTACGGGTCGTGCTCGCCGCTGCTGCCTTCGGACAAACGGAACTTCAGGGCCAGGCCATCGCGCGAGTCGGCCGCGCGCAGCGCTTCCTCCTGCTCGATGGTGCCGGCCTTGGCCAGCCGGAACAGGCACTGGTCGAAGCTCTCCATGCCTTCTTCCAGCGAGGCTTCCATCGCGGCCTTGATTTCGTGCACCTGGCCGCGACGCAGCAGGTCGCGGATCATCGGCGTGTTGATCAGCACCTCGGTGGCCGGCAGGCGTCGGCCCTCCTTGTTCTTCACCAGGCGCTGGCTGATCACCGCACGCAGGTTCAGCGCCAGGTTCATCAGCACGTTCTTGTGCGCGCTTTCCGGGAAGAAGTTGAGGATGCGCTCGATGGTCTGGTCGGCGTTGTTGGAGTGCAGGGTGGCCAGGCACAGGTGCCCGGTCTCGGCGAAGGCGATCGCCGCCTCCATCGTTTCCGCATCCAGGATTTCGCCGATCAGGATCACGTCCGGCGCTTCACGCATCGCGTTCTTCAGCGCGTTGTGGAAGGCGTGGGTGTCCAGGCCGACCTCGCGCTGGTTGACGATCGACATCTTGTGCTTGTGCAGGTACTCGATCGGATCCTCGATGGTGAGGATGTGACCGGTGGTGGTGCTGTTGCGGTGGTCGATCATCGACGCCAGCGAGGTGGACTTGCCGGAACCGGTGGACCCCACCACCAGCACCAGCCCGCGCGGGGTCATGATGACGTCCTTCAGCACCTGCGGCAGGTTCAGCTCCTCGATGCTCGGGATACGGCTGCGGATGGCGCGGATGACCATGCCGACCTCGCCCCGCTGCTTGAACACGTTGACGCGGAAGCGCCCGGCATCGGGCAGGGCGATGGCCATGTTGAGCTCCAGCTCGCGCTCGAACTGCGGCACCTGGCCTTCGTCCATCAGCGAGTAGGCGATTTTCTTGACCATGCCCGGCGGCAGGCCGGTGTTGCCCAGCGGATAGAGCTTCCCCTCGATCTTGATGTAGACCGGTGCCCCGGTGGTCAAAAACATGTCCGAAGCGTTCTTTTCGGTCATCAGCTTCAGGAAGTAGCCGATATCCATTGCGAATTTTCCCCAACGAAACGGCCGACGCCCGTTGCCAGCACGGTGTCGGCTTGACGACAATGGCCGCGAACCGACAACCGGTACGGCCTCCCCAATGAAACGACTTAGCTTCGCACGAATGCGCCATGGCCTGTATGTGATGGCGTTTGCATTCGCACTGTCTGCCCCCGCCTGGGCGCAGGACGCCGCCCTGGAACTGGCGCAGGCCCGGCAGGCGGTCGACAAGGCCACCCAGGCCGACGCCGACCAGTACGCCCCGGACCTGATCGGTCTGGCCCGGCAGGGGCTGGAGCAGGCCCAGCGCGCCGCCGGCGACCGCCGCGAACGGAAGAACGCCCCGGCGATGGCCCTGCGCGCCGCCGCCGATGCCGACCTGGCACGCGTCCGCAGCGAGGAAGCCACCGTCACCGCGCAGCTGCAGCTGCGCCGCAACGAGGTCAACCAGCTGCAACGCCAGCTGTCGACCGGGGAGGACCGCCGGTGAAGCCGATGACCGCCGCAACCCTGGCCGCGCTGCTGGCGCTGCCGACCCTGGCCGTGGCCGCCGACAACCCGATGGTGGCGCAGCTGAGCCAGCGCCTGATGGCCATCCAGGCCAACCCGGATACCGCTGAGCTGGGCGCCTTCGAGCGCATGCAGGCCCAGCAGGCCATCGCGACCCTGGACAAGGCCAAGCGCCGTGACCAGGAGCTGGCCACCTACCTGGCCGAGCGCCGGGTGGAGATTGCCGAGACGGCCGTGCGCACCGCGATGGCCGCGCGCGAGGTCGACCGCCTGGAGCGCACCCGCAGCGACCTGCTGATCGAGGCCAGCCGCCGCGACGCTGCCCGCGCCCGTCAGGAAGCCGAGCAGCTGCGCATGCAGGCGCAGATGCAGGCCGAGGAGGCCGAACGCCTGCGCCAGGCCGCCGAGGCCGAAACCCTGGCCCGCCAGGACGCCGAAAACGCCCTGACCAGCGTGGCCGGCAAGCAGCAGCAGCGGCTCAGCGCTGCCCAGCAGAACGCCGCCAAGCTGGCCCGTGAGGAGGCCGAGCTGGTCTCCGGGCAGAAACTGCCGGGTTCGAAGTTCGATGGGCGAGGCGAAGTCTTCACCTTCAATGGCGACGCGTTCGCTGCAGGTGCCTCCAGCCTGTCCGGTGGGGCCCGCAACCAGGCCAAGGCGCTGGCCGAGTACCTGAACATCGGCAAGAAGGGCCGCCTGCGCATCGAGGCCTACGACAATGCCAACGGCGTGGGTCAGAAGCGGGCCGAAGCGCTGCGCGACGCCCTGGTCGCGGCTGGTGTCGCCAGCAACCGGATCCAGGTCAGCGGCAAGAAGGCAGCCTCCACCCGGGCCCGTTCGGCCGAGGTCATCATCGCCCCGTAATGCATTGATATTGTTTGTTTTTCGTTGCAATGAGCATTCAGCCTGAACCCCGCCCCGGCGGGGTTCGGTCTTTTTGACGCAGGGGTCTTGTACCCCGCCTTGAGCAGGCGTAGGGTCAATCGTCCGGGACGCAATGCCGCGGACCGGACGATGGGAGGGCCGGGCCGATGCAAGCAGGGCGCGAACCGCAGCAGATCGACGTGCGCAGGCCAGTGCCGCAGGTCGTTGCAGGCGTCCAGGTGGCCATCGACCGGCGCTCCTCCATGAACAACGCCCCGTGCCTTGCGGCCGGGGCGTTCGTGTATCTGTCGAAGGAGGTCCATCATGTTTGAAGATCAGCCCCAGAGCGAGATCGACGCCCGTCGCGCGCGTGATCCGGAGTTCAGGGCACTCCATGACCAGCACCGCAAGTTGAACAAGAAGTGCATGGACGCGGAGTTGGGTGTACTCCCGATCGATGATGTCACCCTGGGTCGCATGAAGCGTGAGAAGCTGCTGGCCAAGCAACGCCTTCTGCGAATGTACGAAACACCGCTCCCAACGACGTCCCCCACGCTTTGACGCACCCCGTCGCGCCCGGAACGGCGTGACCCGGCCATCGATGGCCCCGCCGGGCGACCCCGCCCCGGCATCGCGGCACCGCCGATGAGGCGGCCGCGCCAAGGCACCACAGGCGGTGGTGCCTTGGCCAGCAGGCACAACTCACCGATGCGGGCGGTACCGGTCTCCTCGTCGATCCGGGGCCGCCCGCATCCCTTCATGGGGCAGGCGGGCGGCATGCCTGCACCGACCTGACATTCAGCGCCATCCGTCGGATAATCATCGGTCCGGCCCTGCGTGGCGCGAATCGAAAGTCCTCCGAATGCCCATCCATTCTTCCGTCCTCGAACTCATCGGCCAGACCCCGATCGTCAAGGCCCAGCGCCTGGACACCGGCGTCTGCGAGCTCTACCTGAAGCTGGAGAGCGCCAACCCGGGCGGATCGATCAAGGATCGCATCGGCCTGTCGATGATCGAGGCGGCGGAGCAGCGGGGTGACCTGAAGCCGGGCGCGACCCTGGTTGAAGGTACCGCCGGCAACACCGGCCTGGGCCTGGCGCTGGTGGCACAGCAGAAGGGCTACAAGCTGATCCTCGTCGTTCCCGACAAGATGAGCCGCGAGAAGATCTTCAACCTGAAGGCGATGGGCGCTGAAGTGCGCCTGACCCGTTCAGACGTCGCCAAGGGCCATCCGGAGTACTACCAGGACCTGGCCAAGACCATCGCCGAGCAGACCCCGGGCGCCTACTTCATCAACCAGTTCGGCAACCCGGACAACCCGGCCGCGCATGAGTTCGGCACCGGCCCGGAAATCCTCGAGCAGATGGGCGGTGACCTCGACGCCATCGTGTTCGGCTGCGGCAGCTCCGGCACCATGACCGGCCTGTCGCGCGCGTTCGCCAAGCTGTCGCCGAAGACCGAGCTGGTGCTGGCCGATCCGGTCGGCTCGATCCTGGCCGAATACATCAACGACGGCGTGCTCAACGACAAGTCGGGCAGCTGGCTGGTGGAAGGCATCGGCGAGGACTTCCTGCCCTCGATCTCCGACTTCAGCCGCGTCAAGAAGGCTTATGCGATCAGCGATGCCGAGAGCTTCCACACCGCGCGCGAGCTGCTGGGCAAGGAAGGCATCCTGGGCGGTTCGTCCACCGGCACCCTGCTGGCGGCGGCGCTGAAGTACTGCAAGGAGCAGACCACGCCGAAGAGGGTGCTGGTGCTGGTCTGCGATACCGGCAACAAGTACCTGTCGAAGATGTACAACGACTACTGGATGCTGGACAACGGCTTCCTGCAGCGCCCGCAGCACGGCGACCTGCGCGACCTGATCCTGCGCCCGTACGGCCAGCGCGACACCGTGGTGATCGGCCCGAACGACCTGCTGACCACCGCCTACCAGCGCATGAAGCTGTACGACGTCTCGCAGCTGCCGGTGATGGACGGCGAGAAGCTGGTCGGCATCGTCGACGAAAGCGACGTGCTGCTGCATGTCTATGGCGACGAGGCGCGCTTCCGCGACACCGTGGCCACCGCGATGGTCAGCAAGCTGGACCGGCTGGACGTGAAGTCGCCGATCGAGGCCCTGCTGCCGGTGTTCGACCGCGGCCAGGTGGCGATCGTGATGGACGGCGACGCCTTCCTCGGCCTGATCACCCGCATCGACCTGCTGAATTATCTGCGTCGGCGCGTTCAGTAAGGCGTTTATCGCCGCAGATCGCTGCTGAATCCCGGTTTATCCGCGTCAAAGCTCGTTAAGGCCGCGCTGATAGACTCCCGCTCCTTCGACGGCGCCGGTCATCGGCGCCAATCAGGAAACGACATGTCCAACGCTTCTTCCCCGGACCGCGCGCTGGCCCTGGCCACGCTGGCCATCCACGGCGGCCAGTCGCCCGACCCCAGCACCGGCGCGGTGATGCCGCCGATCTACGCCACTTCGACCTATGCCCAGTCCAGCCCGGGCGAGCATCAGGGCTTCGAGTACTCGCGTACCCACAACCCGACCCGGTTCGCCTATGAACGCTGCGTGGCCTCGCTGGAAGGCGGTACCCGCGGCTTTGCCTTCGCTTCGGGCATGGCGGCCAGCTCGACCGTGATCGAGCTGCTCGACGCTGGCAGCCACGTGGTGGCGATGGACGACATCTACGGCGGCAGCTTCCGCCTGTTCGAGCGCGTGCGTCGCCGCACCGCCGGGCTGGACTTCAGCTTCGTCGACCTCACCGATCTGGCGGCATTCGAAGCCTCCATCACGTCGAAGACGAAGATGGTCTGGATCGAGACCCCGACCAACCCGATGCTGAAGATCGTCGACATCGCCGCGGTCGCCGCCATCGCCAAGCGCCATGGCCTGATCGTAGTGGTCGACAACACCTTCGCCTCGCCGATGCTGCAGCGTCCGCTGGAACTGGGTGCGGACCTGGTCCTGCATTCGGCCACCAAGTATCTCAATGGCCACTCGGACATGGTCGGTGGCATGGTCGTGGTCGGCGACAACGCCGAACTGGCCGAGCAGATGGCCTTCCTGCAGAACTCGGTGGGGGGCGTGCAGGGCCCCTTCGACAGCTTCCTGGCCCTGCGCGGCCTGAAGACCCTGCCGCTGCGCATGAAGGCACACTGCGCCAACGCGCTGGCGCTGGCCCAATGGCTGGAAAAGCACCCGGCGGTGGAGAAGGTGATCTACCCGGGCCTGGCCTCGCACCCGCAGCATGAACTGGCCGGCAAGCAGATGGCCGGCTACGGCGGCATCGTCTCGATCGTGCTCAAGGGCGGGTTCGAGGCGGCCAAGCGCTTCTGCGAGAAGACCGAACTGTTCACCCTGGCCGAGTCGCTGGGCGGTGTTGAAAGCCTGGTCAACCATCCGGCGGTGATGACCCATGCCTCGATTCCGGTCGCGCGCCGCGAACAGCTGGGCATCAGCGATGCGCTGGTGCGGCTGAGCGTGGGCGTGGAGGAGCTGGGGGATCTGCAGGTGGATCTGGAGAGGGCACTTCAGTGACCGTCGGATTGTCCATGGTGTCTGACGCATGAGTGCCTCGAATCTGGCTGGTCTCATCTTCCAGCTCACCCGGCGTGAAGTCAGTGGCCGCTACAAGGGCTCAGTGCTCGGCTTGTTCTGGTCCTTCGTCAATCCGCTGTTGATGCTCAGCGTATACACGTTGTTCTTCTCGGTGATCCTGAAAGTTCGCTGGGGCGATCAGCCACAGCGTCAGGCGGATTTTGCGATCCTGTTGTTCGTCGGCCTGATCCTCCATGGATTCATCGCCGAATGCATCAACCGCGCGCCGGGATTGATCACGGGAAACGTCAACTACGTCAAGAAGGTCGTGTTCCCGATCGGCATTCTGCCGATCGTTTCCTGTTCATCGGCGCTGTTCCATTGGTTCATCAGTCTGAGCGTTCTGGCGCTTGCACTGGTGTTCGTCGGGAACGGTGTTCCGGTCACTTTTCCGTTGATTCTGGTAGTGATGGTCCCCCTGGTGCTGTATGCGCTGGGCATCAGCTGGATACTGGCGTCTGTGGGCGTTTACCTGAGGGACGTCAACCAGGTGGTGGGTGTTTTCTCGCAGATCCTGCTGTTCATTTCGCCAGTGTTCTTCCCGGTCACCAAGATTCCCGAGTACATCCGCCCGCTCTTCCTGGCCAATCCGCTTACGACGATCATCGAGCAGGCCCGTGCCGTCGCGGTGTTCGGTCAGCTGCCGGACTGGTGGCAGCTGGCGGGGCAGTTTGCTGCCGCGTCTGTGGTCTGCCTGCTGGGAATGGTCTGGTTCCGTCGCACCAAGTGTGGATTCGCTGATGTCCTTTAAGAAGGAGCTTGCACGATGAGTCGCCTGAAGCAATGGCTTCTTCGCCAGCGTTTCTTCTATGTGCTTATGGGGCTGAAGTACTACCTCGGCAACAATGTCGTTGCCCGCTTTCCGATCGAATGTGTTCGCCGGTTCTATCTGACCCGCGTGCTCAAGGTGGCGATCGGCAAGGACACGCACGTCAGCATGCGCTGGTTCGTCACCGGTTATCCGGTGCGCGCGCACGTCAGCATCGGTGACAACTGCGTGATCAACCGGGAGGTGTATCTGGATGGCCGGGTAGGCGTGGTTGTTGGAAACAACGTCAATGTTTCCTTCCAGACCTGCATCCTCAGCCTGCACCATGACCACAACGCACCGACCTTTCCCGCGATTGGCGGCGTGGTCACCATCCAGGACCATGCCTGGATCGGTGCCCGCGCCACCTTGTTGCCGGGCGTGACCATCGGCGAAGGTGCCGTGGTTGCGGCGGGTGCGGTCGTGGCACGCGACGTGGCACCGTATGAGGTGGTGGGTGGCGTACCCGCCCGAAAGATCGGTGAACGCAACCGGGATATCCAGTACCTCACCAGGTTCTCACCGTATTTTGATTCGGATATCTTCGATGAAACCGCAGGTTAAGAAACAAGTCCTCGTGTTCATGCTGGCGCCTTCGCTGCCGGCGGTGACGGGGGGCGACATCTATGCGGTGAACGCAGTTCTGCCGTTCGCCGAGGAGATCGACTACCACCTGTTCTGCTACGTCGGCGGCGACGCCGACCGACGCAAAGTCGAGCAGCATCGCGCGCTCTACGACAAAGTGTTCCGGTCGGTCCATCTCGAGCCTCGTCCGAAGATGCCGTTCGAGCTGCCCAAGGTGCAGCGAGCCCTGTCGATGGCGCGGCAGGCACTGCAGGGTCTGCCTTTCATCGATGCCAGCTACTACAGCCGCAGTGCCGTTGCGGCTGCACGTCGCATCGTCCGGGAACAGGGCATCGATGCGATCGAGGTCAACTCGACCCATCTGGCGTTCTTCCGTCGATTCTTGCCACAGGTGCCGGGCATCCTGCTGAGCCACAACATCGAAGCTGACATTTTTCCGTTCTGGATGCCGGCAGGCCTGACCGGATGGAAGCTGCGTTTCATGGAATGGGTTGCCAGCCGAAGCCGGCGAGCCGCGAAGGCTGTCGAGATCGACAATGCCTTCGGGTTCTCGGCGATGACCTTCATCTCTCGCCATGACATGTCGCGGGTTACCGACAAGGTCCCGCGCTACCTCATGCCGCTGCACTTTCCGTTGGGTACCACGCGTTTTGAAGACAAGCCGGATGATGTCTTCCACGTACTGTGGATGGGAGGCTTTGGCTGGTACCCGAATGCGGAGGCGGTGACCTGGTTTGCCGAGAAGATCCATCCGCTGCTGGCAGGCCAGTTGCAGGAGCGGAAGATTGTTCTGCACTTCTGCGGCGGCAATCCTCCGGAGGCGCTGCAGGCATTGCATGACGGGCGCAACGTTCTCGTGCATGGCTTCGTCGACGACCTGCAATCGCTGCTGGACAAAGCGCATCTGCTGATGGTGCCACTGCTGTCCGGCGGCGGCATCCGCGTCAAGATCGTCGAGGCGATGTCTGCCGGCATCCCGGTACTCAGCACCAGCAAGGGGTGCGAGGGCATCGGCGCGACCGACGGCGTGGACATCCTGGTGCGTGATGACGCAGAAGGGTTTGCCCGTACATTGCTGGAATGCGCGCAGGACCGAGCGCGACTGGCAGCTCTGTCGGCGGCAGGGCAGGATCTCATGGCGCGCGAGTATTCACAGCAGGCAAGCCTGGACGCCAAGCGAGCCGCCTATCGGCATGCGGGGGTGATGTGATGCAGGCAGCAGATACGCCGTTGACGGCTGCGCCGGTGGTTTCGGTACGTGGTGTCGGCAAGGTCTTCCGCATTTTCGACCGTCCGGCGCAGCGCCTGTTGCAGCCGGCAGCAAACCGGCTCCGGCGCCTGGTGGGCATGCAGCCGCAGCCGGCGCGCGTGTTCCATGCGTTGGACGACATCAACTTCGACATCGCGCCGGGCGAAACTGTTGGAATCATCGGCCGCAATGGCAGCGGCAAGTCGACGCTGCTGCAGATCCTGGTCGGTACGTTGCAGGCCAATACCGGCAGCGTGACCGTCAACGGGCGGGTATCGGCGCTGCTGGAACTGGGCGCTGGTTTCAACCCGGAATTCAGCGGGCGCGACAACGTCTACCTGGCAGGTGCCATCATCGGCCTGGGTTCGGCGGACATGACCCGCCTCATGCCTGAAATTGAAAAATTCGCCGATATCGGTGAATTCATCGACCAGCCTGTCAAGACCTACTCTTCGGGCATGTTCGTACGGCTCGCGTTCGCCGTGGCGATCCACGTGTCACCCGATATCCTGGTTGTGGATGAAGCGTTGGCAGTGGGCGACACCGCCTTCCAGACCAAGTGCCTTACCCGCATTCGCAAGATGCAGTCTGAAGGCGTCAGCATCATCCTGGTTACCCACTCCACCAATACCCTGCTGGAATACTGCGACCGGGGCATCTACCTGCGTCGCGGACGGGTCGTGCTGGACGGACCGTGCCGCGAGGTTGTCAAGAAGTATGCCGACGACCTGGTGGACGAAGAAGGCGGAGCCGTGATCTATGCGGACGAGGCCCTTGCCAGCTTGCAGGACGATGGCCTGCCTGCAGACGCTGCGGCATTGCCGGCAAGCGAAATCACCGGCGTGGAGATTCTCGACCTGCAGGGGCAGCCAAGGACGACGTTCGGCCATGGCGAACAAGTACTGGTGAAGGTCGCCATCCATGTACGCCGGCGTATCGAGCAGCCCTGCTATGGAATTCAGTTGAAGAGCGTGGATGACATCGCCCTGTGGGCTGGCACCACCCAGAACATGAGCCTTTCGCCGCTGCCGACGGAACCGGGCGATTATGTTTTCGACTGGCAGTTGACGTTGAATGTCACCGGCAACCGCTATGTGCTGGCACTGGGCATCGGTGACCTCGACACGGGCGAGTACCACCGTCACTCACGCGTGCCCTACGCGGGCCATGTGGATGTATTGCCTCAGCCCCATTCCGGTCATGGCTGGCTTGCTCCCGCCCCTCGCTTCACCGCACCAGTGAGAACTGCATGATGACGCACTCCAAGCCAGTATTCAGGGCCCTGGTCGTGGGTTTCTATGGGGCACCCAACGTGGGCGACGAGGTGCTGCTGGACCTGCTGGTCCGTCGCATCCGCGAACTGGGCGGCGAGCCGGTGGTTGCCAGCATCGATCCCTCGTTGACCCGCCGCATGCATGGTGTGGATGCCGTGCAGTTTGCCAATGTCGGGGACATCGCTCGTGCATTGATGCATTGCGACGTACTGGTGATGGGGGGCGGCGGCATCTTCCAGGACCATCATCCCTTCAACCTCGATGCGGTGTACCTCCCTTATGCGAACGACATTTCCGGCTATGCACGGCCGATGCTGCTCGCGCGGCAACTGGGAGTGCCGACAATCGTATGGGGGCAGGGGGTTGGGCCGCTGAGTTCAGAGGGCGCACGCACCCTGGTGCGCGAGTTGTTCCAGCATGCGGCCGCCGTATCCGTCCGGGATGAATCATCCAAGGCACTGCTGCGCCAGATCGGCGTGGATCGGGATATCCTCGTTGCCGCCGATCCGGGATGGTTGTTCCGCCGCTATCACCCATTGCCGGCGCAACAGGCTGCGCATGATGCAGGCCAGCCGCAGAGCAAGGTACTGGCGGTGGTGGTGCGTGAATGGGACAAGGGGCAGTGGAAAACGTCCCTGGTGGAGGCGTTGCGCACTGCAGTTCCTGCAGGATGGCGGATCCAATGGGTGGCGTTCCAGGCCCATACCGAAGGCAGTGGCGCGACGTCCGACCTGCCCTTGATCGAATCGCTGCGCCAGCAGCTACCCGGGCGCAGCAATGATGAACTGATCGCACCGGCAACAACGGATGCGACCTGGCAGACAATCGCCAGCGCTGACGCGGTGCTGTCCATGCGCCTGCATGCCAGTATCCTTGCCCTGCTGGCGGGGAAGCCCACCGCAGGCCTTGAGTACGACGACAAGCTGTCGCATGCCCATGCGATGGCTGGAATGCCGTCGATTCTGAGGCTGTCGACCGACGATGGCCCGGAGCGCTTCGTGCAGGCGATCGAATCGCTGGTCACCGAAGCCTGGCGGCCGGATCCGCAGGTGGTGGACAGCCTGGAAGTGTCCGCCAGCGCGCACCTGCAGCTGCTCGACGGCTGCTCCTCCCTGCCGCCGGTGCCCCTTCGCTTCGACGCAACCTCCACAGACTGGTTGTCACTGTGGTTGCAACAGGCACTGGTCGAGCTTGAACAGACCCGGCAGCAGAGCCAACGCGCCCACGATCTACTGCTGTTCCGGGACCATCAGCTTGCCGAGCAGACGACGCAGAACACAAACCTGACGCAGCAACTTGTCGAGAAGCAAAAGAAGATGAATGAAGACATGGTCCGCCTGGATGCGGCTCAAGGCCAGCTGCAGGAGAATGCGCAGGCATTGCAGCAGATCAGGCAGGAAAGTGCGCAGGCACTGGAGCAGATCAAGGAGGAAAGTGCGCAGGCACTGCAGCAGGTCAAGGAGGAAAGTGCGCAGATGCTGCAGCAGATCCAGCAGCAGTTGGCTGGCAAGCAGGCCTATATTGATGACAAGGAGGTCTACATTGCGATCCTGCTGCAGCAAATCGAACAGGTGCAGGCCGAGCTGGCGCGCAGCCGTCAGGAGACCGCAGATGCGCTGAATCTCTGGCGTCGCCTGCGTAGGTTCCTGCAGTTGCTTCGCCGCGACCTAGTGCGCCTGCTGGCCGCCCCCTTCAAGTTGGCTTCGGTCTGGAGGCGGCACGGGTTGAAGGTCGCACTGCAACAGATCCCGCGACGCATGAAGACGCTGGGTGTTCCTCAGACCGCTGCCACGCAACAGATGGTGGAACCGCCACCGCCGATGGTGCGACCGGTTCGCCGCGAACGCCTGCTGGTGATCGCCAACACGTTGACCACCGACGGCTGGCCCAACCGGGCGATGCACTTCGCGAAGGCGGGCGATCGTGCCGGCTTCTTCGTGCGCATCACCGCGGTGGATGGAAGTGCCTGGCCGGACGACGGCAGCGGCCTGCCGGCGCGTCTTGCTGTCGATGCGCACGCCTGGCTGCAGGAAGTGCGTGCCGAGGGTACTCGCGTTCTGCTTGCCGATGCATCGCCGGAGGCGCTGGGCCTGGCCCGGTCGGCACGTGAACGCGGTGCCGAAGTGATCGTCGACCTCGCTGCACTCGGTGCGGATTCTCTCTCCGCGGAACTGCGCGTCCTTACTGATCGCGTTGTCACCGGAACCCCGGAGCAGAAGGTCGATGGCCTGCCGTCGCGCTTCCTGGGCGCGGCTGGAGACAATGAAATCTTCGACTCCTACCGCAGTCATGGGCTGCCGCAGGCATATGAGGACGGGCGACAACATGTCCTGTTCGTTGTCCTCGGCGGAGACGGCGACGCCTGGCTTGATGCCGCGCTGAAGGCGTCCCCCGATCTCGTTTTCCATGTCACGGGAATGAACGTGGATGGCCGCGACAGCCGCCAGGTACGTGCCCTCGATTGGTCGTGGCAGCCGCAGCAGATGGCTCCGCTGATCGCCGGCGCGCATGCGGTTGTCATCGTCGGCGGGGCCGGGGACCGCACGCGCCTTGCCGACCTGTCAATGGCGGCGCTGCTGCTGGAGAAGCCGGTGTTTGTCGATGCGCTGCCGTCATTCGCACCGTCGCCCAACCTGCATCGGGTGGATGCCGTGCAGCTTTCCGCACAGCTGGCCGGCGCCACTGCATCGGAAGACTACGCATTCATCGCCCGCCACGCCTGGCTGGGCCATGTCGAGCAGTTGATGCAACCGGAGTATCCGCTGTCGGTAAGCGTGGTTGTGCTGATCCACAACAACCGCCGCATCATTGAGCGCTGCGTGAGCACGTTGCTGGAGCACGCCGGGGAATGGCTGCAGGAAATCGTGGTTGTCGATAACCAGTCCAGCGATGGCGGCGCCGAACTGGTTGAATCGCTGTACGCAGGGCATGCCAAGGTGAAGCTTGTGCGCAACAGTGAGAATGGATGCTCCTCGGGTCGCAACCTGGGCGTCAAGCATTCCACCGGCCGTTATATTGCGTTCTTCGACTCCGACCAGTGGTTGACCTCTCCGTCCTGCTTCAGTGAAGCCGTGAACATCCTGGCGGCCAACCCCGGTGTCGGCACCATCGGCTGGAATGCAGGATGGTTCGACGCCACGCGTGATGACCTGGGTGGACCCATCTCCGACTACCTTCCCAATCGCGGCATGAACAACGAGGCCCGCATCAAGGGATACCGCGATGACGTGGGTTTCCTGGGGACCAGCTGCATGTTCATTGCCCGTGACCTGTTCGAGCGTCTGGAAGGCTTCGATGTGTTCTACGACCCTACGTGCTTCGAAGACACGGACATCTGCTTCCAGGTGAAGAAGGCTGGTTATTCGGTGGCGTTCCGTGACCTGGCCGGTGTCCGTCACCAGCCGCACCAGACTACCGGTGCCAGCGAGGGCAGCGAGCGCTACAAGCGGCTGTTCAACCGCAACGCAGCCTACTTCCGCGACAAGTGGAAGGGGTATCCGGAGTTCTTCGTGGACCTCAAGTCCTGGCATTGAGCGAGGCAGAGACGGCAATGGGGTGGGGCAAGGTCAAGCGACGGCTGCTGGAAGCCATGCTGATGTTCGGCCCTGGGTTGTACGGTCGCTGGTCGATGTCACGGTCCACAGGAACACCCGCGGAGGTTCCGTCGACGGAACGCCCGCGGGTGCTCCTCGTGGACCATGATTTTCCCGAGATTGACCGTGATGCGGGATCGCGCGCGATCTCATGCTTCGCTGACCTGTTGGTCGATGCCGGCATGGAGGTCGTCTTCTGGTCGGCAACGATTGAGCCCTCCGCAGCTGGGAGAGCTGCCCTTGAAGGGAGAGGCATCACCCCATTGAGTCGACGGGAAACGGGGGCACTGGACGGATGGTTGGCGACGTTCGGAGGAAGTTTCATCGGGTCGGTGTCAAGCCGCCCACTGATCGCGGCCATGTATCTACCGGTCCTGCGCGCGGCGATTGCCGGTACTCATCTCTATTACGGGCACGACATCCACTATCTGCGGTTGCAGTTGATGCGTGCTACGTCCAAGGCCACCCTTGCCGATCATTGGCAGTGTCTGTTGATGAGAGTGGTGGAACAGCGGGCGTGGAGAAATGCCGACGTAGTTCTGTATCCCTCTAAAGATGAGGCTGAAACAGTGAACCGTTACCTTGCTGATCGCGGCTTGGCCGGGAACGGCGAGATGTTCCCGCTGTGGACCGTGGATGCAGGATCCATGCAGCACACGCCCGGCCCGGGCAAAAGATCGGGATTGCTGTTCGTTGGCAGCATGGCGCATGCACCAAACGCAGATGGTCTGGACTGGTTTCTGCACAAGGTGCTGCCCTTGCTTCAGCGGGGGGGACAGGCGCCGGTCCTCACCGTGGTGGGCTCCGGTATGGAGAACTACCGTGTGCCCCAGCATGCCTCTGACACGGTGCGTATTCTCGGTCGCATCGATGATGCTGCATTGGAGCGCTGTTACGCGTCTACGCGCCTGGTCATCGCACCGTTGCGTTTCGGCGGCGGGGTCAAGGGGAAGGTGATCGAGGCAATAGGGCAGGGTGTTCCAATCATCTTGACCGGTGCGGCCGCGCAGGGCCTGGCTGGAGTCGAGGATATACTGCCGACTACCGATGACCCGTCGAAGTTTGCTGCTGCCATCCAGGCGCTGGATCAAGACGACCAGGCTTGGTCAGCCGCGTCTACCAAGGCGCGCCTGTTCCTGGCGGAACACTATGACCATCGTCAATTCGTGCAAAGGCTCAGGCACCTGCTGCTGCATTCCTGATCGGGAGTGAAGTCCTGTGATGCACGAGACTGTCCATGGGGCAATGTGCCCTATCGCTCGCTGGATCGGCTGCAGGTAGCCGCGCGGGCCTGCCCAACCATGCCGTTGGCTCACAAAGGATTGGCTTGGCCATCATCCAGTCGAGTAGCATTCCGCACGGGATACGACGTCTTCAGGGCAGTCAAAGAGCCGATTGGGCCCGTTCACCGCCATCGGTACCTCGGCCTGGATGATGCTAGGCCGGTCAAATTCAGTTGGGCGAATCTGGAGTTAGGGGAAGATATGGATTGGAGTAACTTGGCTGGGCGGGCGCGGTCGCAGCTGCACTCGATGTGCACTGATGCCCCGAGCCATGGCGGATTCAAGATGGTGGCTGCGCTTCTGTCCATGCTGCTCGTGGCATCCGCTTATAGCCAACTATCGAATCTGCATGTGTTCGGTCACGATGAAGTTCACTACAACCACTATTTCCAGCTGAAGCTGTTGCAGGATGGCCGGTGGCTGAACTACATCTTCAAGGATGTGCTTGTCAGTATTGACGCGTCGGCTTGGTTCGCCGCGTATATCGCCGCACATCTTTTGCTGGTCTATCGCATTGCGCGCCGCGCAGGCCTGTCGGTTGCACTGGCACTGATCATTTCGGCCGTCGTTTCGATCTCTCCGCCAGTCGTGGAACAAAGCATGTGGCCGGCCACTGCGTTCTCGGCAGTTGCAGTCCTGATCCTGGCCGAGGTGGTCACGCGGCGAGTGGCGATAGCACCGGTTGCGGTCTATGCGGCGCTCGGGATCCTTCTGTTCGGGACGATGCAGAGCTACTACTTCCTGGTCCCGCTCCTGTTCATCGGCGAATTCGCGTCCGAACAGCGGAGTGCTCGAGATCGATGGAGGTTGTGGTTGCAACACACGCTCAGCTGGGTGGGAGGGGCGGTACTCGGCGCTTTGGTCATGTCGATGATGCTGCTGCTGCTGGCAGGGCATTTCGGTCCGCAGGTGGATGACTGGCGATCGCCACATCCGGCCAAGGATCTTCCCTCTTTATGGCAGAACGTAAGCTACGTCATTGGATCATTCGGGAAGTGTGTAGCTTCCATTGGCAAGGCCTCGAACCTGGATGGTTGGTTGCTGTTGGCAACCGTGCTGCTGCTCGTTCCATTCGCCGTTCGCCGGAAGGGTTCAATCCAGATCCTGTTGACGCTCGCAATGGTCGCTGCGGCGTTCCACGCATTCTCTATTCCGTTGGCACCAGTAATTACCACGCGCAGCCTGATCGCGCTGGTACTTGGACTGGCGCTGTTTTTCGGCCTTCTTGGAGGCGGGAATCGTATCTCACGGGCGGTCGTATTCCTCCTCCTGCTGGCGGGCGGTATTGGATTCCAGGCACAGGCCCGTACGTTCCTCCAGACCCAGGTGGAAACGACCTCCTTCCTGTTTGAGAAGATCCACACGCTATTGCCATTGCCGGCAGACCGGTATTCAGTACTGGCGGTTTCCGGCCGCATGCCGGGTGGCAAAGAGCCAGCTGCCACTTTCAACAACGAATACTTGATGAATTCGGTGGTGGTGGCTACCGGGGCCAGGAGTTTTGTTGATTGCCGGACGCACGAGGCAGAAGTGTGCGCGATGGCGGTGGAAGGTGACGCCGTGAATGAAACCGGGCTGGGTGAAGGGCGACTGAGGCTCTTCCAGGATGCAAAGGGTGGCGCGGTCATCGTCTATAGCGATGACTGATCAGGCGCCGCCAGTGCGTCCGGCCCGACGTAGATCGCAGCGGCTCCCGTGCAAGGAGGTCATCGCCATTTCCTTGCTGGGGCAGCATCGTGGTGGTTTGCCGCGCTGATCTCTATCCCGCCTCGCCGGACTTTTCTCCGGCGAGGCCAGTGATACGGAGGCGACCCCATCCAGGTCCCTCCATGCAGATCATTCAGATCTGCTTCCGGTAATGTGCGTACGCTGCAACGAGCATGTCCTCGTCATTGCGTGTGGGATGCCAATCCAGAACTTCCTGCGTAGGTGCAATGTCGACCACGTAGTTGATGTCGGCGATCTGATACTGCTCCCGATGCAGCAGCGGTTTGCCCAGCTTTTCCAGAAGCGACAGGGTCATCTTCAACGGCTTGGCGGGTACCGGCACTACAATCGAGCGCGAGCCGATACGCTTGATCGTATTGCGCAGCAACTGGCGAACTGGTGGTGCATCGCCCGATCCCAAGCTCAGTGCGACGGCGGGGAATCCCTTCTCGACCGCAGCAAGAATTGCGCTGACGACATCCTCCACGGCGATCATCTGGTAGCGGTTCCGACCGCTGCCGATGGTTGGCACGGGAAGGCCAAGGTCCATCAGCCGGAACAGCTTGATCAGGATGCCAAAGCGTCCGGGGCCCACAATCATGCGTGGACGCAGGACGGTAATCAGGTAGCCCTCGGTTCGTGCTTGTTCGCACAGCTGTTCCGACGCCGCTTTGCTGCGTCCATACGGCCCCAACGGGTTGCGTCGGTGCGTTGGAGGTACAGGCAGCGATTCCGGCAGCCCGTACACCATGTCCGTGCTGGTATAGATCAAGCGTGGCTGGCGCAGTTTACGCATCCACTTCAGTACATTGGCTGTACCGGTAACGTTGACCTCGGCGAACCAGGCGTCCTGTTCTTTTGCCGGCACGGCGTTATGGAATTGCCTTGCCGCAAGATGGTGGACGACATCACCTTCATCCAATGGCACGCGCGACAGCGCCGCAGTATCCAGAATATCCAGCTGGTGATGGACGACCCTGCCGGAGAATTCTGCAGGCAGAGGCAGCAGGTCAACGGTCTGAACCTGCTGGCCCTGTGCAAGGAGGGTCCGGACGAGATGCGATCCGGTGAAGCCTGAGCCACCAATGACAATATGCTTGGTCACGGCTCAGCCCCCACGCGCGACGAGAACGACGCCAGCACAGATCAGCGCGATTCCAGCCAGCTTCATTACGCTGACCGGTTCACGGAAGAACAGATATGCAGCACCAACGACAATCACGTATCCCACGCTCAGGAAGGGATAAGCGAAACTCACCTGGACCTTGGAGAGGACGTACATCCAAAGCACGATGCTGATCGCATAGCACGACAGTCCGCTGAAGACCCACGGATTGAGGACAACGCGGATGGCGCCCTGTGCGAGCTCAAGCACGCCCTGGTTGGTCACCAGCGAAACATTCGGCATGCCTTTGCGAAGGAAAAGCTGCGCACTCGCATTGAGGGCTACGGAGAACAGAATGAGTGGGATGAATTTGAGATACATGCGATCAACTTTGGAATGATGAGGAGGCATTACCAGTGGCGTGTCGCCGCCATTACGATGATCAGCCCGGCGAGGCCGACGCCCTGGCTGACGCGGTCGCGCGCTGCGAACACGATGGGGTCATCATGCATGTCGCCCCGGTGGGCGACAAACCAGGCACGGCTGATCCAGTACAGCAGCACAGGACAGAGCAGCCAGAGCACTTGGGGCGTGGCGTACAGTCTGAGGCTGTCAGGGCTGTTGATGTAGAGGGCGAAGACCAGAACGCCGATGTAGCCCGCAGCTGTCCCGAATGACTGCACCAGCGGCAGATCGGCCACGGAGTATCCGCGACCGGAGGCTTTCTGCTTTCCCTGCGTTGCAGCCGCGGTTAGTTCGGTATAGCGCTTGAGAAGGGCAAGGCTGAGGAAAATGAACATCGAGAACGCGAGCAGCCAGAATGACCGTGGCGAATCGATTGCAAAAGCGCCGCCGATGATCCGCACGGTGTAAAGCGCCGCCAACACCACGACATCGATCATCACGATGCGCTTGAGCGTGAACGAATAGGCCAGGGTCGTGATGAAGTAGATCAGCAGGACCAGTGCAAACGCAGGACTTGTCCACAGCGCCAGTGCGAAACCGGCCAGTGTCAACAAGGGGGTGGCGACCAGGCCATGAAACAGGGGCAAGGTCCCGGCCGCGAATGGTCGCTTCCGCTTCCGTGGATGCTGCCGGTCTGGCGCCAGATCCAGCAGGTCGTTCAGCAGGTAAACGCCGGATGCGCACAGGCCGAAGGCAAGGAAGGCGAGCGCCGCGTTTACTACGGCTTCTGGTTCGAACAGACGGTGCGCGGTAAGCAGTGGAACCAGTACCAGAAGGTTCTTCAGCCACTGGTACAGCCGCAGGGCCTTGATCCAGGTGCGGAGCCCTCCGGGCTGTCCAGGCAGGTGGTCGATCAACCGGGTTTGCGCGCGGGCCTGGTTTGCCAGCGATCCGGTGGCGTTGACGACGACAGCACCTGCGGCGTGCTTCCAGACCGGCAGGTCAACGCGGTGGTTGCCGAGATAGTCGAACCCCCGTTTCCCATAGCGCTCGACAAGGGCTTCAGCCTTGGCGTGCCCGGCCAGATTGCGGGCCCCATCGCTGGCGATGACCTCGTCAAAAACGCCGAGATGATCGGCGATCGGCTGGACCAACAGCCGGTCCGAGGCGGTGCACAGGACACGCGGACGCTGCGGTGTCGCGCGCAGCATGGCCACGACACGCTCATCGTATGGCAGGGTTTCAACCTGCAAGGCCACCCGGGAAGCGAGCTGGCGCTTAACATAGGCCTTGCCGCGCAGCAGCCAGAACGGTACCAGCAAAGCAAACAGCGGGTTGCGCGCCAGCAGGGCCAGCAGTGATTCGTACAGCAGGTCGCTACGCAGCAGCGTCCCGTCCAGATCGACGCACAGGGCTGCTCCCGGCGTCAACTCACCGGATCCAGCCGGTACATCATTGTGATGCGACATATGCCGCAGTTCCCCTCATCCAATAGTGCGGGGAGTATACGAGGGGGAGTTACATTGCGACAGATTCAGGTACCAGCGCGGGGGCGTGAAGGCAGCGCATCCCGGGACAGGCTGGAGCAGCCGGTTGAGCCGTCGCAGCCGGGGCCAAGTGCAGACGGTGCAGGGTAATCAGCTCGCAGTCCTCCGTAGCGCAGGTCGTTTGTCCAGGCACCAGCGTCAAGGTGAGCTGCCCGCCGGCGGCGCTGGACAGGCCTGCCAGGTCGATGGGGTATTCACGCGTCCCTGCTTCGATCTGAAGCAAGCCGAGCGGGGCGTCGTTGGCCAGCACCGTGAGCTCGCGAGGTGACTGCGCCGACAGTGAAAGGACTGCCTGCAGCCGGGCGGGCTCGGATGGCAGGCGCAGTCGTAGCGAGGCGGCCGCGCCACGAACGCTGCGCCCTTGGGGAGAGGGACCGTGCCAGCCACAGGAAATGAAACGATTGCTGGCATCGGCGCTGAAATCCACCGACGATCCCACAGGCAGTGCCTCGTAGGCAGGCAGCAGGGTATAGCCATCCAGTCGCACCGCAGCGTCTGGCGATACGCCGACACGGACTTCAGCCAGGGGCAGGTCTTCAGGGAATACATACCTGGCTTCCAGCATCGTCCCGTCACGTCCATCGGCCGTGTCCAGCAGCGCATGGCGGTCGTAGGTCTGTGCCCCGTAACTGGCAACGACATCGGCCCAGGCACCGTTGGCGGGGTGGGCCACGCCCTGCAGGCTGAGGGTGTAGTTGCCTGCGCACAGATCCTGGTAGGCGCCATAGGCCAAGGTCCCTTCCGCACCCTGCGAGAACAGCTTTCCATCCATCGCTTCACCGACGATCGTATGGCTCGCATCGAAGTGGGTGCGGATGATGAAATCGTTGCGCAGCTGGGACGCCGGGGGCGCTTCGCGTGCAGCCTGCAGCAGTTCCGGCACCAACGCGCCGGCCTTGAGCGATTGTTGTGACACCACGCGAGCCGTTCCGTCAGCGCTCCCCCACAGGCACCACTCATCGGCGGGCTGCCGTTCGTCGAACGCAAAGCAACGATCAATGTAGAGGACCTGCTGGGAATCACCGCCGGCCAGAAGGTGGCCAGAGCGGATGCCGTTCGTGCCAAGCTGGGCAATTCGGCCGCGGTCATCGGCAGCGATGGCCAAGGGCGGAGTCAGCGTCTGCTTACCCAACTGGATGACGCCATCCACCAACTGCAGGTGATCGTCGATCCGGCCCAGCTCCCATAGCGTGCTGGAATAGGCCATGAAACCTGGCAGGTGGTCCTCGCTGGCATCTGGTTCCCGACCGGGTCGGACACTCAATGAAGTACCTGCGCCCTTCACGGAAAGCTGTGAGCGGCCAAAGCCGAGTGCCACTCCCCCTTGCAGGGCATCAAGCAGTGAGGCGCCCGTATCGAGGGTGGTCGCGGGTCGATCAACCTGCCTCGCGCGCAGGTCGCTGCCGAACATGAGAAGAAGGTTGCTGCGATCAGCATCTCGCAGCAGGTCGGCAATGTCGTTGGGCAGGGCCAGATGGTCCGATGCAACAACAATGATTGTATTGCGAGCGTAGGGACTGGCGCGGATGCGGCGTACGAAATCAGCAACCAGTCGGTCCGAGCAATGGATTGCGTCGAGCATCGGCCTGCGCTGGCCAAGCCCCTCATAGGCGACATCGAGGCAGGCATGGGGGATGTGTCCGCTTGGATGATGTGTATCCAGAGTCAGGCCGACGAGGGCGAAAGGCGTGGTCTGCTGCGAGAGCGCAGCGAAGCGGTCCCAGAGCGCATCCAACAGGACATCATCGTGGACGCCCCATGGCGAGAAACGGTTGTCGCCCAGCTTCAGGCTCTTGAAATAGGAGCGATCGCGTACCGTGCCGAAGCCGTGGCTGGCGAGGAACTGTCCCTTTCCAGCGAAATCAGAAGCGGCGCCTCCGATGAACTCGACGTCGTATCCGCGCTCGCGCAGGTGATCGGTCAGGCAGTACGCGCCAGGCAGGAAGCGGCCGATGCTTGCATAGCCATTGGCGTCCTGGCTGAGGGAAAGGGGGACGCCGCACAGGGAACTGACCATGCCGGCGATCGTCCACGTGCCGCCTTCGCGCGAGTCCACGTGCCGGAAATCCACGGCCTCGCTGCGCAGCTTGTTCAACTCTGGCGCAAGGCCAGGGAATCGCGACTCATCGAGATAGGTGCGCTCGAAGCTTTCGGCGTAGAGAATCACCACGTTGCGGTGATTCCCGAGCGGGGCGTCGGGACGTACGTACTGGTCCCCTTGTGCCGGTGCAAGACGTGCCTGCCGATCCTGGCGTACCAGTGTCGCGACGTCGTAGACGATCGGATTGAAAACCAGCGTCGCCAGCAGAGAAGCCGCGAACAGGGGACCGGCGGGTGCCCACCTCCGTGCCGAATGCAGGCGGGGCATGAAAGCGAGGGCCAGGCATGCCACCAGTGCTGCCGAAAGCAGGCCGATGGGCAAGCTGAAATCAGCGGCGCCTGCGCCGCGCATGCCTGCGCGCAGATGATAGATCACGGCGTAATCGATGCCGTTGCCACTGAGTGCATCAATGAAAAGCCAGATCGCCAGCAGTGCTCCGCAGAGCGCAGTGACCAGCAGCTTCCATCGCTGTCCATGTGTGCAATGTCGCGCAAGCAACGCGAGCATTCCGATCCATGCCGCAAAAAACAGGCATTTCATCGCCATCTGCATTCTCTCCCTCCGGTTGGAGCGATGGGAGGGGAAATGCTACAGAATCAAGACAGCGCAAAAGGCGTGTTGCAATATGCCGACATGTTTTGACGAGTGGCAGGGTGGGCAATGTCTGCCCACCCTGCGAGTTGCTACGCAGGTTTCGACTACAGCGCCTTTTCCAGCTCCGGCAGGATTGCAAACAGATCGCCCACCAGGCCGATATCGGCAATCTCGAAGATCGGCGAATCCGGATCCTTGTTGATCGCGACGATCGTGCCGGCATCCTTGATACCGGTCAGGTGCTGGATGGCGCCACTGATGCCGACGGCCACGTAAAGTTCCGGGGCGATGATCTTGCCGGTCTGGCCGACCTGCAGGTCGCTGGGCACGTAGCCGGCATCAACCGCAGCACGCGAGGCACCGACGGCGGCACCGAGCTTGTCGGCCAGCTGGAAGATGACCTTGAAGTTCTCTTCCGAACCGACACCACGGCCACCGGAGACCACGCGCTTGGCGCTCTGCAGGTCCGGGCGGTCGCTGGCACCAGCGGCGAGGCCGACGAAGCGGGTGTGGGTCGGCAGGGCAGCATCGACGCTGGCCGCCTCGATGGTCGCGCTGCCGCCCTGGGCGGCTTCCGGCCACGAGGCGGCACGCACGGTGGCGACCACGATCTGGTCGGCCGGGGCTTCCACGGTGATGATCGCGTTGCCGGCGTAGATCGGGCGCTTGAAGGTGTGGCTGCCTTCAACGCTCATCAGGTCGGAAACCTGGTTGACGCCCAGCAGGGCGGCCACGCACGGCATCAGGTCCTTGCCGAAGGTGGTCGACGGGCCGAACACGTGGGTGTAACCCTTGGCCAGCTGCGCGATCTGCGGTGCCAGCACCTGGGCGATGGCCTGCGCGTTGGCAGCGTTGGCCACGGTCAGGACCTTGGCGACGCCAGCGATCTTCGCGGCCTCGGCAGCCACGGCAGCCGGATCGGTGGCCAGCACCAGCACGTCGATGCTGGCGCCGCTGATGGCGGCAGCAGCGCTGACGGTCTTGGCGGTGGCGGCGTTGAGCTTGCCGTCGTGGTGCTCGGCGATGACGAGAATCCTGCTCATTACAGCAACCCCTTCTGCTTGAGTGCGGCAACCAGTTCGGCCGCGTCCTTGACCATCACACCCTTGCTGCGCTTGGACGGCGCGGCGTACTGGGTGGTCTTGAAGGTGTCGGCGGCTTCAACGCCGAGGTCGGCCAGCTGCAGGGTCTCCAGCGGCTTGGCCTTGGCCTTCATGATGTCCGGCAGCTTGATGAAGCGCGGCTCGTTCAGGCGCAGGTCGGTGGTGACCACGGCCGGCAGATCGACTTCCAGCGTTTCCAGGCCGGCGTCGACTTCGCGGGTCACCGTGGCCTTGCCGTCGGCAATGTCCAGCTTGCTGGCGAAGGTCGCCTGCGGGCGCCCCCACAGCGTCGCCAGCATCTGGCCGGTCTGGTTGGCGTCGTCGTCGATCGCCTGCTTGCCCAGGATCACCAGGTCCGGCTGTTCCTTCTCGATCAGCTTGAGCAGGGTGCGCGCGGCGGTCAGCGGCTGGATGGCCTGGTCGGTGACCACATGGACGGCGCGGTTGGCGCCCATGGCCAGGCCGTTGCGCAGGTGCGCCTGGGCATCGGCCGGGGCGATGGTGGCGACCACGACTTCGCTGGCGATGCCCTTGTCGCGCAGGCGCAGGGCCTCTTCCAGGGCGATTTCATCGAAGGGGTTGGGGGACAGCTTGACGCCGTCGGTGACCACGCCGGAACCGTCCGGCTTGACCTGAATGCGGACGTTGTAGTCCACCACGCGCTTGTACGCGACGAGGATTTTCATCTGGTACGGGGTCCTTCAATAACGGAGAGAACGTCCGGTCCTCGCACAGCAACCGGTTCGGGGGTGGGACCCCGATTCTAACTGGCCTTTGTCGACCATGCGAATGCGTATGGTGAAACGGCGTCCTGTATCCACGTCGCCTGAGTGGCTACTCTAGCGGCCGGTTCCGCTGCCCCGCCACATGCCTTCATTGACCTCGCCCCCTCCATACCGCCTGCTGCTGGCGATTGCCGTTGCTGGTGTGGCCATGCGCCTGCTGTTCGTGCAATGGATCCCCTTGCAGCCCGTTGCCGATTTCGGCCGCTATCTGGAGGTTGCCAGCAGCGTTGCCAGCGGTGGCGGCTTCCGGATTTCAGGCATTCCCTATGTGTCCCAGCCTCCGTTGTACCCCGGAGTGCTCGGCGCCTGGTTCATGCTCACCGGCGTGAACGTGGGCGCGGGCAAGATTCTCAATGTCCTGCTCTGGGCCGGCACGCTGGTTTCGTGGGTCGGTCTGGGGGTGCGCCTCCAGCTGCGCCCGGCTTGGCAGGTTGCCTCTCTGGCAGTGCTGGCATTCCATCCGGCGCTGGTCGCCTACAGCAATGTACTGGGTACCGAATCGCTGTCACTGTTCCTTGCCGTGTTCGGCATGCTTGTGGCGGTCGTGCGTTTTCCGGGCCGATGGCTGCTGCTGGGAGCCGTGCTGGCACTTACCGCGTTGAACCGGCCACAGATGCTGCCGTTGCCGGGAGCCGTGGCACTGGCGTTGCTCCTGCGTGATGGGATGCGCATCGCCACCTGGCGGCGGATCAGCATGGTGGTGCTGGGTTTTCTGCTGGTACTGGGGCCGTGGACCCTGCGCAACGCAGTTCTTTTCGGCCAGTTTGTGCCCGTCAGTGCAAACAGCGGGTATGTGCTGATGGTCAACAACAACGATGCCAATGCGCATGGCGGGTGGATGCCCTTGAAGGATGTCCCCCTCCAGGCTGACGACAAGGCCCGGTTCGCCGATGCTGGATTTCCCCAAGGGTTCTTCAGCGGAGAAAGCGAGGACTGGAAGCTCCGCCACTGGACGCCTGCGGCCGACGTGATTGGCTCAGCAATTGGCCGCCGTTGGATTTCCGAACACCCCGGCCGCTTCCTGGAGTTGGCGCTGCTGCGCGTGCGCGGATCGTTCGATGTCGGCAGCCTCCTGCATTGGCCGTTCCTGGAGAGAGGCGGTGCTCCGGTGTGGCTGGGTAGGTTGACGCTGGCACTCAACATTGCGTTGACGGCCTGGACGATGGTTGCGCTGCTGCGCATCTGCCTCCACCTGCGCCGCTGGCAGCCCGTTCATTGGCTTGCCGTGGCCACACTTGGCCTGGGAATGGTGTCGATCCTGCTGTTCGAGGGGCAGGGACGCTACCTCCTGCCACTGGTCCCAGGGGCGCTGTTCATCATTGCCGCCGCGGGCAGGCTACGCTTGCCCAGCCGGATCAACGCTTGATATCCCGTGGTCCTCCGAACCCTTCGCTGCAGACACGTCCCAACCCGTACCAATCAGGAGAACAGGTAGTGCCCACATGGCTCGTCACCGGCGGTGCCGGATTCATTGGCGGTAACTTCGTTCTCGAGGCCGTCGCACGCGGCGTCAAGGTCATCAACCTCGATGCACTGACTTACGCCGGCAACCTGAAGACCCTGGCCAGCCTGGACGGCAACCCGCAGCATGTGTTCGTGCAGGGCGATATCGGCGACAGCGCGCTGGTCGCCCGCCTGCTGACCGAGCACCAGCCCGATGCAGTGCTGAACTTCGCCGCCGAAAGCCACGTGGACCGTTCCATCGACGGCCCAGGCGCCTTCATCCAGACCAATGTGGTGGGCACCCTGGGTTTGCTTGAAGCGGTACGCGACTACTGGAAGGCGCTGCCGGCCGAACAAGGGGCGGCCTTCCGCTTCCTGCATGTGTCCACCGATGAGGTGTATGGCACCCTGGGCGAGACCGGCAGGTTCAGCGAAACCACCCCGTACGCCCCGAATTCGCCGTACTCGGCGTCGAAGGCCGCTTCGGACCACCTGGTGCGTGCGTTCCACCACACCTACGGGCTGCCGGTGCTGACCACCAACTGCTCCAACAACTACGGCCCGTATCACTTCCCCGAGAAGCTGATCCCGCTGGTGATCGCCAAGGCGCTGGCTGGCGAACCGCTGCCGGTGTACGGCGATGGCAAGCAGGTGCGCGACTGGCTGTTCGTGTCCGACCACTGCGAAGCGATCCGCACCGTGCTGGCCAAGGGCCAGGTCGGCGAGACCTACAACGTCGGCGGCAACTCGGAAAGGCAGAACATCGAAGTGGTGCAGGCGATCTGCGCACTGCTGGACCAGCGCCGTCCGCGCGAGGACGGCAAGCCGCGCAGCAGCCAGATCACCTATGTCACCGACCGTCCTGGCCATGACCGCCGCTATGCGATCGATGCTTCCAAGCTGAAGAACGAGCTGGGCTGGGAACCGGCCTACACCTTCGAGCAGGGCATCACCTTCACCGTCGACTGGTACCTGGACAACCAGGACTGGGTCAACGGCGTGCTCGACGGCAGCTACCGCCTGCAGCGCATCGGCACCACGGACTGAACCCAGGAGACACCATGACCCAGCGCAAGGGCATCATCCTCGCCGGTGGCTCCGGCACCCGCCTATATCCAATCACCAAGGGTGTCAGCAAGCAGCTGCTGCCGGTGTACGACAAGCCGATGATCTACTACCCGCTCAGCGTACTGATGCTGGCGGGCATCCGCGAAGTGCTGATCATCAACACCCCGCACGAGCAGGCGCTGTTCCAGCAGTTGCTGGGCGACGGTTCGCAGTGGGGAATGGACATCCAGTACGCGGTGCAGCCGAGTCCGGATGGCCTGGCCCAGGCCTACCTGATCGGCCGCGACTTCGTCGCCGGCAAGCCGAGCTGCCTGGTGCTGGGCGACAACATCTTCCACGGCCACGGCCTGCGCGAGGTGCTCAAGCGTGCTGACGAGCGCGTGCACGGCTCGACCGTGTTCGGGTATTGGGTCAATGACCCGGAACGGTATGGCGTGGCCGAGTTCGACCAGGGCGGCAAGGTGATCGATCTGGTGGAGAAGCCGGAAAAGCCGCGCTCCAACTATGCGGTGACCGGCCTGTACTTCTATGACGGCAAGGCCTGCGATTACGCGGCCGAATTGAAGCCGTCACCGCGTGGCGAACTGGAGATCACCGATCTCAACAAGCGTTACCTGGCCGAAGGCGACCTGCACCTGGAGGCGCTCGGCCGTGGCTATGCGTGGCTGGATACCGGTACCCACCAGTCGCTGCTGGAAGCATCCAACTTCATCGAGACGATCCAGACCCGTCAGGGCCTGCAGGTCTGCTGTCCCGAGGAAATCGCGTTCGGCAAGGGCTGGATCAACGCTGGACAATTGGAAGCGCTGGCCGCGCCGTTGATCAAGAACAGCTACGGTGAATACCTGCATAAGCTCGCCGTGCGTGGAGTCGTTCCATGAAAGTGATTGAAACCCGGTTGCCCGGCTGCGCGGTGATCGAGCCGGCGGTGTTCGGCGATGCCCGTGGTTATTTCTTCGAAACCTGGAATGCCGAGCGCTTCGCCGCGCTGGGCCTGCCGGACCGTTTCGTGCAGAGCAACGTGTCGACGTCCGCACAGGGCGTGCTGCGCGGCCTGCATTACCAGTGGCCGCGGCCGCAGGGCAAGCTGGTCAGCGTGCTGGAAGGCGAGGTCTACGACGTGGCCGTGGATATCCGCCGCGGTTCGCCGACCTTCGGCCAGTGGGAAGCGGTGGTGCTGAGCGCGGAGAACAAGAAGCAGTTCTGGATTCCGGAGGGCTTTGCCCATGGCTTTGCCGTGTTGTCCGAGCGTGCGGTGTTCAGCTACCTGTGCACCGAGGTTTATCTGAAGGACTTCGATGCAGGTGTCCGCTGGAACGACGCCGACATCGCGGTGGACTGGCCGGTGAGCACACCAACGCTGTCGGCCAAGGACGAGAACGCGCCGTTCCTCAAGGACATTGCTGAAGATCGCCTGCCGGTCTACGTGCCATGACCGTGCTGGTGTTCGGTGGCAACGGGCAGGTGGGCCAGGAGTTGCTGCGCGCGCTGGCGCCGCTGGGGAAGGTGATTGCAACCACGCGCAGCGGCCAACTGCCCGACGGAAGTACCTGTGAAACGGCCGATTTCGGCCAGCCCGACAGCCTGCCGGCATTGCTGGACCGCGTGCAGCCATTGGTAGTGGTCAATGCGGCGGCTTACACCGCTGTTGATCACGCCGAACAGGACGTCGATGCGGCCTTCGCCGCCAACGCGCAGGCACCGGGCGTGATCGCGCGCTGGTGTGCGGCGCATGGCGTGCCGTTCGTGCATTACTCCACCGACTACGTGTTCGATGGACAGGGCAGCGCGCCCTACCGCGAGGACCAGCCGACCGCACCGCTCGGCGTGTATGGCACCAGCAAGCGCGATGGCGAGGACGCGGTGCGTGCGGCCGGTGGCCGCCATCTGATCTTTCGCACGGCGTGGGTGTATGCCTCGCACGGCGCGAATTTCCTGCGCACCATGCTGCGCGTGGGCGCCGAGCGCGATGCGTTGCGGGTGGTGGCCGACCAGATCGGTACACCGACGCCGGCCGCGTTGATCGCCGATGTCACCGCGCAGGCACTGCAGCATCCTGGGCAGTTGTCGGGTACCTGGCACCTGACCGCCAGCGGCCAGACCAGCTGGCATGGCTTTGCCGAGGCCATATTTGCCGAGGCGTTGGCCAGCGGCGTGTTGGCCAAGGTGCCGACGGTCGAGGCGATTCCCAGTTCCGAGTATCCGACCCCGGCCAGGCGCCCGGCCTGGTCGGTGCTGGACAACCGCAAGCTGCAGCAGGATTTCGGCGTCGTGCTGCCGAGCTGGCAGGATGGCCTGAAGCGGGTGATGGCGGAGCTGGCCTGACGGCCGTAGCGCCGGGCCAAGCCCGGCGACGCAGCGCTGCCGGGCCGATCAGGAACGGGTCAGAGCCCGTTGCGCAGCAACGGGATCCGACCCCGGGCAAACCTCAGCTGCGCCCGTAGGTATCCTCGAACCGCACGATGTCATCCTCGCCCAGGTAGCTGCCGGACTGCACTTCGATCAGTTCCAGCGGCAGCTTGCCCGGGTTGCGCAGGCGGTGGGTCACGCCCAGCGGAATATAGGTGCTCTGGTTCTCGCTGAGCAGGATCACCTCGTCACCACGGGTCACTTCAGCGGTGCCGCTGACCACGATCCAGTGTTCGGCGCGATGGTGATGCATCTGCAGGCTCAGCGTGCCGCCGGGCTTGACCGTGATCCGCTTGACCTGGAAGCGCTCGCCGTTGTCGATCGAATCGTAGGCACCCCACGGGCGATAGACCTTGCGGTGCCAGGTGGCCTCGCTGCGGCCTTCGGCCTTCAGCTGCGCCACTACGGTCTTGACCTCCTGCATGCGGTCCGCCTTGCCGACCAGCACCGCGTCGTCGGTTTCCACCACCACCACGTCATCCAGCCCCACCAGCGCCACCAGGCGCTGTGCGTAGGCATAGGTGTTGCGGCAGTCGATGGCGATCACGTCGCCCTGGTGGGCGTTGCCATCGCCGTCCTGCTGCGAGACATCGCGCAGCGCGGTCCACGAGCCGACATCGTTCCAGCCGGCATCCAGTGGAATCACCACGGCATCGGCGGTCTTCTCCATCACCGCATAGTCGATCGAATCGGACGGAACGGCAGTGAAGGCCTCCTTGTCCAGGCGGGTGAAATCGGCATCGCGACGCGCCTGCTGCCAGGCCTGGCGGCTGCCGGCGAGCATGGCGGGCTGGAAGCGTTCCAGCTCCTGCAGGTAGCGCGAGGCCTTGAACAGGAACATGCCGCTGTTCCAGTAGTACTGGCCGCTGCTGACGTAGCGGGTGGCGGTGCCCAGGTCGGGCTTCTCGACGAAGCGCTCGACCGCGCGCAGGCCCTGGCCATCGGCGGCCTTGATATAGCCGTAGCCGGTTTCCGGGCCGGTCGGCACGATGCCGAAGGTCACCAGCTTTCCGGCTTCGGCAGCAGCGGCGGCGGCCTGGACGGCGCTGCGGAATGCAGTCTCGTTGTTGATCACATGATCGGAGGGCAGCACCAGCAGCAGCGCGTCGCCGCCGTCGCGGGTGGCTTCCAGCGCGGCCACCGCGATCGCCGGTGCCGTGTTGCGGCCGACCGGCTCAAGGATGATCGCGGCTGGCTCGGCGCCAACCTGCTGCAGCTGCTCGGCGGCAACAAAGCGGTGTTCCTCGTTGGCAATCACCAACGGGCCGCGTGCGGCAATCGGCGCCACCCGCTGCCAGGTGGCCTGCAGCATCGTCTGTTCGCTGGCCAGCGGAAGGAACTGCTTGGGATAGGCTTCGCGCGAAAGCGGCCACAGACGGGTACCGGAGCCACCGGACAGGATGACAGGCTGGATAGTGCTCATGGCCTTCCTTTGATTATTTCTGCAGCAGGGAGGAAATCTCGTCGGTACGCGCCTGCATCAATGCAGCGTCTCCCCGCGATTCCACATTCAGGCGCAGCAGCGGTTCAGTGTTGGAGCTGCGCAGGTTGAAGCGCCAGTCGCCGAAATCGGCGCTGACGCCATCGGTGTAGTCCAGCGCGGGCGACTGCGCGGCGAAGTGTTCCATCACGCGTGTGACCGCAGCCTTGGCATCGGCAACCTTGAAGTTGATCTCACCGCTGCAAGGGTAGGCGGCCATGCGGTCTTCAACCCAGTCGGCCAGCGAGCGGCCGCTTTCGGAGACCAGCTGGGCGATCAGCAGCCACGGAATCATGCCCGAGTCGGCATACGCGAACTCGCGGAAGTAGTGGTGGGCGCTCATCTCGCCGCCGTACACGGCATCCTCCGCGCGCATCTTTTCCTTGATGAAGGCGTGGCCACTCTTGCACAGCACTGGCACGCCACCGGCCTGTTCGACCATCTCCACGGTGTTCCAGACCAGGCGGGGGTCATGCACGACCTTGCCACCCGGATGGTGGGCGAGGATTGCCTTGGCCAGCAGGCCGACCAGGTAGTAGCCCTCGATGAAGCGGCCGTTGTGGTCGAAGAAGAAACAGCGGTCGAAATCGCCATCCCACGCAATGCCGAAGTCCGCGCCATGTTCGCGCACGGCGTCGGCGGTGGCGGCGCGGTTTTCCGGCAACAGTGGATTGGGAATGCCGTTGGGGAAGCTGCCGTCCGGTTCGTGGCAGATGCGGATGAACTCGAACGGCAGGTGCGGTGCCAGCAGGTCGACGATGGCACCGGCGCCGCCGTTGCCGGCGTTGACAACGATCTGCAGTGGCTTGAGCTTGCTGGTGTCAACGTAGCTCAGCAGGTGCTGGATGTAGGCGCTCTTGTCATGCTGGGCGATCTGGCCGGCGCAAGGCGGCTGTGCCGCGGATGAATCGGCGGCGACCGCATCGGAGATCGCGAACAGGCCGGTATCGGAGCTGATCGGCCGGGCGTTCTCCTTGACCAGCTTCATGCCGTTGTAATCCATTGGATTGTGGCTGGCAGTGACCATCACCCCGCCGGCAGCCCCCAGGTGATCGGTCTGGAAATAGACCTCCTCGGTGCCACACAGGCCGATGTCGATGACTTCGCGGCCGGCACCGCGCAGGCCGGCCGCCAGCGCGTCCTGCAGCGCGGGGCTGGTCAGGCGGACGTCGTGGCCCAGCACCACCGGGCCCGGAGCGAGCTGTGCATTCAGGGCCGTGCCGATCCGGCGTGCCAGGTCTTCGTTCAGTTCTTCCGGCACGCGGCCGCGGATGTCATAGGCCTTGAAGGCGGGCAGGGGCATCGGTCAGATCCAATGTGAGCTTAGCCACTGATTGTAGCCTTTGTCCTGTATGGGAATCGTTTCCATTCCGCAACTCCCGGTGATTGGCTGGGGGTATCGGGTACGCGGGGGCGCCCGTACCGCTTGGCAAGCGGGTAAACGGCCGCTGGCTGGGCGATCACGGCCAGGCCAGCCTGCGTCAAGTGGCCGGGAGCCAGCAGCAGCCCCAGGAGTTCCTGCCACTGGCAGCCAAACGCGATCACGCCGTTGCTGGCGTACTTGACGTGGCGGAGCAGGACCGGCGGGCGATGGCCGGACGCGGACAGCTGCAGGGATGACGCAGGCTTGTGGCGCGGTTGCTTCCCCCCGCCAGGAACTTCTGGCCGAGCATTTCACCCTGGCGACGCGCCTGTCGCCGCATGGCTGCGTGCCGCGACATCTGACAGGCAGCGTTCACCCTTTTCCAGCGGCCACGCGTCCGTCCCGCGAAGCAGGCCCTCTTCGTTGCAGGTCCGGGCCATCAGTGCGGGCGAGCCGGGCGCCGCGCCCACCACCGGCAGGAGAAACCCCCATGCAACGCAGCCCTTGGCGATGCCTCGGCAATGCTGCGGCGCATCCAGCTCTTTCGTTGCCTCCGGCTAGAATGCGGTCATCCTCAACGTGCAGGGCAGTAGAGCAATGCAGCAATCGACTTCCGGCGGAAAGCGCGGCAAGCGCTTCGCCAGTGCGACGGAGGCCCTGCAGGGGGTGGTCGCCGATGGACAGACCCTGGCCGTGGGCGGCTTTGGCCTGTGTGGCATTCCCGAGGCGCTGATCGCTGCGCTGCGCGACAGTGGCGTCAAGGGCCTGACCGTGATCTCCAACAATGCCGGTGTCGATGGCTTCGGACTGGGCCAGCTGCTGGAAACCCGGCAGATCAAGAAAATGATTTCGTCCTACGTGGGCGAGAACAAGGAATTCGAACGGCAGTTTCTGGCTGGTGAGCTGGAGCTGGAGTTCAACCCGCAGGGCACACTGGCCGAGCGCCTGCGTGCCGGTGGTGCGGGTATTCCGGCATTCTTCACTGCCACCGGCTATGGCACGGTGGTTGCCGAGGGCAAGGAAACCCGCGAGTTCGACGGCAAGCACTACGTGATGGAGACGGCGCTGCGCGCCGATGTGGCACTGGTCAAGGCCTGGAAGGCCGACGAGGCCGGCAACCTGGTGTTCCGCAAGACCGCACGCAACTTCAACCCGGCCTGTGCGATGGCCGGCAAGGTCTGCATCGTGGAAGTGGAGGAGGTGGTGCCGGTCGGTGCCATCGACCCGGACCAGGTGCACCTGCCAGGCATCTATGTGCACCGCATCGTGCACAACGCGCATCCTGAGAAGCGAATCGAACAGCGCACCATCCGCGCGGAGGGCAACTGACATGGCGTGGACCCGTGACGAGATGGCGGCACGCGCCGCCCAGGAGCTGATCGATGGCGCCTACGTGAACCTGGGCATCGGCCTGCCGACGCTGGTTGCCAATCACATTCCCGAAGGCGTGGATGTGTGGCTGCAGTCGGAGAACGGCCTGCTCGGCATCGGCCCGTTCCCGACCGACGCTGAAGTCGACGCGGACCTGATCAATGCCGGCAAGCAGACGGTTACGGCGCGTGCCGGCGCCAGCTACTTCGGCAGCCACGACAGCTTCGCGATGATTCGCGGTGGCCATGTGAACCTGGCCATCCTTGGCGCCATGCAGGTCACCGACAAGGGTGACCTGGCCAACTGGATGGTGCCCGGCAAGATGGTCAAGGGCATGGGCGGGGCAATGGACCTGGTCGCCGGCGTGCAGCGCGTTGTGGTGCTGATGGAGCACACTGCCAAGAACGGCGAGCACAAGATCCTGGCCGAATGCACGCTGCCGTTGACCGGCGTGGGCGTGGTCGACCGCATCATCACCGATCTGGCGGTGTTCGACGTGACTGAAAAGGGCCTGTTGCTGGTGGAGGCCGCGCCGGGTGTCAGCGATGAAGAGCTGAAGGAAAAGACCGGCGTCGCGTTCCGGCGTTGAGGACAATGATGTTGCCGCGCAGCGCCAGCCTCAGGGTTGGCGTTGTGCGCCTCCGACGACGTAGCCGGCGTTGGCAACAAGGTCCGGCAGCAACTGCATGACCGGATCAAGTGCATTGTCGTTGTCCAGCTCACTGGGATAGCAGTGCGCATCCAGCAGTGACCGCAACGCCGACGCCCGCAGCCACATCGTGCCTGCTGTCTGCGGCGTAGGGGCGTCGGCCATCCCCAGCCGCGCCGCCCAGCGGAGATGACGGCGTGAAACGGCGATGGCCTCCGGAGTGGATGCCGCGAACATGCCCAGCGCAGGTTGCTCATCGAACTGTTGAAGCACAGCGTCGAGATCGGCCGTTCCTGGTAGCTGAGGTCTTGTCTCGCTGCTTCCGCGGAGGTCCAGCCAGCAGGCCAGCAACGATGGATCCGGACCAAAAGCCTCCAGGACCTGCACGATGCTGGACAGGGCATTGCCCGCATGGCCGATGATATCGACCGCAGCGTCATGAGGGCGCTGCGCCATTGGAATGAAAACACGGTAGCTCACGCCCAGGCCGCTGGCGGCCTCGCAAGCTGTAGCGATCAGCCCGGGATCATCAATGAGAATCAGCAGGCAGGCCCGCAGGGGGCCGGCGGGCGAAGCCGGGGACAGCGCTTGGCGCGTCGCGTCAAGCCAGGCATGCCCAAGCCGGGCATCCGGTTCCAGCACCGCGCCTTCGGCCCATTCGTTCCAGGCATTGATGAAGACCATGCGTTGGCGCGCAGGCGCCAGGGCCAGGCGTTCATGGATCGTGGTGCGCAACCAGTCGCGGTAGCCACGGGGTGAGGCGTGCAGGTACACGCGGCCGCGGCCGGAACGACGCGCCTCGTTGTCCCAGCCCGGGTTCACGCCGGGATAGAGCGGATAATCCGGAAGCGGCCGCGCTGCGATTTCTGCAGCCAGTTCGCGCCAGTCGCGTACATCGCCATTGAAGGCAGGATTGAGCAGCCACTGCTGTGCCGACAACGAGCGCGGGTTACTCATGTTCGGCGGGAATTCGACGGCGGCATCAAAGCCGATATCGCGCGGATCCGGTCGCTCGAAGCCTTGGACGTAGGCCAGGTGGATCTCGCCCACGCCGTTGTCGCGGCACCAGCGGCGCCAGCGCTCGGCAGTCGCCCGGGCGTCGGGCAGCAGGTTCGGGCGATAGACCAGCAGCATCGGCCGACCCTCGACCTTCAATGCACGGCGGTCGCGCAGGTAGGGCGCGACATGTGCGATGAAGGCCAGATCGTCCTCTCCGCTGTGCTGCTGGCCGATCAGGATGTCGTCGTCGCGGCCGTCCCAGCGTCGTGCCCAGTTCTCGTTGGCCCAGCACAGGCAGAACGGCAGGTCGATGCTGTCATCGGCCAGCCATTGACGCAGCGGGTCCTCCATCAGGGTGCGGCCGCTGAACCAATAGTAGTAGAAGCAGAATGCGCCGATGCCGTACTCCGCAGCCAAGCGTGCCTGGTCACGCATCACCTGCGGGTTGCGCAGGTCATAAAAGCCGAGGTCGGCCGGCAGGCGGGGTTGGATGTGACCTTCGAACTGCGGCAGGGCGCGGGTGACGTTGCGCCACTCGGTAAAGCCCTTGCCCCACCAGGCGTCGTTCTCCGGGAAGGTATGGAACTGCGGCAGGTAGAAAGCGACCAGCGTCGCCGGCATGGGTGACGGCAATGCTCCCTCACGCCATGGCACGTGGCCGATCGCCGGTTCATCGGCACGCCAGCGCAGCTGGGCATTGGCGCGCGCGCCCCCCTCATCCTGCTGCCCCTTGGGGGGCGGCGGCACCCAGTCGCCATGCCGTGCCAACAGCCGGGTGCGCAACCGGTCGCGCTGCGCCTGCGGCAACGGCAAGGCCCGGAACACGGCGCGCAGCAACGGGAACAGCGACTGGCGCAGGCTCATCGGGCGAGGCCTCGCGACAGCGGGCGGTAGGACGGAATCAGCATCTGGGCAACGGTCATGGCGCCATTTTCGGTGCTGGCGGCCATGACGGCAAACGGCGGCGTGCTAGCGTGTGACCATGCTGTTCCCCCACGACCTGCCCGATGCCGATGTCCTGCACCTGCCGGGATGGCTGGCTGCGGCCGAGGCCGACCAGCTCCTGTATTCGCTGCAGGCCGAAGTGCCCTGGGAAACCCATCGCATCCGCATGTTCGGCAACTGGGTGGACTCGCCGCGGCTGAGCTGCTGGATCGGCGACCCGCAGGCCCGCTATCGCTATTCCGGTGCCGAGTTCGTGCCGCGCCCCTGGCCGCCGGTGTTGCAGGCCATGCGCGGGCGCCTGGAAGCCGAAGGCCACGGCCGCTTCAACAGCGTGCTGCTGAACCGCTACCGCGGTGGCGGTGACTACATGGGCTGGCACAGCGATGACGAGCCGGAGCTGGGTCCGGCCCCGGTGATCGCGTCGCTGAGCCTGGGCGCGGCGCGCCGATTCCTGCTGCGACGCCGCGACGACCCGGCACGCAAGGCTGAATTCGTGCTGGGCCACGGCGACCTGCTGCTGATGGCCGGACAGACCCAGCGCTTCTACCAGCACGCGCTGCCGAAGATGGCGCGGGTGCACGGCGAGCGGATCAACCTGACCTTCCGTTGGATTTCGCCGCGTTGACGAAGAAGGGGTCAGGTCCCTTTCCAGCCCGAAAGGGACCTGACCCCGTAACCACATGCCCGGCGAATGCTGCGATCAGCGCGCAACGGTCGGCTGGTCGGCCTGCCCGCTCTGCAGCGTCCAGCCCACCACGTCCTGCGCCAGCTGCTGCAGGCCACGCTCGAACGCGGCGGTCACCGCCGGTACGTCGGTGCTGCCGACCGGCTGCGCCTGGCGGAAGGTGCGGTCAGCGACCACACGCTGGTCGGCGACATGGATCAGCTTGGCGTTGACCTCGATCACCACGGTGGGCGTGGCCTGGCCCTGGTAATCCGATTCGAAGCGGCGCACATCGGTGGACAGCTTGTAGTCGGCGCGGATGCCGGCGGTGCTGCGGGCCACGCCGCGGATGCGGCCGGAATCCTCGAAGCCACGCAGCAGGGTGTCTTCGATCATGTCGGTGGCCGGTTGCGCCCAGCTGGCACCCTTGTAGATCTCAAGCTGCGACGGTGTCGGCCGCACATTGATGCGCGGGCTGTCGACCATGCGCGCGGCGCTGGGCTTGGCCAGTACCAGCTGCCAGCTGGCCTGCGGCCACGCCGGGTCCGCCTTGACCTGCACGGACGGCGAGTACAGCGTCACCGCGGTTTTCTCGCTGCTGCCGAGGATGGAGCAGCCCCCCAGCAGGGTGACCATCGAAGCGGCCAGCAGCAGGCGCGGAAGGGTGGTCGGGCTCATTTGGGTTCGAACTCCTTCGGTGCGTCGCGGCCCAGCAGGTAGCGCGCGGGGTTGTTCTCGAGGCGGTCGCTGACCCGGCGCAGGTCGCGGATCAGGCCGCGCAGTTCGGTCAGCGTCGGGCCCAGCTGGCCGAGGCCATCGTTGGCGAAGCTGTTGATCGCGGCGCGGTTCTCGCCAAGGATCGAATCGGCGTTGCCGGCGGCCGAGTCGAGCTTGGCCAGGGTCGCGTCGAGCTTGTCGATGATGCCAGGCAGCTGCTGCACCAGGTTCCTGTCCAGGCGCTCGATGGTGCCGTTGGTGGTCTTCAGCGTGGTGTCCAGGCTGCGGGCGGCATCGCGCGCGCTGAGCAGCAGCGCCTGCGTGCCCTGGTCACGGTCGGCCAGGCCGCCGCTGATCGTCTCCAGGTTGGCCAGCGTCGCGTTGATCGAGGCCACGTTGCGGTCGCTGAGGATCTGGTCCATGCGCTCGACGATGCGGTTGGCGACGTCGGTGATGTTCTGCAGCGCAGAGGGCGTGGTCGGGATGATCGGTGCCGGGTCCTTGTTGACCGTGGTCAGCGCCGGCGACTGCGGCGTGCCGCCGCTGAGCTGGATGATCGACGGGCCGGTCAGGCTGGTGATCGCCAGCTTGGCGCGGGTATCGGTCTTGACCGGCGTGTTGGAGTTCAGGCGGATGCGCGCGACTACCTGGCGCGGGTCGTCCGGCACCAGGTTCAGTTCGGTGATCGAGCCCACCGCGATGCCGTTGTACTGCACCGGGCTGCCCACCGACAGGCCGGTCACCGCTTCGCGGAACACCACGCGGTACTCCTGCCAGGTACGGTCGGAGGAGTATTTGGCGGCCCACAGGCCAAAGGCCAGCAGGGCCAGGCCGGTGATCAGGGTGAACGCGCCGATCAGCACGTAGTTGGCTTTGGTTTCCATGGCTCAGGCACTCTCGATCTGTTCGCCACGCGCGGCGCGCGCGCGGGGTCCGTGGAAGTATTCCTGGATCCACGGATGATCCAGTTTCTCGATGTCAGGCAAGGGTGCGTTGGCCACCACCCTGCGGTCGGCGATCACCGCGACCCGGTCGCAGATCGCGTACAGCGTGTCCAGGTCGTGGGTGATCAGGAACACGGTCAGCCCCAGCGCTTCCTGCAGGGTCTTGATCAGGCGGTCGAACGCGGCCGCGCCGATCGGGTCGAGGCCGGCGGTGGGTTCGTCCAGGAACAGCAATGGCGGATCCAGCGCCAGTGCCCGGGCCAGGCCGGCGCGCTTGCGCATGCCGCCGGACAGCTGTGAGGGCAGCTTGTTGATCGCATCGGCGGGCAGGCCGGCCAGCTTCACTTTCAGCAGCGCCAGTTCGTAGTGCCAGCGCTCGGGCAGCTCGCGGTGGTGTTCCTTCAGCGGCACCTGCACGTTCTCGCCCACGGTCAGCGAGGAGAACAGGGCGCCGTCCTGGAACAACACGCCGGTGTTGCGCTCGATGTGCAGCCGGCTCTCGGCGTCGTCGGCACGCGCGTCGCGGCCGAGTACTTCGATCTGCCCGGCATCGGGCACGCGCAGGCCCAGGATCGAGCGCATCAGCACCGATTTGCCGGTACCGGAGCCGCCGACCACGCCCAGGATTTCGCCGCGGCGCACATCCAGGTCCAGGTCTTCGTGCACGGTCTGGCTGCCGAAGCGGTTGACCAGGCCACGCACGCGGATGGCCAGTTCGTGGCCCTGGTCGTCGCGCATGTCGATGGAGTCGGGGAGGGCGGATGTGCTCATGTCACCAGTCCATGTGCATGAACCACAACGCCGCGAAGGCGTCGATGATGATCACCAGCGAGATCGTCTGCACCACGCTGGAGGTGGTGCGCTCGCCGACCGACTGCGCGGTGCCCTCGACCTTCAGTCCTTCCAGGCAGCCGATCAGGCCGATCACCAGCGCGAACACGGGTGCCTTGGACAGGCCGACCAGCAGGTGCCGCACTTCCATCGTCTCGTGCATGCGCGCGATGTACATCTGCGGCGGGATGTCGAGGTCGAACGCGCCGACGGTGATGCCGCCGGCCAGGCCCGCGATCATCGCGATGAAGGTCAGCAAGGGCAGGGTGACCAGCAGCGCCAGCAGTCGCGGCAGCACCAGCAGGTCGACCGGGTCCAGGCCCAGCGTGCGCATTGCATCGATCTCCTCGCGTGCCTTCATCGCACCAATCTGCGCGGTGAACGCACTGGCGGTGCGGCCGGCCAGCACGATCGCGGTCAGCAGTACCGCGAACTCGCGCAGGAAGGCGATGTTGACCAGCTCGACCACGTAGATCTCGGCGCCGAAGTCGCGCAGTATGGTCGAGCCGAGGAATGCGATCACCGCACCCACCAGGTAGGACAGCAGCGCCACCAGCGGTACCGCATCCAGCCCCACCTGCTCCATCTGGTGCACGGTGGCGGTCAGCCGGAAGCGGCGGGGTTCCTTGACCAGCCGGGCCGCCTTGACCAGGTTCTCGCCGAGGAAACTGCACAGCGCCTTGATGTTGTGGCCAGTGGCGTGGACGCTGACACCCAGCCGTTCCAGCGCGGCCAGCACGCCGAAATCGCGCTTGGGCTTGGGGCGGTCGTCGGCCACTTCCTCGATGGTGCACACCAGCGCCTGGTGGTCCGCGCGGAACTGCAGTGCGTCTTCGTGCAGATCGGCACGGTGGGCCACGCGCAGCACCTGCAGCACGCCGGCCGAATCCAGCTGCTCGATGCCGGTGGCATCGATGCCGGTCAGCTTGTCGGGAACGCCGTGCAGGACCTCGGCCGCGGCCAGCGCGGTCTTCAAGGTCCAGGTGCCGGACAGGTGGATCAGGCCCGGGTCATGGGCATCCTGTTCGAGCTGGGGGGCGAGGTTCGGGGTGACGTAGGCCATTCGGGTCGCAGCATAACCGTTCTGTATCGGGCTTCGCGTCGAACTCGGATGAATTTCTCCGGTGGGCCCCAGCGTAGGTAATACTACGGCGCATGTCCGCAGACGCTCACACGATCCCCACGCCCCAGGCCACCTACGCACAGCGCGTGGCCTTTGTTTCCGAGATCGCCGGACGCCTGCACAGCTATGGCACCACGGCCCAGCGCCTGGAAACGGCGGTGGTGGCACTGGCCCGCCAGCTCGATCTGGATTGTGAACCGTGGTCGAATCCCACCGGTATCATCCTCAGCTTCAGCGATCCGGCGCAGGCGATCGGCTCCAGCGACATCACCCGCGTGATCCGCCTGGCGCCCGGTGAGAACGACCTGCACAAGCTCAGCGTCGCCGACCATATCGCCGAAGAAGTGTCCAACGGGCGGATGAGCATCGCCCAGGGCCATACCGCGCTGCGCCAGCTGGACAAGGATCCGGGCCGGCGCGGCAAGCTGCGCACCATCCTGTCATTCACCCTCGGCGCGGCCGGCGTGGCCGGCATGTGGAAGCTGCCGTGGCTCGACATCGCCACCGCCGGTGTCATCGGCCTGATGATCGGCCTGCTCGGCATGGTCACCGACCGCCGCCCGGCCACCCGCGAAGCGGCCGAGGCGCTGGCGGCGCTGCTGGCCGGCATGGTCGCCACCCTGGTGGCGTCCTTCATTGGCGCGCTCAACCTCAATACGGTGATCATCGCCTCGCTGGTGGTGCTGCTGCCCGGCATGTCACTGACCAATGCGGTCAATGAGCTGGCCAGCCAGCACTGGGTGTCGGGCACCGCGCGCTTTGCCGGCGCGCTGACCACCATCATGAAGCTCAGCGTCGGCGCGATGATCGCGGTGACCCTGGCCGACGTGCTCGGGCTGGATCCGGTGATCCGCGCCGCGCGGCCGCAGGGGCCGTGGGTGGAGTGGGGTTCGCTGCTGACCGCGGCCTTTGCGTTCGCGATGCTGTTCAAGGCCAACCGGCGCGATTACCCGTGGGTGATCGCCGCCTCGGTGGCCGGTTATGCGATCTCCAAGTTCGGCGGCCATGCCTGGGGGGCGCCGGCCGGCATCTTCCTGTCGGCGATGCTGCTGACCGCGGGCGGCAATCTGTTCGGTCGCCTGGTCGGGCGTCCGGGCGCGATCATCCGCCTGCCCGGCATCATCATGATGGTGCCCGGCAGCACCAGCCTGCGCGGCGTGCTGACCCTGGTCCAGCAACAGGATGTCGGCGCCGGCCAGAGCGTGTTCCTCACCGTGCTCAACGTGGTGATGGCGCTGGTCGCCGGCCTGCTGTTCGGCAACCTGCTGATGCCCGCTCGCAAGACCCTGTGATGATGTCGGTGGGTGTGGACCCCGGTCCACACACCGGAGAATGAAAAACGCCGGCGTCCGCCGGCGTTTTTCATTCCAACCTGATCCCGGCCTCAGGCCTTCTTGATCAGGAAATCTTCCGGCTTCTTGTTGCCCTTGGCGGTCAGTTCAGCCATCCAGCGCGGCTGCTTGCCACGGCCGGTCCAGGTTTCCTTCGGATTGGCCGGATTGCGGTACTTCGGTGCAACCTTGCCCAGCTTGCGGCCGGCGGTCTTCGACGGGGCCTTGGCGGCCGGGGCGGCCTTGCGGGCACGCGTGGCCGGGGCGCTGCCGAACAGTTCTTCGATGGTGTAACCCTCGGTCTTGGCCAGCTTGGTCAGCTGGGCCCGGACCTTGGTGATCGGCCGGCGCTTGGCGACGATGGTCTGCTGCTTCTTGGCGGTACGGATCAGGGCGCCCAGCTCGCGTGCTGACAGGCCGGTCAGGTCAATGCTCATTTACGGTTACTCCGGAAACTAATGTGTGGACGGGACAAGCCAGTCCATGGCGTCGGCGGACAGAATAGAGATGAATTAATCACAGCACAAATGCAGGCGGGTCATGGCGTGGCGGCATGCAGACGCCGTCGCGGTGATTTTGACCGGATTATGTCCGCTGCAATATCGGGGAAGGGCGCGGGCAAAAAAAAGACCGGGGCAGGCCCCGGTCTTTTCCTGATCAGCCCTGCAGACGCTGCAGCAGGGAGGCCTTGTCCAGGTTCTCCGCGTCGCTGGCGCGGCGCGAGCGGTACTCGTAGGTGCCAGCGGCCAGGCCGCGTTCGCTGACCACCACGCGATGCGGAATACCGATCAGCTCCATGTCGGCGAACATCGCGCCCGGGCGCAGGCCGCGGTCGTCGAGTGCAGCGTCCAGGCCCGCCTCGCGCAGCTCCTGCAGCAGGTTGGCAGCGGCGTCGGCCACGGCCGCATCGCCCTTCGGGTTGATCACACACACCACCACCTGCCACGGCGCCATCGCGTCCGGCCAGATGATGCCGGCATCGTCATGGTTCTGTTCGATCGCGGCAGCCACCACACGCGAGATGCCGATGCCGTAGCACCCCATCGCCATCACCGCGGCCTTGCCGTTCTCGTCCAGCACGGTGGCATCCAGCGCTTCGGCGTACTTGCGGCCGAGCTGGAACACATGGCCGACTTCGATGCCACGTGCGATCTTCAGTTCACCGCCGTCCACGGCACGGTCGCCGGCCCGCACGTTGCGGATGTCGGCCACTTCCGGTTCCGGCAGGTCGCGGCCCCAGTTGACGCCGGCCAGGTGGAAACCGGCTTCGTTGGCGCCGACGACGAAGTCGGCCATCGCCGCCACTTCGCGATCGGCGACCACGCGGATGGCCTTGGCCGGGGCGACCGGGCCAAGGAAGCCCGGCACGCTGCCCAGGTGCTCGGCGATTTCCGCCTCGCTGGCGAAGCGCTGCTCGTCCAGGCCGGCGACCTTGGCCAGCTTGATCTCGTTGACCTCATGGTCGCCACGCACCAGCGCCAGCACGAACTGCTGTGCCTTGCCTTCGCCGGCGATCAGCGCCACCGACTTCACCGTGCGCTGCAGGTCGATGCCGAGCAGCGCCGCGACGTCCTCGCAGGTCTTCTGGGTGGGGGTATCCACCTTGCGCATCGTTTCGGTGGCGGCCGCACGCGGCGCCGGATCGGCGGCAATCGCCGCTTCCATGTTGGCTGCGTAGTCCGAGCCGGTGGAGAACACCAGCGCGTCCTCGCCGGAATCGGCGATGACGTGGAATTCCTGCGACGCATCACCGCCGATGGCACCGGAGTCCGCCTGCACCATGCGGAAATCCAGGCCGAGGCGGGTGAAGATGCGGCTGTAGGCCGACTTCATGTTCTCGTATTCGCGCACCAGGCACTCATCGTGCAGGTGGAACGAATAGGCGTCCTTCATCAGGAACTCGCGCGAGCGCATCACGCCGAAGCGCGGGCGGATCTCGTCGCGGAACTTGGTCTGCACCTGGTAGAAGTTCACCGGCAGCTGCTTGTAGCTGGACAGCTCGCTGCGCGCGAAGTCGCAGGCGGCTTCTTCGGCGGTCGGGCTGTAGCAGAACACCTGGTCCTTGCGGTCCTTGATCTTCAGCAGCTGCGGGCCGAACTTCTGCCAGCGGCCGGTCTGCTCCCACAGTTCCTTCGGCTGGATGGTCGGGATCTGGAATTCCACGGCACCGGCCCGGTCCATTTCCTCACGCACGATGCGCTCGACCTTGCGCAGCACGCGCAGGCCCAGCGGCGACCAGGTATACAGGCCCGATGCCAGCTTGCGGATCATGCCCGCGCGCAGCATCAGCCGATGGCTGGTCAGCTCGGCGTCGCTGGGGGTTTCCTTGGTGGTGTGCAGGTGGAACTGGGAGAGGCGCATCGTCGGCTTCGGATAACGGCAGAGACCTCTATTCTGCCAGCCCGGCCGGGGGGAGGGGTATCGGCAGGGCTGCGCCCTGCACCCGCCTCAAGCAACGTCAACAGCAACAGCAACAGCAAAAACGGGTTTCCTGGGAGATGGCGGGGTGGGTCCGGCGGCAGGGGACGCCGTGAACCCATCCCAGGGGGCTTGGTCGCGGCATCCATGCCGCTCACACCCCTGCCGCCGGACCCACCCCGCCTTCGACAGTTTCCTGCGAGCTGTCGGAATGGCTCCTGGGGTCAGATCCGTTTTCCGCAGGAAAACGGCTCTGACCCCGGATTCAATTCGAGATCCGACAGATTTGATCCACGCATCGCGTGGATCTACTGGCCACCGGGGATCTGTCGGGGGTGGGGCGGTGTCGGATTGCGGGGTGTCCGCGGCATGGATGCCGCGGCCAAGCCCCCATGGACGGGTTTACGGCGTCCCCGCAATCCGACACCGCCCCGCCATTCCACGGAATGCCCGCTTTTGACGTTGCCGTTGCTTGCAGCCTCTGCAGGTGCAGGGCGCAGCCCTGCCGATACCCTTAACCGGCCGGTGGGCAGTACGCCTTGATGGCGGCCTCCGCCAATCCCCTCTGCGCGGTGTGCTGCTCCGGAGTCAACGGGGTATCGGCCTTGCCATCACCATCGGTGTCCTGCATCACCTGGCCACCACCGTCCAGCAGGGCCAGGTTGGCCCGGGCCGTGCCGCACTGCCCGGGGACCGGCGCGGCCGGGGTCTCGGTGCCGGCTGCGGCCTGCGGGGTGCGGGCCTGCTCGCGGGTTTCGAACTTCTTGCCCGCCGGCGGGGTCTCCGAATACTGGGTTACGCCATGGGCGTCCTTCCATTTGTAGACGGGGCCGGCCACGGCGTTGGCAGTGGCCAACAGCAGCAGGCATCCAAGGCAGGACAGGGCACGCATGGCAGACTCCACGGAATGGGCGCAGAACGTCGATTGCAGCATTGGCGCCGACCGCTGGCAAGTCGATTAAACTGGATTCCATGGACCCGATCACACCGCCGCCGCGCTCGCGCACGATTTACCTGCTGCCCAACCTGTTCACCACCGCCGGCCTGTTCGCCGGTTTCTACGCGATCATCGCCGCGGCCAACGGGGATTTCGTCAATGCCAGCATCGCCGTGTTCGTGGCGGCGGTGATGGATGGACTGGACGGGCGCGTGGCGCGCCTGACCGGTACCAGCAGCGAATTCGGCGTGCAGTACGACTCGCTGGCCGACCTGGTCAGCTTCGGCATGGCTCCGGCGTTGGTGATGTACCACTGGTCGCTGTCGTGGCTGAAGTTCGACGATCCGCTGCTCGGCCGCGTCGGCTGGGCCGTGGCCTTCCTGTATGCGGCCTGCGCGGCGCTGCGCCTGGCCCGCTTCAATACCCAGGTAGCGGTGGTCGACAAGCGCTGGTTCGTCGGCCTGGCCAGCCCGGCCGCAGCGGGCCTGATGATGTCCTTCGTCTGGGCGTTCGCCGATGGCAACCTGGGCTGGGACGGCAACCAGCTGCGGTACGTGGCGCTGGCGGTGACGATCATCGCTGCGCTGCTGATGGTCAGCCGCATCCGCTTCTGGAGCTTCAAGGGTGGCGCTGCCAAGGGCACCCGTTCGGACCGCGTGCCGTTCCTGGTGCTGGCACTGGTGCCGGTGGCGATCGCGATTGCGGTCATCGACCTGCCGCGCGTGCTGTTCGCGGTCGGCATCCTGTACGCCTTGTCCGGCCCGGTGATGTGGGCCGTGCAGCGCCTGCGCAAGAAGTCCGAGGCCGCGTGAGCGAGGACCTGCCCGTGCTGTGGTCACCGGCCCAGCAGGCCTGGCTGCAGGCCATGGGCTACACCGTCTATCACGATGGCCAGCTGGCTGCCGAGCTGGATGCCGCGCTGCAGTTGAGCGTGGCCGAAGCCGAGGCCAGCGTCGCCCCGCCGGAACCGGTGCGGGCCCCCGTGCCGTCGCGCGAACAGCATGCCGGGGTGGCGCCCGCAGCCCGCCCGGAACGCCCGGCACCGCCGCGCCGCGAAACGCCGGTCAGTGCCCCGGATACCGTGCCGGCGGCTGAGCGCCCGATGCCCAGCGGCAACGCGCGCCAGCCGGTGGTCCGCCTGCCGGATCGCCTGCAGATCGCGCTGCTGCGTGCGTCCGGCTGCAACCCGAACGACCCGGCTACGCAGCGGTTGATGGACAGCTGGCCGCTGGACCAGCTGCGCCACGACCCGGCCGCCAAGCGTGCGCTGTGGCCGCAGCTGCGTGCCCTGCGCAAGCGGGGCACGCCATGAGCGCGGTCACCCGGCCCGGCCCGGTCAGCCTGCGTGCGCTGCGCGAGAGCGACCTCAATGCGGTAATGGCGATCGAACTGCGCGGCTATCCTTTTCCCTGGACCCGCGGCATCTTCATCGACTGCCTGCGTGCCGGCTATCCCGGCCTGGCGATGGAGCGCGATGGCCTGCTGGTCGGCTATGGCGTGCTCAGCATCGCCGCCGATGAAGCGCACGTGCTGAACATCTGCATCGATCCGCTGGCACAGTCGCGCGGGCTGGGTCGCCAGCTGCTGCGCGCGCTGGTGCAGCTGGCCGCCGACCGTGGCGCACAGCGCGTCTTCCTGGAAGTGCGTCCGTCCAATACGCCGGCGCTGGCGCTGTATCACAGCGAAGGATTCAACGAGATCGGCCGCCGCCCGCGCTACTACCCGGCTGCACAGGGCCGCGAGGATGCGGTCGTGATGGCGATCGAGCTGGTCGACGGCGATCTGCAGGAAATGCCGCCGCTGTAACGCAGACGGGTTGCCGGCCAGCGGCCGGCACTACCGATGCGTCGCTCACGCCAGCCGCAACGCCAGCACGCCGCCCACGATGAGCGACGCTGCCAGCCAGCGCGTGCGCGGCACCCGCTCGCGCAGCAGGAACACCGAGATCAGCAGCGCGAACAGGATCGAGGATTCGCGCAGTGCCGAGATCATTGCCACCGGCGCCTGGGTCATGGCCCACAACGCCATCGCATAGGAGGCGGTGGTGCCGACGCCACCGGCCAGTCCCAGCGGCCAATGCTGCCGCGCATAGTCCAGTACCGCGCCGCCGCGCGTATACAACGCCCACAGCGGCAGCGGGATGCCCGACAGCAGGAACAACCACAACGTGTAGCTGAGCGCGCTGCCGGACTGGCGCGCACCCTGCGCATCGACCAGCGTGTAGGTGGCGATCATCGCTGCGGTCAGCAGCGGCAGGCGCAGTTGGCCGCCGCGCGCCCCCAGTGCCATGCACAGGATGCCGGTGCTCACCAGCACCACGCCCAGCCACGCTGCGGCGGGCAATGGCTCACCGAGCAGGGTGCCGGCCAGTGCGACCAGGATCGGCGCGCTGCCACGCATCAGCGGGTAGGCCAGGCTCATGTCGACCTGCTGGTAACAACGCGCGACCAGCCCGTAGTAGGTCACCTGCAGCAGCACCGACGCAGCCAGCCAGGGCCAGCTGTGCGCGGCCGGGAAGGGCAGGAAGGGCAGGGCGGCGGCCGACAGCAACGCGGCACTGCCGGTCACCAGCACGGTACCGAGGAACTTGTCCGGGCCGCGCTTGACGATCGCATTCCAGCTGGCATGCAGCGCCGCGGCAGCGAGGACGAGCAGGAAGATGGAAAGCGGCATCCGCCGATGATGCCATGCGGGGCAAATGGAAACGCCGGGCATCGCCCGGCGTTTCCGATTCCGCTTCGGTGGGTGCCAACCTCTCCCGCCGTGGCAGGTGCCAATCCTCCCCTGCCGTGGTAGGTGCCAACCTTGGTTGGCACGCACCAGAGCGGCGTTACAGCTTCGCGCGCTGCTCGCGCAGGCCGGCCAGCTGGGTGTTCCAGTCGACCAGGCGCACGCGCTCCTGGTCGACCACCGCCGGTGGCACCTTGTCGGTGAACCTGGCCAGCTTGGTTTCGCTCTTTTCCTGCTCGCCTTCCACGCGCTTGATCTCCTTGTCCAGGCGCGCGCGCTCGGCATCGAGATCGACCAGGCCTTCCAGCGGCACCAGCAGCTTCAGCTCACCCACGATCGCGGCGGCCGCCGGCGGTGCGCTTTCGCCCTCGGCCAGCCACTGGATGCTGTCCAGCTTCAGCAGGAACGACAGCGAGGCGCTGAAGCGTTCGATGCGTACGCGGTCCTGCTCCAGGCCGGCCTGCAGGCGCAGCGGCACCTGCCTGGACGGCGCGACGTTCAATTCGCTGCGCACGCGACGCACCGCACTGATCACCGCCTTCAGCCATTCCACGTCGGCCTCGGCCTGGGCGAAATCACCGGCGAATTCGGCGGCGGTCGGGTACGGGCGCAGCGACAGCGTGGTTTCGGCCAGGCCCAGGCGCGGGGCCAGCTGCTGCCACAGCTGTTCGGTGATGAACGGGGTGAGCGGGTGCAGCAGGCGCAGCAGCGCTTCCAGCACGTACAGCAGGGTGTGGCGGGTGCTTTCGGCATCAGCCGCGTCGGCACCGTTCAGTGCCGGCTTGCTCAGCTCCAGGAACCAGTCGCAGAACGCGTTCCAGGCGAACTCGTACAGGCACTGCGCCAGCAGGTCGAAGCGGTACGCGGCGAAATGGCCCTGCGCTTCGGCGGTGGTGGCGGCCAGGCGCGAAAGGATCCAGCGCTCGGCATCGGTGCGCGGGGTCGGCACGCCGGTGAACGCCGCACCTTCGGTGTTCATCAGCGCGAAGCGGCTGGCGTTCCACAGCTTGTTGCAGAAGTTCTTGTAGCCCTCGGCGCGGTTCATGTCGAACTTGATGTCGCGGCCGTGGGTGGCCAGCGCGGCGATGGTGAAGCGCAGCGCATCGGCACCGTGGGCAGCAATGCCGTCCGGGAATTCCTTGCGGGTGGCCTTCTCGATCTTCTCCACCATCTTCGGCTGCATCAGGCCGCCGGTGCGCTTGGCGACCAGGTCGTCGATGGTGATGCCGTCGATGATGTCCAGCGGGTCGAGCACGTTGCCCTTGCTCTTGGACATCTTCTGGCCCTGGCCGTCGCGGATCAGGCCGGTGAAGTACACGTCCTTGAACGGGATCTTCCCGACCAGGTTGTCGGTGGCCATGATCATGCGCGCCACCCAGAAGAAGATGATGTCGAAGCCGGTGATCAGCACCGACGACGGCAGGTAACGATCGAAGCCGCGCTCGGCCATGGCCTGTTCGTTCGGCCAGCCCAGGGTGGAGAACGGCCACAGCTGCGAGGAGAACCAGGTCTCCAGCACGTCGCTTTCCTGGTTCAGCACCACCTCGCTGCCCAGGTTGTGCTTGGCCCGCACTTCCTCTTCGCTGCGACCGACGTAGCAGCTGCCGGTGGCGGCATCGAACCACGCCGGGATGCGGTGGCCCCACCACAGCTGGCGGCTGATGCACCAGTCCTGGATGTTGTTCATCCAGTGGCGGTAGGTGTTGATCCAGTTCGGCGGCACGAAGGCAATGCTTCCGTCCTCGACCAGTTCCAGGCCACGCTTGGCCAGGTCGTCCATCTTCACGAACCACTGGTCGGTCAGGTACGGCTCGATCACCTGGCCGGTTCGGTCGCCACGCGGCACCTGCAGCTTGTGCGCCTTGGTCTCGACCAGGATGCCCAGGTCTTCCAGCTCGGCCAGCACGGCCTTGCGTGCTTCATAGCGGTCCAGGCCCCGGAAGCGTTCCGGCGCGTTCTCGTTCAGCGCCGCCACCGGGGTGAACAGGTTGATCATCGGCAGGCTGTGGCGCACGCCCACTTCATAGTCGTTGAAATCATGTGCAGGGGTGACCTTGACCACGCCGGTGCCGAACGCGCGGTCCACGTAGTCGTCGGCGATCACCGGCACGCGGCGCCCGGTCAGCGGCAGCACTACGTTCCTGCCGATCAGGTGCGCGTAACGCTCGTCTTCCGGGTGCACCATCACCGCGGTATCGCCCAGCAGGGTTTCCGGGCGGGTGGTGGCAACGACCAGGTAGTCGCGGGTTTCGCGCAGGGTTTCCACGCCGTCGGCATCGCGCTCGACGTGTTCGTAGCTCAGGCCGTCATCCAGCGTGTAGGCGATCGACCACAGGAAGCCGTCCTCCTCGGCGCTCTCCACTTCCAGGTCGGAAATGGCGGTCTTCAGCACCGGGTCCCAGTTGACCAGGCGCTGGCCGCGGTAGATCAGGCCCTGCTCGTACCAGCGCACGAAGGCCTCGTTGACCGCCGCCGATGGCTGCGGGTCCATGGTGAAAGTGCTGCGCGACCAGTCGGCGGAGGTGCCGAGGCGGCGCATCTGGCGTTCGATGGTGTCGCCGGACTGCTGCTTCCACTCCCAGACCTTGCCGATGAAGCCTTCGCGGCCCAGCGAATCGCGGGTCTCGCCCTTGCCTTCCAGCGCCAGGTTGCGGCTGACCACCATTTCGGTGGCGATGCCGGCATGGTCGGTACCGACCTGCCACAGCGTGTCGTAGCCGCGCATGCGGTGGTAGCGCACCAGCGCATCCATCAGGGTCTGCTGGAAGGCATGGCCCATGTGCAGGGTGCCGGTCACGTTCGGCGGTGGCAGCAGGATGGTGTACGGCTCGCCCGTGCCGGACGGCTTGAAGTGGCCGGCCTTCTCCCAGGCCTCGTAGAGGTCGGTCTCGAAGGACGTCGGGTCGTAGCTGGAGGCGAGTTGGGTCATGCGGGGGAACCGGTAATCAAGGCGGAAGGGAGATCAGCGCGACCCGAGGGCGCGGCGGATCTTCTGGTCGGTGTGGTACTGGCTGACCGCGTAGGCGGCCCAGATGGCGGCGGGCAGCCAGCCGATCAGGGTGATCTGCAGGATCAGGCAGACGATCCCGGCCAGCGGCCGGCCGATGGTGAAGAAGGACAGCCAGGGAAGAATCAGGGCGATCAGCAGGCGCATCAAGGGGTCCTCGCCGGGCTCACATGTCGTGCTTGTTGAGGTCGTAACCGGCGGCCTTGTACTGGCGCCAGCGCTCGCGCAGCGGTTCGCGCGCTTCCGGATCGGCCGGGACCACTTCCAGCACACGCTCGCACTGGCCCAGCCAGGGCTCATCGCGCAGGTTGATCACCAGCGGGCGTGCCGGCGCGTCGGTGCCGGGTACGGCGATCAGCACCAGGGCCTCTTCCTCGTCCATGTCTTCGCCGGCAATCTGGTGCGGGATGTAGGCATCGTTGTCGAACGCCCACAGCAGCTCGTCCAGTTCCTCGGCCTGGGCCTGGTCACGGGCCAGCACCAGGGTGAACAGCCCGGCGTCGTTGGCCTTGCGCGCCAGTTCGCAGACCAGGCGCAACGGCTCGGTCAGGAAGCGGGGCTTGGCGATCAGGTAGAAGTCGGCGCGGGGCATGGCAGGGTCCGGGTCAGGCAAGGGCCCGGCAGTGCCGGGCGAGGCCCCGGCCGGCGTCTGCCGGCCAGGGTCGGGTACGGCATCAGGCGCGGGCGACCTGGTCCAGCAGCCACTGGCTCAGCAGGCCGACCGGGCGGCCGGTGGCCATGCCACGCTTGCCTTCATCGCTGGCGACGCCGGCGATGTCCAGGTGGGCCCAGCGCTGGCCTTCGGTGAAGCGCGACAGGAAGCAGCCGGCGGTGATCGCGCCGGCCCAGCGGCCGCCGATGTTGTAGACGTCGGCGAAGGTCGAATCCAGCATCGGCTGGTACTCGTCCCACAGCGGCAGGCGCCAGGCGCGGTCGAACACGTGCTCGCCGGCGGCCAGCAGCTCGTTGGCCAGGTCGTCGTGCTTGCTCATCAGGCCGGCGGTCTGGTGGCCCAGGGCGACCATGCAGGCACCGGTCAGGGTGGCGACGTCGACCAGCGCGGCCGGCTCGAAGCGCTGTGCGTAGGTCAGCGCGTCGCACAGGATCAGGCGGCCTTCGGCGTCGGTGTTGCCGACTTCGATGGTCTTGCCCGACATCGAGGTGATCACGTCGGAAGGACGGTAGGCGTTGCCGTCGATGGCGTTTTCCACCGCCGGCACCACCACCACCAGGTTCAGCGGCAGCTTGGCCTTGACCGCCGCGACGAAGGTGCCGATGACGTTGGCGCCGCCGCACATGTCGTACTTCATCTCTTCGATGCCGCCCTGGGTCTTCAGGTTGACGCCACCGGTATCGAAGGTGATGCCCTTGCCGACCAGCACGTAGGGCTTGGCGTCGCCGCCATTGTTCCACTTCAGCACGACCAGGCGCGGGCGGTTGGCCGAACCGCGGGCCACGGCCAGCAGCGAGCCCATGCCCAGCGCTTCCATCTGGTGCTCGTCGAGGATCTCGGCTTCGGCACCGTCGTGCTCGCCGGCGAACTTCACGCCGACCTCGGCCAGATGGGCCGGGGTGCAGTAGTTCGGCGGCAGGTTGCCCAGTTCGCGGGCGAACTCGACACCGGCGGCGATGGCCTGGCCCTGGGCCAGGGCCTGGGCGTCGTCACCGGCCACGGCCAGCTGCGCCAGGCCGGCATCGTCGGCCTTCTTCTTGCCCAGGGTGGCGGTGTAGCGGTAGGCGGCGTGATCGGCGGCGATCACTGCCTGGCGGATCGCCCAGGCCGCGTCGCGGTCCTTGATGGCCACTTCGGACAGGGTGAACAGCGCGCTGCGGGCGGCGCCGGCCTTCAGCGCGCGCACCGCGTCGCCCACGGCCTTCAGGTACTGCGGCACGCCGAAGCGGGCGGCGTCGCCGAGGCCGACCACCAGCACGCGCGGCGCGGTCACGCCCGGCAGGTCGTGCAGCAGGGTGGTCGCGCCGGTCTTGCCGGACAGGTCGCCGCGCTGGGCCAGGGCGGCCAGGCGGCCACCGCTGGCGGCGTCCAGGGCCTGCGCGGCCGGGGTCAGGGTATGGTCGGCATACGCGCCGACCACCAGGCAATCAACGGTGGCGGCGGCCGGAGCAACGTGGTTCAGGGTGAATTCGAGGGCCATTGAGCAGATTCCATTGGCGAGTCCGTACAATCGCAGGCCGTTTACGCCCAGACAGTAGACTGGGCGGCACCGCGAACGAACCCCAGAGTTTAAACCACCGCCCCATGCTGAAGCTCGACCGATACCTGCTGGGCGATTTCGTCCAGAGTTTCCTGGCTACCCTGATCGTCCTGCTGGTGGTCAGCGTGGGCGGCGTGCTGGTGGACATCCTCGGCAACATCGCCGACGGACGCCTGCCGGCCAAGCTGCTGTTCTCCCAGCTGGGCTTGCAGTTCATCGCCTACCTGCCGCTGATCCTGCCGCTGGCGCTGATGCTGGGCCTGCTGCTGGCCGTGGCCCGGCTCTACCGCGACTCGGAGATGGCGGTCATCACCGCCATTGGCGTGGGGCCCAAGCGGCTGCTGCGGCCACTGCTGATGCTGGTGGTGCCGGTGGTGCTGCTGGTCGGCGCCTGCTCGCTGTGGCTGGGCCCGTGGGCCGGCCGGATGGCCGAGCAGATGATCATCGAGGCCAACCGCAGCGTGCTGATGGCCGGCCTGGAGCCGGGCCGCTTCACCCCGCTGCCCAATGGCGGCGTGGTGTACCTGTCCTCGATCTCGCCCGATGGCACCCAGCTGGGTAAGGTGTTCCTGCAGCGCCAGAAGGATGACCGCCTGGAAGTGGTGTCCGCCAATGGTGGCCGCATGTTCTTCGAGGGCACCCGCCAGCGCTTCCTGGAGCTGGATGATGGCCACCAGGTGGAAGGCCCGGTGGCCGGCGCGCTGGATTACCGGCTGGCGACCTTTGCCCGCAACGACGTGGCCCTGCCCGACGGTGCACAGACCCGCACCGAGGACGACCCGGAACTGATGCCGACCCTGCAGCTGATCGGCGATGAGCGCCCCCAGGCGCAGGCGCAGCTGCACCGCCGCCTGGCACCGCCGCTGATCGCGCTGGCCTTCGCCCTGCTGACCGTGCCGCTGGGCCGCAGCTCGCCGCGCCAGCAGCGCTACGGCCGCATGATGCTGGCCCTGATGGCCTACATGGTGGGCACCAACCTGATGTTCATCGGCAGTGGCTGGATCGCCAACGGCAAGATTCCGGCCGCGCTCGGCCTGTGGTGGTTGACCGTGCCGCTGCTGGCGCTGGCGATCTGGATGTATGCACGTGATGGCCGCCTGGGCCGCTCGAAGGGAGCCCGCGCATGAGGCTGCGCCCGATGCGTTTCGATCTGTACCTGGGCCAGTCGGTGTTCACCACGGTGCTGCTGACCTGGGCGGTGCTGGTCGGCCTGGACGTGGTGATGGCGTTCTCCGGCGAGTTCAAGGACATCGGCAAGAACGGCTACACCCTGGGCCATGCCGCCGCCTGGGTGCTGTACACGGTGCCGCGCCGCGCCTACACGATGTTCCCGACCGCCGCGGTGATCGGCGCGCTGATGGGTCTGGGCCAGCTGGCCGCGACCTCGGAGCTGACCGCACTGCGTGCGCTGGGCCTGTCGCGCAAGCGCCTGAGCGTGTCGGTGGCGATCGCGCTGTCGCTGCTGACCGCAGTGATGGTGCTCAGCGCCGAGACGCTGGGCCCGTGGGGGCAGGACCGTGCCGATGCATTGAAGGCCAGTGCCAAGTGGGGGCGGGACATCTCCACCACCCGCTACTCCGGCCTATGGGCACGCGAAGGCGACACCTTCCTCAACGCCCAGAGCGGCGAGGAACAGCTGGTGGGCGACAAGGGCACGCGGCTGATCCTGCGTGACGTGCGGCTGTACCGGATCGCCGAAGACGGCAATATCGCCTCGTTGACCCATGCCGCCACCGCCGAGCACGACAAGGACGGTTGGGTGCTGACCGGGGTGCGTCGCGACACCTTCGGCGAGCGCTCGGCCACTCGCCAGGAAGTGGCGCGTGAGCCGTGGAACTCGAAGCTGGATCCGGCGGCGCTGGCCACCGGCATCGCCAAGCCGCGAAACCTCAGCGTGGCCGAGCTGAGCACCAGCATTGCCTACCGCCAGCGCAACGGGCTGGATGCGCGCGATTTCGAGGATGTGTACTGGAGCCGCTGGTTCTACCCGGTGAACGTGCTGGCGCTGTGCCTGGCCGCGGTGCCGTTCGCGTTCGGGTCGCTGCGTAGCGGCGGCATGGGCAAGCGCCTGTTCCTGGGCATCCTGTTTGCACTGAGCTTCTGGCTGCTGCAGCTGTTCTTCGGCCGCATGGCCGGTGCGCTGAAGTTCGATTACCGCATTGCCTATGCGCTGCCGCCGATCGTCATGCTGGCCGTGTCCGGACTGTTGTTCCGGCGCAAGTCGGGCTGATTCTGGTAGCGCGGGGCCATGCCCGGCGCTACCGGGGCAATCCACCGCTTCGGCATCCGTGCCACGACCACCAGCATCCCGGCCCAGCGTGCTGGATTCTGTAGAGCCGAGCCCATGCTCGGCTGCTTTTTGCGCACCGCCTGCCAGCCGAGCATGGGCTCGGCTCTACAGATCGTGCATCACCGCTTGGGCATGCGCACCAGGCGGGTGCCGCTGGCGCGGTCGTGCCAGGTCAGGCGTTGGCGGTCGACCCAGGCCCACCAGAATCCCAGGCCGCCCAGCAGCAGCGACAGCGTCCCCACCGCGAAGCGCAGCCACAGCTGGCCGCGCCGCAACGACGTGCCATCGCGCGACTGCAGTTTCAGCCGCCACGGCCGCATGCCCAGCGTCTGTCCGCCACGGCGCCAGCTGGCCGTGGCATACCACCCCGTGATCGCCCAGCACACCGCCCACAGCAGCCACTGCCAAGCGCTGAACGGTGCGATGTTCTCGCGCTGCGCGTGGCCGCTGAAGGTGTAGGCGAGGGTGAACAGCGTGCCGGCCAGCATCCACAGCGCCAGCACCGGCAGCGCGTCGTAGACCATCGCCAGCATGCGCCAGGGCAGCAGCGCGCGCGGACGGAGCGTTTCGGTAGCGGCCGCAGGGGCCGTGTCGGTGGCAGGGCGGGACATGCGCCGAGCATACGCAAAGCTGGCCGTGCCCGCAGTGGCCCTCGTATCCTGCATGCATGGCCCTTGTTTCCACCCCCGCCGAACGCCGCCAGCTGGTCCAGCAACTGCCCGAGCTGCGCGCCGACGACAGTGTGCGCATCCAGCGCTTCCTCGATGCGATCTGGGCCGAGAACGGCCTGGCCCGCGCCACCCTGGACAGCTACCGGCGCGACCTGGAAGGGCTGGCGCGCTGGATGGATGGACGCGACGGTGGCCTGGCCGGCATCGAACGTCCCGGGCTGTTCGACTACCTGGCCTGGCGCACCCGCCACGGCTGGTCGCCGCGCAGCAACGCGCGCCTGCTGTCGGCGCTGCGGGCGTTCTTCGCCGATGGCGTGCGCCGTGGCGAACGCAGCGAAGACCCCAGTGCGCTGCTCGACCCCCCGAAGCTGCCGCGGCTGTTGCCCAAGGCGCTGGCCGAGAGCCAGATCGATGCGCTGCTGGCGGCACCGGACATCGACAGCCCGCTGGGCCTGCGCGACCGCGCCATGCTGGAACTGATGTATGCCGCCGGCCTGCGCGTGAGCGAGCTGGTGCTGCTGCCGGCCACGGCGGTCAACCTGCGCCAGGGCGTGTTGCGGGTCACCGGCAAGGGCAGCAAGGAGCGGCTGGTGCCGCTGGGCGAGGAATCGCAGCACTGGCTGGATCGTTACCTGCAGCAGTCGCGCCCGCTGCTGGTGGGCAAGGGCAAGGTGCATGCCCTGGCGGATGGTCAGACCCCGTTGTTCATCGAGCCGACGTTGCATGCGCTGACCCGGCAGGCGTTCTGGCACCTGGTCAAGCGCCACGCGCAGGTGGCCGGCATCGACCCGGCGCGGATCAGCCCGCATGGCCTGCGCCACAGCTTCGCCACCCATCTGCTCAACCGCGGTGCCGACCTGCGCGCGCTGCAGATGCTGCTCGGCCACAGTTCCTTGTCGACCACCCAGATCTACACCCTGGTAGCGCGCGAGCATCTGCAGAAGCTGCACGCCCGCCACCATCCGCGCGGCTGAGCGCCGGGCTGAATCGCTGCCCGGGGCCGTGCCGGGCGGCGCGGCCCGGTACCGGCGGCTGTGTCAGAATCCGGAGTCTTCTTCTGTTGCGGATCGCTCCATGCTCCGATTTGCCATCGCCGCCGTGTTCGGTGCGCTCAGCCTGACCGCCTGCGCCCAGCCGGCTCCGCCGGCCGCCAAGGCGCCTGCTGCCGCTGCGGCAAAGGCCAGCCCGGCCGCCAACGCGCCGGCCGACCAGGCGGTACGTGCCGCGTTGACCGCGCTCAATCCGGGTTTCCAGGTCGATTACATCGGTGCCGCGCCGTTCCCAGGCTTCCGCGAGGTCGTCGTTTCCGGCCAGCTGCTGTACGTGTCCGATGACGGCCGCTACCTGTTCCAGTCGCAGCCTTACGACACCCGCGCCAAGGGTCCGGCCAACAGCGAGGGCCTGCTTGGTTACCGCCGCGGCCTGCTGGCCAAGGCCAACCACGGCGATCGCATCGTGTTTGCCGCGCCGAACGCCAAGTACACCATCAGCGTGTTCACCGACATCGAGTGTGGTTACTGCCGCAAGCTGCACCAGGACATCGCCGAACTCAACCGCAACGGCATCACCGTCGAGTACCTGGCGTTTCCGCGCATGGGCCTGGGCAGCAAGGACTACACCGACATGATCTCGGTCTGGTGTGCAGCGGATCGTCGCCAGGCCCTGACCAACGCCAAGCGCGGTGGCAGCGTGCCGGCCAGGAACTGCACCAACCCGGTGGCGATGCAGTACGCGCTGGGCCAGCAGCTGGGCGTGAATGGAACGCCGGCGATCTTCGCGCCGGATGGCACCCAGCTGGGCGGCTACCTGCCGCCGGCGCAGCTGCGTGCCGCGCTGGAGAAGCTGTCGGCCAAGCGCTGATCGCCGCTGGTCTTTTCCTGTAGAGCCGAGCCCATGCTCGGCCGTGGAAACAGCAGCCGAGCATGGGCTCGGCTCTACAGGCAGGAAGCCGGGGATGCGTGTCGCGTCCCCGGCCTTTTGCTTACTTCAGGCCATCACTGACCGCCTTGGTCAGCGTGCCCTGCGCATCGTCACCGCTGAACTCCCAGACGAACGCGCCGCCCAGGCCCTGGGTCTTCACGTACCCCATCTTGCGGGTGATGTTGGCCGGGGTGTCGAAGCTCCACAGCGTGCTGCCGTTGTAGATCCAGGTGGCACCGGCGGTGTTGTCGGTGTAGCCCGGCCACGCCAGGTTCTTCAGCACCTTCCAGTCCTCGATGCCGGCTTCATACGTACCCGGGGCGGCGCCGGTCGCGATCTGGTACAGGCCGTTGTTGGCGTTGGCCACACCCGTCCAGCCACGCCCGTAGTAGCCAATGCCCAGGTTGAGCTTGGCGGCGGGCACGCCACGGCTGATGAAGGCCTCGATGGCGTCGTTGCTGTTGTACAGCTTCTGGTCGCCGGTGGACGGATCATTCGGCGAATCGAACAGCGCCGACTGGTGATTGGTCTTCGCATCCCACGCGCCGTGGAAGTCGTAGGTCATCACGTTGATGTAGTCCAGGTACGGGTGGTATGCGGCCGGATCGGTGACACGGATCTTGTCGATGCCGGCACCCACCGCCACCGTCAGCAACAGGCCCGGCCGCACCGCATCGAGTTGGCGGCGGAACTCGGCCATCAGCGCGGTGAAGTTGGCGTTGTCTTCCGGCTTGCCGCATTCGATGCCACAGGCCACCGGGTATTCCCAGTCGATGTCGATGCCGTCGAACACGCCCAGCGCGGCACCGGCACCGCCGGCACCGTCGGTCACCGGCAGGTTGCCCTTGATGTAGGCGTCGATGCACGAGGCGACGAAGGCCTGGCGGTTTTCCGGGCGCGCTGCGCTGGAGAAGCCGCGCGACCAGGTCCAGCCACCCAGCGAGATCAGCACCTTCATGCCCGGGTATTTGGCCTTGAGCTGCTTGAGCTGGTTCCAGTTGCCGCGCAGCGGCTGGTCCCAGGTATCGGCACTGCCGCTGACGCTCTCGGCGGCACTGAAGGCCTTGGTGTAGTCGGCGAAGGCATCGCCACCGGCACCGCTGTTCGGATCCGACGGCTGGGTGATGCCGACTTCGCATCGGTTGTTGCGCACGTTGCCGAACGCGTAGTTGATGTGGGTCAGGCGTGCGGCCGAGCCGCTGCTGTCGATGTTCTTGACCCGGTAGTTGCGGCCGTAGATGCCCCACTGGGTGAAGTAACCGATGACCCGCTTGCCGGTGGTGCCGCCGTCACCGGCCAGCGTGGTGGCGCTGATTTCGGTGCCCTGCGCCGACGCGTTGCCGGCGTTGTCGCGCGCCCGCACGCGGTAACGGTAGGTGGTCGATGCGGTCAGCCCGCCATCCACATAGCTGGCGCTGGACGGCGAACCGACCAGGCTGCCGTTGCGGTACACGTCATAGCCAGCCAGGCCACTGCCACCGGTGTTGTCGGTGGACGGGCTCCAGCTGAGCGCGATGCTGCTGGCGGTACGGGTGCCGACCGCCAGCCCGCCCGGCACGCTCGGTGCGGTGGTGTCGCCACCGGCGGCGTTGACGGTGATGGTGATGGTCGGGGTGCTGGTGGTGGCGTTGTTGTTGTCGGTCGCGACCGCACGCAGGGTGTGGCTGCCGGCGCTGGCATTGGCCCAGCTGGCCGCATACGGCGCACCGGTGGCCACGCCCAGCGAGCTGCCGTCGCGGAAGAACTCGACCTTGGCGACGCTGCCGTCCGGGTCACTGGCGGTAGCGGTCACGTTGACCGTGCTGCCGGCGCTGAAGGTGGCGCCGTTGGCCGGCGAGGTCAGGCTGACCACCGGCGGCTGGTTGCTGCCGCTGCCATCGCAGGCACCAAGGTTGGTGTAGTAGGGCGCACCGGCCGGATGGTCCGGCGGCGCGTTCCAGATGTCCTGGTTCGCCCGATAGAGGACGCCTCCTTTCTGCAGGGTATCGCCGGCCCGGTAGATCCTGGCCTGGTCCCACTGGGCCACGCCGGCACAGCTGGCAGCCTGTGCCAGGCCGGGCAGGGCGGCGGTACCGGCGGCCAGGGCAAGCAGCCAGGCCAGGTGGCGGGGACGACAGCTTCGGGTCGAACGTTCGGCACTGCGCACAATCGGGTCGTACATGGGTAAGTCTCCGATCAAAGGGCGCGCGGGCCCCGATGGCGCCGCGCGTGACGCAGGTCCGGGCGTCGCCCGGGAAGGCGACGGAGGGGGCGGACGGGGTACCTGGGGGGCCGGGGAGAGAGTCCGGCGCCAGGTGGGGACAACGTTGTCATCAATCGCGTGGTCAATCCGTGAGCAAGCGCATGGTTCCGGGATTCGGGCGGAGAGCGGCGCTGCGCGCGGTCGGCGGCCATCGGCGGAGCCCCCTCGTGGCTGGTCGGGCGCGAATTCATGGGTTTGGCCGGGTGGGTGGGGTCAGGCGGGGACGCCGTGAACCCGTCCCTGGGGGCTTGGCCGCGGCATCCATGCCGCGGACACCCCGCCTGACCCCACCCACCCGGCCTCTGACAGGTTCCTGCGCAGCCAGCCACGAAAGACAGAACAAAAAATCAAAATCAAAAGCAGAAGCCGGTCGCTGCGCTCTCCAATGCCTGATTTCTGATGTTCCCTGGTTGCCGGCCAGCGGCCGGCACTACCGCAGAGCCTCCACGCATGGCGTGGATCCACCGCACATCGCGGGAAACTGTCGGGGGCGGGGTGGTGGGGGCCAGCAGGACCGTTGGCGCCATGGATGGCGCCATCGAGCTCCCATGGACGGGTTTACGGCGTGTCCTGCTGGCCCCCACCCCCCCGCCATCCCACGGGAACCCAGCTTTTGCTTGGGCCATTGCCGTTGCCATTGCCGTTGCCGCTGCCTTGGCCTCGGCGGGTGCCGGGCGCCGCCCGGCCAGAGCCCATCCCCCGCTTCCGGTACAATGTCGGGCCCGTTTCCCAACTACGGTTCCCCGGACATGATGGTCCTCGAGGGCGCGCCCGCCCTGTCGCCGTTCCGCCGCGAACGTCTTGAATCCCGCCTGCAGTCCATCGCTCCCTCCCTGCGCATCAGCGGTGCCTGGCACGTCTATTTCGTGCAGCCCGAAGGCAGCGCCGCCCCCGACCTGACCACCCTGTGCCGCATCCTCGAAGCGGCGCCGCAGGCCGAAGCCGTGGCCGACGGCGCGGTCAGCCGCATCGTGGTGCCGCGCCTGGGCACGCTGTCGCCGTGGTCGAGCAAGGCCACCGAACTGGTCCGCGGTGCCGGCCAGCCGGTCAGCCGGGTCGAGCGTGGCCTGCGCATCGACGTGCAGGGCTGGCCGGCCGATGCCGCCGCCCAGCAGGCGCTGGTCAAGGCGCTGCACGACCCGATGACGCAGTCGGTGCTGGAGACCGTGGAACAGGGCCAGGCGCTGTTCTCGGCACCGGCCCGGGGTGAACTGGAGCGCGTGCCGGTGGACCAGCTGGAGGCCGCCAACCAGCGCCTCGGCCTGGCCATGGCCCAGGACGAGATCGACTACCTGCGCGAGCGTTTCACTGCGCTGGGCCGGTCGCCGTCGGACGTGGAACTGATGATGTTCGCGCAGGCCAATTCCGAGCACTGCCGCCACAAGATCTTCAACGCCAGCTGGACCATCGACGGCCAGGAGCAGGACCGCTCGCTGTTCCGGATGATCAAGAACACCCACCAGCAGACTCCGCAGCACACGCTCAGCGCGTACAGCGACAATGCCGCGGTGATCGAAGGCCATCCGGCCTCGCGCTATCGCCCCGATCCGGCCAGTGGCGAATACCGCCGCGAGCCGCAGGTGCCCAGCGCGTTCCAGATCAAGGTGGAAACGCACAACCATCCGACCGCGATCGCGCCGTTCCCGGGTGCCTCGACCGGTGCCGGTGGCGAGATCCGCGACGAGGGCGCGACCGGCCGTGGCGGCAAGCCGAAGGCGGGCCTGACCGGCTTCTCGGTCTCGCACCTGCGCATCCCCGAGCTGCCGCAGCCGTGGGAAGCGCCGCGCGCGCTGAACCCGCGCATGGCGCCGGCGCTGGAAATCATGACCGACGGCCCGCTCGGCGGCGCCGCGTTCAACAACGAATTCGGCCGCCCGAACCTGCTCGGCTACTTCCGCAGCTTCGAGCTGCCCGAAGGCGCCGATCTGGTGCGTGCGTACGACAAGCCGATCATGCTGGCCGGCGGCCTCGGCGCGATTGATCGCGTGCAGGTCGACAAGATCCCGCTGCAGGCCGGTGATGCGGTCATCGTGCTCGGCGGGCCGGCGATGCTGATCGGCCTGGGCGGTGGCGCCGCCAGTTCGGTGGCCTCCGGCGAGAGCGCCGAGGACCTGGACTTTGCCAGCGTGCAGCGCGACAACCCGGAAATGGAGCGCCGCTGCCAGGAGGTCATCGACCGCTGCGTGGCGATGGGCGCCAACAACCCGATCAAGTTCTTCCACGACGTCGGTGCCGGTGGCCTGTCCAATGCCATCCCCGAACTGCTGCACGACTCCAAGGTTGGCGGTGTCATCGACCTGGGCAAGGTGCCCACCGATGATCCGTCGCTGTCGCCGATGCAGCTGTGGTGCAACGAGTCGCAGGAGCGCTACGTGCTGGGCGTGGCCCAGGAGCGCCTGGCCGAGTTCGCCGCGCTGTGCGCCCGCGAGCGCTGCCCGTTCGCTGCCGTCGGCGTGGCCACCGCTGAGGAGCACCTGGTGGTGGCCTACGGTGCCGTGCCGGGCCACACCCCGGCCGATGCGCCGATCGACCTGCCGATGGACGTGCTGTTCGGCAAGCCGCCGAAGATGCACCGCGACACCGCGCACCCGCCGGCACCGCGCTGGCCGGCGCTGAAGACCGGCGGCCTGGACCTGCAGGAAGCCGGCCTGCGCGTACTCGCGCACCCGACCGTCGCCTCGAAGAACTTCCTGGTCACCATCGGTGACCGCAGCGTCGGTGGCCTGACCGCGCGTGAGCAGATGGTCGGCCCGTGGCAGCTGCCGGTGGCCGACGTGGCGATCACCCTGGCCGACTTCGATGGCGTGGCTGGCGAAGCGATGTCGATCGGCGAGCGCACCCCGCTGGCCCTGCTCGATGCGGCGGCTTCGGCACGCATGGCGGTGGGCGAAGCGCTGACCAACCTGTGTGCGGCCCCGGTCGATGCGCTGGATGAAATCAAGCTGTCGGCGAACTGGATGGCCGCGGCCGGTCATCCGGGCGAAGACGCACTGCTGTACGACGCGGTGAAGGCGGTGGGCATGGAACTGTGCCCGCAGCTGGACATCAGCATCCCGGTGGGCAAGGACTCGCTGTCGATGCAGGCGCAGTGGCACGACCAGGGCGAAGCGCACAAGAGCGTGTCGCCGGTGTCGCTGGTGATCTCGGCTTTCGCGCCGGTCGCCGACGTGCGCCAGCAGCTGACCCCGCTGCTCGACCGCGACGTGGACAGCGAGCTGTGGCTGATCGGCCTGGGTGCCGGCAAGCAGCGCCTGGGCGGTTCGATCCTGGCCCAGGTGCACGCCGACCATGGCGATCTGCCGGCCTTCGCCGGTGCCGCTCCGGACCTGGACGATCCGCAGCGCCTGCGTGGCTTCTTCGAGCTGATCCGCGATGCGCGCCAGTCCGGCCTGCTGCTGGCCTACCACGACCGCAGCGACGGTGGTGCCTTCGCCGCACTGTGCGAAATGGCCTTCACTTCGCGCCTTGGCCTGGACATCACGCTCGATGCCTGGGGCGATGATCCGTTCCGCAGCCTGTTCAACGAAGAACTGGGTGCGGTGGTGCAGATCGCGCGCGAAGACCGCGCTGCGTTCGCCGACCTGGTCGAACGCCACGCACTGACCGAATGCGCACAGCGCATCGCCAAGCCGACCACCGCGCCGGTGGTGCGCGTGTCGCTGGGTGGCGAGAACCTGGCCGAATGGCGTTGGGACGCGCTGTTCGACGCCTGGTGGTCGGTCACCCACGCGATGCAGAAGCGCCGCGACAACCCGGCCAACGCCGATGCCGAGCGCGAGGTCGCCCGTGCCTTCAACGCACCGGGCCTGAAGCCCAAGCTCAGCTTTGACCTAAACGAGGATGTGGCGGCACCGTTCATCAGCACCGGTGCGCGTCCGCGCGTGGCGGTGCTGCGCGAGCAGGGCGTCAACGGCCAGATCGAAATGGCCAACGCCTTCGAACGTGCCGGCTTCCGCGCCTTCGACGTGCACATGAGCGACCTGATCGAAGGCCGCGTGGCGCTGCAGGACTTCACCGGCCTGGTCGCCTGCGGTGGCTTCAGCTACGGCGACGTGCTCGGTGCCGGCCGTGGCTGGGCCACCTCGATCCTGGAGCGCAGCGCGCTGCGTGATGCCTTCGCCGCGTTCTTCGCGCGCGAAGACAGCTTCGCGCTGGGCGTGTGCAACGGCTGCCAGATGATGAGCCAGCTCAAGAACATCATCCCGGGTGCCGGACACTGGCCGCAGTTCCGCCGCAATGCCAGCGAGCAGTTCGAAGCCCGCACCGCGCTGCTGGAAGTGGTGGAATCGCCGTCGATCCTGCTGCGTGGCATGGCCGGCTCGCGCCTGCCGGTAGCGGTGGCGCACGGCGAAGGCCAGGCCGTGTTCGACAACGCCGTCGACCAGGCTGCCGCCCGCGTCTCGCTGCGCTACATCGATGGCCATGGCAACGTCGCCAGCCAGTACCCGCTGAACCCGAACGGTTCGCCGGACGGCATCACCGGCCTGACCAGCACCGACGGCCGCGTCACCATCATGATGCCGCACCCGGAGCGCACCCCGCGCGCGCTCAACCTGAGCTGGGCACCGGCTGAATGGCAGGGTGATTCGCCGTGGATGCGCATGTTCCGCAACGCGCGGGTGTGGTGCGGCTGATCGCATCGTTCCGCGCAGGCCGCAATGCCACCGCGTATGGAAAAACCCGCCGCTTTGTCGGCGGGTTTTTCTTTGTGTGCGTGAAATTGCTGATCTGGCCGCTAGTTACATCCGTTTTCATGCGCCAGCAGTTCGTCACGTATGTCTAACAAAATGCCTTTATAAACACGTGAAATAGTGAACTGCTTCACGGCAATAGGATTTGTCGTGTCAAAGTCTTGACGATCTGCAAAGTTGCCGTTAACACTTGAACCCCGTTTCAGAATCATTCATTTCGCAGTAACCGGTTGGCGCACGCGCTCGGTTTTCTGTCGCTGCGCGCCGTTCGGCAATACCCCGCAGTAAATCACGCGAATAAACGCCCCCAGGGGACGTTGGGCCGGAAAGCCCAGCGGTGGCGTTGCTTTGCCCAAAACCAGTCCAATCAGGAGCCGTACCGATGAATCGGATTTATCGCAAGGTCTGGAACAAAGCACTGGGTCAGTTGGTGGTGGCCTCGGAACTGGCCTCCTCCGACAGCAGCAGTGGCGGGGTCGTCGACCAGCGCCGCGATGCGACACAGGCCACGCCCGCACTGCTGGCGGTGGCACTGGGCCTGGTATTGGGGTTGGGCATGAGCGGCAGCGCGACGGCACAGTCGGTGCAGATCGGCGGCAGCGCCACCTGCGTTGCATTCAGCGGCAAGCTGCTGGAAAAGTGCCTGATCGAAGGCTCGGCCACGGCCAAGGGCAGCAACGCGGTGGCGATCGGCAGCAACAGCAATGCCAGCGCCGCCAACAGCGTGGCGCTGGGCGCTGGCTCCAAGGCCACGCGGGCCAATACCGTGTCCATCGGCGATGCCGGCAAGGAGCGGCAGATCACCAACGTGGCTGCTGGCACGCAGGGCACCGATGCGGTGAACAAGGCGCAGCTGGACGCGCAGGCGCGCGCCACGCAGGCCGCGCTGGCTGATGTCGCCGCCGATGGAAACCGCTATTTCAAGGCCGACGGCGCAGGCGATGACAGCGACGCGGCGAAGATCGAGGGGCAGGGCGCAGTCGCGGCCGGCGCCGGTGCACAGGCGCTGGCCAACGCCACCACCGCCATCGGAACCCAGGCCATTGCCGCCGGTCTCGGCGCCAGTGCCTTCGGCCAGGGCGCCCTGGCCATCGGCGATGCCAGCGTGGTGGTCGGGCAGAGCGCGGCCGCGTTCGGGCTTGGCGATACAGCCGTCGGCGCCAGCGCGTACGCAGCCAGCGAGAACGGCGCGGCCACCGCACTCGGTGCGTTGTCCGAAGCCACTGCCGATGGCGCGACGGCCGTCGGCGGTGGTGCCGTGGCGATGGGCCCGGGCAGCACCGCACTGGGCCGCGGCGCCACTGCCGCCAATGAAGCATCGATCGCGGTGGGGGCGTTCAGCACTGCCGTGGGTGAGTACAGCACCGCGCTGGGGTCCAACTCGGCGGCGGTCGCCACCGGCAGCGTGGCGCTGGGCGCCGGCTCGCTGGCCGACCGTGTCGACACCGTGTCGGTCGGCGCCGCCGAATACGGCCTGACCCGGCAGATCACCAGCGTCGCGGCGGGCACCGAAGACACCGACGCGGTCAACGTCGGCCAGTTGAAGGGCGTCGCCGCCGTGGCCGATGCCACCGCCAAGCGTTTCCAGGCCACGGGCAGCAGCAACAGTGATGCGGGTGCATTGGCCGAGGGCGACGAGGCGCTGGCGGCTGGCGAGGCCGCCAATGCGATCGGCAAGGGTGCGACGGCCGTGGGCGCCGGTGCAACCGCCGTCGCGCAGAACGCCACCGCCGTTGGCAACAACGCACTGGCCTCAGGTCAGAACAGCGCCGCGTTCGGCAACAATGCACAGGCGAACGGCCCAGGCAGCGTCGCCGTCGGTGGTGCTGCGGTGGATGCCGATGGCAATCCGCTGATCACCAGTGGCGGCGTGCCGGTGGAAACCGGCGCCACCAGTGCCGGTGTCGGGGGTACTGCGGTGGGTGCGAGTGCCGAGGCCGGTGGTTTCGCCGCGTCGTCCTATGGCGTTGGCGCATATGCCGCCGGCGCGCAGTCGTCCGCGTTCGGTGCGGTTGCCAATGCCATCGGTGATTACTCCACCGCGCTGGGTACGCAGAGCAATGCCACCGGCACCAGCAGCGTGGCCATCGGCGGCCCGGCCGATCTGATTCCAGGCCTGGGCTTCTTCGTGCAGACCCAGGCCAGCGGCGAAGCGTCGACCGCCGTCGGCGCCGGCGCCATCGCCAGCGGTGATCGCGCGGTGGCCAACGGCAGCCTGACCGAAGCGTCCGGCGCCGAAGCGACTGCGGTCGGCTACTTCGCCTACGCACCGGGCGAGAACGCCAGCGCGCTCGGCGCGCAGACCTGGGCCAGCGGCGCGCAGAGCACCGCCGTGGGCTACTACGCCACCGCACGCGGTGCCAACAGCGTTGCGCTCGGCGCCAACTCCGAAGCGGTGCGTGCCAACAGCGTGGCCGTGGGCAGTGCCGGCAACGAACGGCAGATCACCAGCGTCGCCGCGGGCAGTGAAGCCACCGATGCAGTGAACAAGGCGCAGCTCGACGCGGTGGCCAGCACCGCCGACAGCACAGCGCGCTTCTTCCAGGCCCAGCCGGAAGCAGGCAGCGATGCGGGTGCATTGGCCGAGGGCGAAGGTGCGGTTGCGGCGGGTTCGTCGAGCAATGCGATCGGCGCCGGCGCGGTTGCACAGGGCGCAGCAGCCTCGGCCATCGGTGACGACGCCGTGGCGGTGGGTCGCAACAGCAACGCCACCGGCAATGGCGGTGTTGCCATCGGTGGCCTCGGCCAGGCCTACGACGAGTACAACCAGCCGATCATCGGTGCCGACGGTACGGCACAGCAGGTCGGCACCACTGCCGTCGCCGACGCCACAGCGGTCGGCAGTGGTGCGCAGGCGACCGGTGCTGCCAGCAGTGCGTTCGGCAACGCCGCCAGGGCCAGCGGAGACAACAGCTTCGCGGCCGGCGGCAAGTCGCGTGCGACCGGCAGCTACGCGGTTGCGGTTGGCGACAGCGCCTTCGCCAGCAGTGACGACAGCACCGCCGTCGGTGGCTACAGCTGGGCTACCGAAAGCGGGGCGAGTGCGTTCGGTTCCGGCGCCTGGGCAACGGCCACCAATGCCTCGGCATTTGGCAACGCGGCCTGGGCCAGTGGCAGTGGTGCGACCTCCATCGGTTACAACAGCTGGGCCAACGGCACCAGCTCCACCGCCGTCGGTCGCGGCGCATTCGGTTATGGCGACAACAGCGTGGCGCTGGGCTTCCAGGCGCTGGGCAACAGCCTCAACAGCATCGCCATCGGCACCAACACGGTGGCCGGTGGTGAAAGCGCGATCGCGCTCGGTGCCGGCAGCAACGCCAGCGCCAGCAACGCCGTCGCACTGGGCGCCGGCTCGGTCGCCAACCGCGCCCGCAGCGTTTCGGTCGGCAGCACCGGCAACGAACGCCAGGTGACCAACGTCGCCGCCGGTACCCAGGCCACCGACGCGGTGAACAAGGCGCAGCTGGATGCCGTGGCGGGCGCGGCAGCCACCACCAGCCGCTTCTTCCAGGCCAGCGGCAACGGCGGTGATGTGGCCGGTGCACTGGTGGACGGTGACAACGCGCTGGCCGCCGGTGATGCGGCCAACGCCATCGGCAACGGGGCCACCGCACTCGGCAGTGGCGCCAACGCGCTGGCCAGCAATGCGCAGGCACTGGGCGTCAACGCCCTGGCCAGCGCCGCCAACGCCAGCGCGGTCGGTGCAAATGCACAGGCGACCGCTGAATACGCAACCGCGCAGGGTGCGGAAAGCGAGGCCAGTGGCGAGCAGAGTGCGGCGTTCGGTGCGGCCAGCATCGCCAGCGGTGCTGGCAGCACCGCGACCGGCGTGCTGTCCGAAGCCTCCGGCGAGGAGGCGGTGGCAGTGGGGTACTTCAGCAATGCCAGTGGCAGCGGCGCCACCGCGGTCGGCAGCGAGAGTGTCGCAAGTGGCACCGCGTCGGCAGCGTTCGGCATCGGTGCCGAGGCGACCGGCGGCTACAGCACCGCCATCGGTGGCTATGCACAGGCCTCGGCCTTCAATGCCACGGCCTTCGGCAACTTCGCCAATGCCTCCGGCTCCAACAGCGTGGCGCTGGGCGGTGATTCGGAAGCCTCCGGTGCCTACAGCACCGCCACTGGCCAGGGCAGCCTGGCCACCGGCACCAACAGCGTCGCCGTCGGCGGATCGCTGTTCGGCGTGCTGGCCACCGAAGCATCGGGCAACTACTCCACCGCCGTCGGTGGCGGCGCCTGGTCCGGTGGCATCAACAGCACCGCGCTGGGCAACGCCGCCGAATCGCGCGCTGCCAACAGCGTGGCGCTGGGTGCCGATTCGATCGCCGACCGCGACAACACCGTGTCGGTCGGCGGCGGTGGCAACACCCGCCAGATCACCAACGTGGCTGATGGCACGCAGGGCAATGATGCGGTCAACAAGAGCCAGCTCGACGCCGTAGCCGCCGCAGCGGAAAAGACCAGCAGGCAGTTCCAGGCCAGCGGCAACGCCGATGGCGAAACAGGGGCACTGGTCGAGGGCGACAACGCGCTGGCGGCCGGCGATGCGGCCAACGCCATCGGCAACGGGGCCACCGCGCTGGGCAGCGGTGCCAACGCGCTGGCGGCCAACGCCACGGCCGTGGGCATCGATGCATTGGCCACCGGCAACAATGCGGCGGCGCTGGGCAGCACAGCGCAGGCCAGCGGTGAAGACAGCCTTGCGCTCGGCACCGGTGCCAGCGCCAGCGAGCTCGGCGCCAGCGCGGTCGGTGCGCGTGCACAGGCCAGCGGTGCGTACAGCACGGCAACCGGCACCGAATCCAACGCCAGCGGCACGCAGGCCCTGGCCAGCGGCTTCCGTAGTGCCGCCTCTGCCGATGGCACCACTGCCGTCGGTGGCTATGCCGAGGCCAGTGGACGCCTCGGCACCGCATTGGGCTACGGCTCGGCGGCCAGTGGTGCCAACACGACCGCCGTCGGCTTCGGTGCTGCTGCAGCCGGTACCGGTGCCGTGGCGGTGGGTCAGTCCAGCGAGGCCAGCGGCGAGGAGAGCGTGGCCATCGGTGGCAGCACCTTCTTCGGCCTGATCCCGTCGCGTGCCAGTGGCACCGGTGCGGCGGCGTTCGGTGCCGGCGCATGGGCGACCGAAGACTACGCCACGGCAATCGGCTGGAACTCGTGGGCCGCCGGCAGCAATGCCACGGCCCTGGGCGCCAACGCCACCGCCAACGGCAGCAACAGTGTCGCCCTCGGTGCCGGCTCCAAGGCCGACCGTGACAACACCGTGGCCGTCGGCAAGGCCGGTGGCGAACGCCAGGTGACCCATGTGGCAGCCGGTACCGAAGCCACCGACGCGGTGAACAAGGGCCAGCTGGATGCCGTTGCCAGCGTCGCCGACAGGACCAGCCGCCAGTTCCAGGCCAGCGGCAATGCCGATGGCGAGGCCGGTGCCCTGGTGGACGGTGACAACGCCTTGGCCGCCGGCAACGCGTCCAACGCCATCGGCAACGGTGCCACCGCGCTGGGCAGTGGCGCCAACGCGATGGCCGCCAACGCCACGGCGGTAGGCGCCGACGCCCTGGCGACCGGCAGCAACGCGGCGGCACTGGGTACCAACGCACAGGCCAGTGGTGTCGACAGCGTGGCCGTGGGCAGCGCTGCCCGCGCCAGTGAACTCGGCGCCAGCGCTACCGGCGCCGGCGCCCAGGCCAAGGGCGCCTACAGCACCGCCAGCGGCGCGCAGGCCACGGCCAGCGGCACGCAGTCGCAGGCCAGCGGTTTCCGCGCCACTGCCTCGGCCGATGGCGCCTCGGCGCTGGGCAGCTACGCCGAAGCCAGTGGTCGACTGGGTACTGCGGTGGGCTACGGCAGCAAGGCCACCGGTGCGAACGCCACCGCGGTGGGTGTCAGTGCCAACGCTTCGGCGGCCGGCAGCATCGCACTGGGCGCAGGCTCGGTGGCTGATCGTGCCAACACCGTGTCGGTCGGCAGTGCCAGCAGTGATCGACAGATCACCCGTGTCGCCGCCGGTACCGAGCGCACCGATGCAGTCAATCGTGGCCAGCTCGATGCGGTCGCGGCGACCGCCGATGGCACCGCACGCTACGTCAAGGCCAGCGGCGCGGGTACCGCCAGTGCCAGCGGCAGCGATGCCGCAGCGATCGGTTCGGCCGCCAGTGCCAGCGGCGCACGCAGCAATGCGCTGGGTGCCAATGCGATGGCCATCGGCAACGGTGCGCTTGCACTGGGCAACAGTGCCGGCGCGTCCGGTGCGAACTCGGTGGCACTGGGTGCGGGCTCGCGTGCGCTCGATGCCAACGTGGTGTCGGTCGGTGGTGGCAACGGCACCGATGGCCCGGCCGCGCGCCGCATCGTCAATGTGGCCGACGGCCGCATCGCCGCCGGCAGCAGCGACGCGGTCACCGGCTCGCAGCTCAACGTCACCAACCAGCGCGTGGGCGCCGTGGAAACCCGTGTCGGTGATTTCGACTCGCGCATCGCCACGGTCGAGACCACGGCGGCCAGCGCCGTCGGCTATGACGACGCCAGCCGTGACCGCCTGACCCTGTCCGGCTTCCAGGGCACCACCATCGACAACGTCGGCGCGGGCAACATCGCCGCCGGCAGCCGCCAGGCGATCAATGGCGGGCAGCTGTTCCAGTCGCTCAGTGATGCCGCCAGCTTCCTCGGCGGTGGTGCCAGCGTCGGCATGCAGGGTGTGTTCGTGGCGCCGAACTACGTGATCCAGGGCGCCACCTACAGCAATGTCGGCGATGCGCTGGGCGCGCTGGACCGCAAGGTCAGTGAGATTGACCGTCGCACTGCCGGTGGCACGCGAGCAGGCGCGTCCAGCCTGCGCGCAATGAGTGCTTCGCTGGATGAAAGCCCGCTGGCCAGCGTGGCCGACGCACCGGCAACGACCGATGCCGCACCGGCCAGTGCCGCACGCGTGCAGGGCACGCCAACGGTGGCCGCGGCGGGGGCGGGCATTCCGGTCGGCACCCCGGCCACCGGCTTCAACGCCGTGGCCATGGGCGATGGCGCGGTAGCCAGCGGCGCTTCGTCCACGGCCATCGGCCAGGGCGCCAGTGCCACGGCGGCAAATGCCGTGGCGCTGGGCCAGGGCTCGGTTGCCGATCGTGCCAACACGGTCTCGGTGGGCAGCGAAGGCAACGAACGCCAGGTCACCAACGTCGCCGCGGGCACCACCGCCACCGACGCCGTCAACAAGGGCCAACTGGATCGTGGCATGGCGACGGCGAACAGCTACACCGACAGTCGCGTCCAGGCCGTTGCCGACAGCTTCGATGTGTTCAAGGGCGAGATCGACGGACGCCTGCGCCACATGGACCGCCGCATCGACCGCCAGGGCGCGATGAGCGCAGCGATGCTCAACATGGCCACCAGTGCCGCCGGTATCCGCACCCAGAACCGTGTCGGCGTCGGCATCGGTTTCCAGGGTGGCGAGTCGGCGTTGTCGCTGGGTTACCAGCGTGCGATCAGCGATCGCGCCACGGTCACCTTCGGCGGCGCCTTCAGCAGTGACGACAGTTCGGTCGGCGTCGGTGCCGGCTTCGGCTGGTAAGCCACTCCATCGCGCCGGCGGCCACCCACGCCGGCGCCGTACCTGCAGTGAGGGCCTGGGGGGAGGTCACGGCAATCCCGGCTGGGCCGGCCGGGAGTCGTCAAGGAATGATGGCCGCAGTGTTGGTTCGATCCATGACCCAGAAGAGGAATTCGACGTGATCAAGAAGCAGAACCTTCGCATCAATGTGCTTGCCGCCGCCGTGCTGTCGATGACGGCGGTCGGTGCCGTCCACGCCGCCGGGTTGCCGACCCGTGAACCGGTGCGCCAGGCCAGCACCGCCCAGCCGGGTACCGAGCGCATCATCGTCAAGTACCGGGCCGGCGCTGCTGCCGCCACCGACCGCTCGGCGAAGCTGTCCACCGTGCAGTCCGCACTGACCCGTGCCAGTCTCTCCGGCGGCACGTCACGCGCCAGCACGCTCGGCCCGCAGGTGGTCCGCAAGCTGTCTACCGGTGCGGACCTCATCCGTGTGCAGGGCCGCCTGGCACCGGCCGAACTGCAGCGCGTGCTGAAGGAACTGAAGGCCGATCCGTCGGTGCAGTACGCCGAAGCCGACGTGAAGCTGCGCCGCAGCGAACTGCGTGCCGGCAACGTGCAGCCGGCGCTGGTGCCGAACGATCCCTTCTACCAGCAGAGCCAGTGGCATCTGCACAATGCGGTCGGCGGCATCAACGCACCGGCGGCGTGGGATGTCTCGCAGGGCGAGGGCATCGTGGTGGCAGTGATCGATACCGGCGTCCTGCCGCAGCATCCGGACCTGGTCGGAAACCTGCTGGAAGGCTACGACTTCATCAGCGATGCGGAGACCTCGCGGCGCCCGACCAACGATCGCGTGCCGGGTGCGCAGGACTACGGTGATTGGGTCGAGAACGACAACGAGTGCTATGACGGCTCGCTGGCCGACGACAGTTCCTGGCACGGCACCCACGTCGCTGGCACCGTGGCCGAGCAGACCAACAACGGCGTCGGCATGGCCGGTGTCGCCTACAAGGCCAAGGTGCTGCCGGTCCGCGTGCTGGGCAAGTGCGGCGGCTACCTGTCCGACATCGCTGATGCGGTGACCTGGGCCTCCGGCGGTACCGTGACCGGCATCCCGGCCAACACCAATCCGGCCGAGATCATCAACATGAGCCTGGGGGGCGGTGGTTCCTGCGCCAGCACCTACCAGGACGCGATCAACGGCGCGATCTCGCGCGGTACCACGGTGGTGGTGGCTGCCGGCAATGAAGCCGACAACGCGTCCAAGTACCAGCCGGCCAGCTGCGAAGGCGTGGTGACCGTGGGTGCCACCCGCATCACCGGTGGCATCACCTACTACTCCAACTATGGAGCCCGCGTGGACCTGTCCGGTCCGGGCGGTGGCGGCAGTGTCGACGGCAACCCGGGCGGCTACATCTGGCAGACCGGCTCCAATGCGGCCACCACGCCGGAATCGGGCACGCCGGGCTACATGGGCATGGGCGGTACCTCGATGGCCTCGCCGCATGTGGCCGCCGTTGCGGCACTGGTGCAGAGCGCACTGATCGCCAAGGGCAAGGATCCGTTGACCCCGGCCGCGATGCGTACCCTGCTGAAGGAAACGGCGCGTCCGTTCCCGGTCGCCATCCCGGCGGCGACCCCGATCGGTACCGGCATCCTCGATGCCAAGGCCGCGCTGGCCAAGGCACTGGAAGAACCGTGCACCGAGAACTGCGGGCCGGTGGCCACGCCGCTGACCAACAAGGCCGCAGTCGGCGGCCTGAACGGTGCTGCCGGCAGCAGCAAGCTGTACAGCTTCGAAGCCGTCGCCGGAAAGCAGCTCAGCGTGATCACCTACGGTGGCACCGGCAACGTCTCGGTCTACATTGCCCAGGGGCGTGAGCCGAGCGCCAGCGACAACGACGGCAAGTCGACCCGTCCCGGCACGTCCGAAACGGTGCGGGTGAACAAGCCGGTGGCGGGCACCTACTACATCAAGGTGGTGGGCGAAGCGGCATACAACGGCGTGAGCATTCTCGCCACGCAGTAATCACCTCGTGTCGTAGTTGAACGGCCGACGCCCGTCACCCTGTGTGACGGGCTTCGTCTTTTTACGAAAGGTGGCCGCAGGGCGGCGGAAATCACGGCTTAACTGCTAAAGTCGGGCCGATTGACAGGAGAGTCACGTGAACGCGCTCGCTGCAACCGTTACCGACGACGCCGAAGGCCGCATTCTGGATGCGTTGCTGGCGCGCGGCCGGCTCAAGGAAGGAGACCTGGCACGCGCGCGGCCATTGCATGCCGAGGCCGGCGGCAGTCTGCTGGGCCTGCTGGTGCGCCTGGGCCTGGTGTCTGAACGCGACCAGGCACAGGCCAGCGCTGAGGTGCTGGGCCGGCCGCTGCTGGAAGGCAAGCAGGTGCCGGAGGCCCCGCCGCAGGCGCTGGCCGAGGGACTTCCGCTGTCGCTGCGCTTCCTGAAGCAGTTCCATGTGTGCCCGCTGGAGTTGGATGAACACGGGGTGCGGCTGTGGCTGGCCGATGCCCACGACGCCTATCCACAGCAGGCCGTGCAGTTGGCCCTTGGGGTCCCGGTGACACCGGTGCTGGGCATGCGCGCGGAGATCGATGACCTGGTCGAGCGCTGGTTCGGCCAGGGCCGCAGCGCGATGGGCGCGATCGTGGAAACCGCGGATGGCGAGGGCGGTGCGGTCGACGACATCGAGCACCTGCGCGACCTTGCGTCGGAAGCACCGGTGATCCGCCTGGTCAACCTGGTGATCCAGCGTGCGGTGGAGCTGCGCGCTTCGGATATCCATGTCGAACCGTTCGAGAGCCGGTTGAAGGTCCGCTACCGCGTCGATGGCGTGCTGGTGGAGGGCGAAAGCCCGCCGGCCAACCTCACCGCTGCGGTGATCAGCCGCATCAAGATCATGGCCCGGCTCAACATCGCCGAGCGCCGCCTGCCGCAGGACGGCCGCATCATGCTGCGCGTGCAGGGCAAGGAGCTGGACCTGCGCGTGAGCACGGTACCGACCGCGCATGGCGAAAGCGTGGTGATGCGCCTGCTGGACCGCGAAACGGTGGTGTTCGATTTCCACCGGCTCGGCTTCACCGATGCCTTCCTGCCGCAGTTCCGCAAGGTGCTGGAACAGCCGCATGGCATCCTGCTGGTCACCGGCCCGACCGGCTCGGGCAAGACCACCACGCTGTACACCGCGCTGAGCCAGCTCAACACCGCCGACGTCAAGATCATCACGGTCGAAGACCCGGTGGAATACCAGATAGAAGGCATCAACCAGATCCAGGCCAAGCCGCAGATCGGCCTCGACTTCGCCAATGCCCTGCGCAGCATCGTGCGCCAGGATCCGGACATCATCATGATCGGTGAAATGCGCGACCTGGAAACCGCGCGCATCGCCATCCAGTCGGCGCTGACCGGCCATCTGGTGCTGTCCACCCTGCATACCAACAACGCCGCCGGTGGCATCACCCGCCTGCTCGACATGGGCGTGGAGGACTACCTGCTCACGTCCACCATCAACGGCATCCTGGCCCAGCGCCTGGTACGCCGGCTGGAGCCGACCCACGCCGAGCGCTACGAAGCCTCGCCGGAAGAGATCGAGCGGTTCGAACTGCGCCGCCTGCAGCCGGAAGGGCCGATCCACCTGTACCGCCCGAAGCCGTCTGCGCTGGCACCGACCGGCTACCTGGGGCGTACCACCATCATGGAATTCCTGGTGATGAACGATGCGCTGCGCCGTGCGGTGATGCGCCGCGATGGCATGGGCGAGATCGAGCGCATCGCCCGCGAGGCCGGCATGCGCACCATGTACGAGGATGGCCTGTCCAAGGCGTTGAGCGGGCAGACCACCATCGAGGAAGTGCTGCGCGTGACCGAGGAAAGCTGATGCGTGCAGGACGCCGGGGCTGACATGCCGAACTATCGCTACAAGGCGCTCAATCCGCATGGCGAGGTCTTCGATGGGCAGATGGAAGCGGCCAGCGAGGCCGAGCTGATCGCGCGCCTGCAGGACCAGGGCCACCTGCCGATGGAGACGCAGCTGGCCGACGCCGGCGCGATCGGCGGCAGCAGCTGGCGCAACCTGCTGCAGCAGCGCCCGCTGCAGGGGGCCGCGCTGCTGCAGTTCACCCAGCAGCTGGCGACCCTGCTCGGTGCTGGCCAGCCACTGGACCGCGCGCTGTCGATCCTGCTGGGGTTGCCCGAGGACGAACGATCGCGCCGCGCGATCACCGACATCCGCGACGTGGTGCGCGGTGGCGCACCGCTGTCCACCGCGCTGGAGCGCCAGCATGGGCTGTTCTCGCGCCTGTACGTGAACATGGTGCGCGCCGGCGAAGCCGGTGGCAGCCTGCATGAAACCCTGCAACGCCTGGCCGACTACCTCGAGCGCAGCCGCGCGCTGCAGGGCAAGGTCATCAACGCGCTGGTCTACCCGGCGATCCTGCTGGTGGTGGTCGGTGGCGCGCTGTTGTTCCTGCTCGGCTACGTGGTGCCGCAGTTCGCGCAGATGTACGAAAGCCTGGACGTGGCGCTGCCGTGGTTCACCAACGCGGTACTGCAGCTGGGCCTGTTCGTGCGTGACTGGTGGGTGCTGCTGCTGGTGGTGCCCGGCGTGCTGGTGCTGTTCTTCGAGCGCAAGGCGCGGCAACCGGCGTTCCGGTTGGCGCTGGATGGCTGGCTGCTGCAGCGGCGTGGCATCGGTCGCCTCATCGGCGAGCTGGAAACCGCCCGGCTGGCGCGCACGCTGGGCACACTGCTGCGCAACGGCGTCCCCTTGCTGGGGGCACTGGGCATCGCGCGCAACGTGCTGGGCAACCGCGCCCTGGCCGCTGACGTCGAAACGGCCGCCGATGAAGTGAAGAACGGCGCCGGCCTGTCGCTGGCCCTGTCGCGCGGCAAGCGGTTCCCGCGCCTGGCGCTGCAGATGATCCAGGTCGGCGAGGAATCCGGCGCACTCGATACCATGCTGCTCAAGGCCGCCGACACCTTCGAACAGGACAGCGCCCGGCGCATCGACCGCATGCTGGCGGCGATGGTGCCGGCGATCACCCTGGTGCTGGCCTCGGTGGTCGGCGCGGTGATCGTGGCCGTGCTGGTGCCGCTGTATGACCTGACCAATGCCATCGGTTGACGATGGCACTCCCTGCAACCCCGATACTCCGCAACTGAAAGGACCGTCCATGATTGCCCGTCGCCGACCGATCCGCCTTTCCTTCACCGCCGCGCGCAACCAGTCGGGCATGAGCCTGCTGGAAATCATCATCGTCATCGTGCTGATCGGCGCGGTGCTGACCCTGGTCGCCAGCCGCGTGCTGGGCGGCGCCGACCGTGGCAAGGCCAACATCGCCAAGGCGCAGGTGCAGACCGTCGCCTCCAAGATCGACAACTACCAGATCGACACCGGCAAGCTGCCGGCCACGCTCAACGACCTGGTGACGGCGCCGGCCGGTGTCGGCGGCTGGCTCGGCCCGTACGCCAAGCCCGCCGACCTGAATGACCCGTGGGGCCACGCACTGGAGTACCGGGCGCCGGGCGAAGGCCAGCCGTATGAGCTGGTCAGCCTGGGCAAGGATGGCAAGGCTGGCGGCAGCAGCGTCGACGCTGACATCCGCTACCAGCCGTAACCGCGCATGACGCACTTCCTGCCGCGCCGGTTGCCACGCCCGCGCCTGCACGGCAGGCGCGCGGCTGGACTGTCGTTGCTGGAAATGCTGCTGGTGATCGCATTGATCGCGGCGATCGGCCTGATCACCGCCGCCGGCCTGTCGCGCGGGTTCGCCGGCATGCAGCTGCGCAGCGCCGGCAAGGACATCGCCAGCCAGCTGCGCATGGTGCGCGCGCAGGCGATCGCCCGCGGCGAACCGCAGCGCTTCGTGATCGAACCGGCACGGCGCCGCTGGGAGGGGGCCAACCAGCGCCACGGTGAGGTGCCGGCACAGCTGCAGGTGCAGTTCGAAGGTGCCGCACAGCTGGCCACCGCGGCGGGGCAGGGCGTGATCGAGTTCCATCCCGATGGTGGCTCCAGCGGCGGCCGTATCCGGTTGCAGCGCGACGGTGCCGAATGGCGCGTCGACGTCGGCTGGCTGACCGGCGAGGTCCGCTCCGGCCCCTGGCGGGCGCAATGAAGCGGCGCGCGCGTGGCTTCACCCTGCTGGAAGTGATCGTCGCTTTCGCCCTGCTGGGCCTGGCGTTGACCCTGCTGCTGGGCAGCCTGTCCGGTGGCGCGAAGCAGGTACGTGACGCCGAGCTGCGCACGCGTGCGGTGCTGCATGCACAGTCGTTGCTGGCCCAGGCCGGTGTCGACGCGCCGCTGCAGGTGGGCAGCCAGCAGGGTGACTGGGAACAGGGGCGCTATCACTGGGAGCTGCAGGTCCAGCCGTGGGTCGAGCCACGCGCCGGCAACGTCGTGCAGGCCACGTCAGCGGGCACCCCATGGCTGGCCGAGCTGCAGCTGCGGGTGCGCTGGGGCGACAGCGAGCGCGAACAACTGCACTGGCGCAGCCTGCGCCTGTTGCCGCCCGACCTGGAGAACGCGCGATGAAGCGGCGCGCCGCGGGCTTCACCCTGGTCGAAGTGATGCTGGCCACCGTGCTGCTGGCCGGTGGCCTGGCACTGGCCTTTGCCAGCGTGCGCTCGGCGATGGCGGTCAGCCAGCGCGGCGAGCAGATCGCCGCTGAAAGCGAACGCATGCGCGCGGTCGAGTCGTTGCTGCGCAGGCAGCTGGCGGGTGCACTGCGCACCCCGCTGGAGGCCCCGGACCCCACCCGCGAACCCATCTTCTTCCAGGGCGAGGAGCAACGCATGCTGTTCGCCGCCGACCTGCCCGGTTACCTCGGCCGTGGCGGCCCCTACCTGCACGCGCTGCAGGTGGACGGACGCGGTGGCCAACAGCGCCTGCTGCTGGACCTCGTGCTGCTGCAGGAAGGCGAGCGCATCGCCGAGAATCCGCCGCGCCCGCCGGAGGTGCTGGTGGACAACCTGAAGTCGGTGCAGCTGCGCTATCGCGGCATCGATGCCAGCACCGGGCAGGTGACCGACTGGCTGCCGCGCTGGGATGACACCCGCCGCCTGCCGATGCTGGTGGAAATCCAGATCGTGCCATCCCGGGGCGCGCCGTGGCCGCCACTGGTGGTGGCGCTGCGTGCCGGTGGCAGTGGAGGCACGCGATGAGCCGTCAGCGCGGGGCGGCATTGGTGCTGGTGCTGTGGCTGATCGCATTGATGACGGCGCTGGTCGGTGCGTTCGCGCTGAGCGCACGGGTCGAGCACCTGCAGCAGCGCGTGCTGGATGACGATGCACGCGGGCAGGAACGTGCGCGCGCCGGCCTCGAATATGCCCTCCTGCGCCTGTCAGCCGATCCGCAACGGGCGCCCTGGCGTGCCGATGGCCGTACCTACCGCTGGCAGTTCGACGACGCCAGCATCGAGATCAAGGTGCTGGACGAGAACGGCAAGATCAACCTGAACCTGGCCGACGCCGCACTGCTGACCGCCTTCCTCAAGGCGCTGGGCGAAGACGATGCACAGGCCCGGCAGTTGGCCGGCGCCATCATCGACTGGCGCGACGAGGACAGCCTGCTGCAACCGGGCGGTGGCGCCGAAGCGCCGGACTACGCCGCAGCCGGATTGCCCTACGGCCCACGCAACAAGCGCTTCGAGACCCTGGGCGAGCTGCAGCGGGTCCTGGGCATGCGCGGACCCCTGTACCGGGCGATGCTGCCGCACCTGACCCTCTACAGCCGCCAGGCACGGCCGGATCCGCAGTTCGCCAGCGCGCCGGTGCTGACCGCGCTGGGCCTGGATGCGGACAGTGTGATGGCGCAGCGCGCACAGCAGGAGCGTGATGCAGATTCCGCTGGCGGCACGACAACGCTTGCCAGCAGCAGCGGCACCTATAGTATCGAGTCCGGTGCCATCGACGGCAGTGGACGCAGGTCGGTGTTGCAGGCAGTGGTACGCAGTGGCTCGGGCGGGGTTCCCGGGCGGACTTACACAGTGCTTCGCTGGGAGCAGGGAATGACAGCAAGATGACGGCGTGGCAGGACAGTCTGCGGCAGGTGCAGGGCCGGATCGGCCCGGGCGCCGGCCGTTTCCTGCGCTGGTGGCGGCAGTCGCTGCTGGCCTGGGTGCCGGTGCGCTGGCAATGGGCATTGGGCTGGGGCCAGGCACGCCTGCTGCTGCTGCACGAGGGCGACCAGCTGCAGGTCTGGCGTGAAGCCGGCGAACGCCGCGAAGCGGTGGCGCGCCTGCCGTGGCCGCTGTCGCCGGTGGAGCTGGACCGCGTGCTGGAGCCTCGCCTGCGTACTCTGCCGCGGGTGTGGCTGCTGCCGGCGACGGACGTCCTGCGGCGTAGCCTGCGCCTGCCTGCCGCAGCGGCCGACCGCCTGCGCGCCGTGGTCGGTTTCGAGATCGACCGGCAGACCCCGTTCGAATCATCCCAGGTCAGTTATGACGTGCGTGAGCTCGGCGCGGGCGGCGAGGGCCAGCTGCAGGTCGAACTGGTGGCGTGGCCATTGCGGCAGCTGGACGCATGGCGCACCAGTGTGGGCCCATGGGCCGATGCGCTGGCGGGCGTCGATGCCATCGATGCGCAGGGCAACGTGCTGCAGGTGAACCTGCTGCCGCCCGCACAGCGCCAACTGCGGCCAGACCCGATGCGACGCTGGAACCTGCTTCTGGCAGTGGCTGCCGTCGTGATGCTGGTACTGGCCGCGGTGCAGCTGCTCGACAACCGCCAGGCCGCCGCCGATGAGCTGCGTGCACAGGTCGAGCGCAGCGCGCGCAGTGCGCGAGGTGTGGCCAGCGAACGCGCGCAGCTGCAGGCGCTGATCGATGGCGCCGCATTCCTGGAGAAGCAGCGCAGCCAGCGCGCCGGCACCGTTGAAATCTGGAACGAACTGACCCGGCGCCTGCCGGAAGGTACCTACCTGGAGAAGCTGGCGATCGAGAACAACAACCTGCAGCTGATCGGCCTGAGCCGCGAGGCGTCGCAGCTGGTGCAGCTGCTGCAGGACGCACCGCAGTGGCGCAAGGTCAACCTGACCGGGGTGCTGCAGGCCGATGGCGCGGCCAGTGGCCGCGACCGCTTCACCATGACCGCCGAACTGCAGCCGTTGCCGGCCGCCGCACCAACCCCGGAGGCGGCCGATGCCGATGCCAAGCGCACGCCGTGACCGCTGGCTGGCGCTGGCACTGCTGCTGGCAGTGCTGGGCCTGGCCTATCTGCTGCTGGTGCACCCCTGGTTCACCCAGCCGCTGCGTGCGATCGATGCCGATGTCGCCGCACTGCGCGAACGCGAGTCGCGCGTGCAGGCGCAGCTGCAGCAGCAGCCGCAGATCGAACAGCGCCTTCGCGCTACCCGCGAGGCACTGCAGCAGCGGCCAGGCTTCCTGCGCGAAGCCACTGCCGAAGCTGCCGCCGCTGCATTGGGCGCCCGGCTGCAGGATGCGGTGGCGATGGCCAGCCCGGGCAACCGCAGCTGCACCATCAGCAACCGCACGCCGCTGACCGACAACCGGCGCGACGCCGAGTTCGTGCGCGTCGCCATGCAGGTGCGCCTGCGCTGCGGGGTGGCCGAACTGGCCACCGTGCTGCACAGCCTGGAAACCGGCAGCCCACGCCTGTTCGTCGACAACCTCAACCTGATCGCGCAGCGCTTCCAGCAATCACCGAACGAATCGGGGCTGGGCCTGGACGTGTCCTTCGAGCTGGCCGGCTATCTGCTGCCGGGCGCTGCCGCCGATGGCACGGTTCCGGCGCCTGCTGCGACACCGGCACCGTCCGCGTCGCCGGCCGAGGCCGCACCTGCGCCGCAGCCGGCGCCCCCGTCCGAAGGACAGGAGGTGGCCGATGAAGCTTGAGCAGATCAGCCTGCGTACCGGCTTCCTGCTGGCGCTGGCCGGTTGGGCGGCCGCCGTCTGGCTGGCGACCGGCTTCGGGCTGGGCAGCCAGCTGCCGGGTGCCGGCGGTGATGCCGACGCCGCGCCATCGCTGCCATCGCTGCCGCCGCTGGCGGCCGAGCGCATGGCCAGCGCCGACAGCTACAGCGCGATCGGTGAGCGCCCGTTGTTCGCCGAAGACCGCAGGCCGCGGCCTTATCTGCTGGGTGGCAGCGAACCGGCGGCCAGCGCCGCGTTGCGCCTCACCGGTGTGCTGCTGACCGGCGATTTCGGCATGGCCACGTTCACCACCGAACAGAACCGCTCGCTGCGCCTGCGCCTCAACGGCGAAGCCGTGGATGGCTGGCAGCTGGTGGCGCTGCAGCCGCGCCAGGCGACGGTGATCGGCCCCGGTGGCAACCAGGTCCTGGAACTGGCGGTGTTCAACGGCCAGGGCGGTGAGCCGCCGACGGTGCTGCGCGGTGCCAACGGCGCACCGCCTGCAGGTGCGATCGTGGTGCCGCCCTCGGCGGGCGCTCCGCCGGCGCCGCCACCGCCCGCGGCAATCCCATCGCCGTCGCCCGCTGGCAATGCACCAGCGCCTGCGGCGGCCGCTGCAACAACCCCACCGGCCAACAACAACGGTCCCAGTGAAGCGCAGATGCAGGCCATCCGCGAGCGCATCCAGGCCCGCCGCCGCCAGCTGCAGCAACAGCAGCAACAACCGTCGCCGCCCCCGGGCGATGGCACCAACCGATAGAGTGAATGCATGAACCTGCGTTTTCTTCCCTGGTCCTTTGCCCTCGCGCTGCTGGTCGGCTGCAGTACGGTGTCCGCGCCGCACGTGCAGCGCAACGGCAATCTGTCGCCCAGCGCCGACGCCGGCCAGGCGGCCGATGTCGCTGCCGATGCCGCCCGTGAAAGCCAGGGGGCACCGCAGGCGGTGATCCGCCGCGGCACCGGCACCATGATCAACCGCGAGGCCGCGCGTGCGCCGGCACCGGCGCTGCACGGTGCCAGTACCGGCGAGGCGACCTTCAACTTCGAAGGCGAATCGCTGCATGCGGTGGTCAAGGCCATCCTTGGTGACATGCTTGGCCAGAACTACGTGATCGCGCCAGGCGTGCAGGGCACGGTCACCCTGGCCACGCCCAAGCCGGTATCGCCGGCGCAGGCACTGAACCTGCTGGAGATGGTGCTGGGCTGGAACAACGCGCGGATGGTCTACAGCGGTGGGCGCTACAACATCGTCGCCGCCGACCAGGCGCTGGCCGGCACGGTCGCGCCAAGCACGGCACCCGCGGCCAGCGCGCGCGGCTTCGAAGTCCGCGTGGTCCCGCTGCAGTTCATCTCCGCCACCGAAATGAAGAAGGTGCTGGAGCCGTACGCGCGCCCCAACGCCATCGTCAACGTGGACAGTGGCCGCAACGTGATCACCCTGGGGGGTACCCGCGCGGAACTGGAAAACTACCTGCGCACCGTCGAGATCTTCGACGTCGACTGGTTGTCGGGCATGTCGGTGGGCGTGTTCCCGATCCAGTCGGGCAAGGCCGAGCAGGTCGCGGCCGACCTGGAAAAGGTGTTCGGCGAAGAGAGCAAGACGCCCAGCGCCGGCATGTTCCGTTTCCTGCCGCTGGAGAATGCCAACGCCGTGTTGGTGATCACGCCGCAGGTGCGCTACCTGGACCAGATCCAGCAGTGGCTGGATCGCATCGACACCGCTGGTGGCAGCGCCCGCCTGTTCTCCTACGAGCTGCGCTACATCAAGGCGCGCGACCTGGCCGAGCGCCTCAGCGAGGCCTTCGCCAGCAGTGGCAACCGCGGCGGCTCCAGCCCGGCCTCGCTGGCACCGGGCGCCATTCCGTCGCAGCTGGGCGGCGACGGCGACCGTGGCATGGACAACAGCAGCAGCAACCTGGGTTCGACGCTGGGCGGAACCAGTGGTAGTGGCAGTGGCAGCAGCAATGGCAGCCTGAACCTGCCGCAGCGCCAGCCCGGCAACGTCAGTGTCAGCCTGGAAGTGGAGGGCGACCGCGTCGGCGTGTCGGCGGTGGAGGAAACCAACACCCTGCTGGTGCGCTCGACGCCGCAGGCGTGGCGCTCGATCCGCGAGGTGATCGAGAAGCTGGACGTGATGCCGCTGCAGGTACACATCGAAGCCCAGGTGGCCGAGGTCTCGCTGGATGGCGACCTGAAGTACGGCGTGAACTGGTTCTTTGACAATGCCGTGGCCGGGCGTGCCCTGACGGGCGCATTGGGCGGCGTGACCCTGCCGGCGGCAGCGGGTGGCTCGTGGAGCAGCTTCGCCGGTGCCGCAACGGGCGGCGAAGGCCTGGGCTGGGCATTCACCGGCCACAATGGCGCGGCGGTGGTAAGTGCGCTGGACAAGGTCACGGATGTACGCCTGCTGCAGACGCCTTCGGTGTTCGTGCGCAACAACGCCGAGGCCACGCTCAACGTGGGCGACAAGGTGCCGATCAACACCACCACGGTGAACACCGGCGTGGGCACCAGCACCTACAGCTCGGTGCAGTACATCGACACCGGCGTGATCCTGAAGGTGCGTCCGCGCGTGACCCGCGATGGCACGGTGTTCCTGGATATCGTGCAGGAAGTGAGCAGCGCCTCGAACGTGCCCGACAACTGCAATCCGACCGAGCGCAACTGCAACCCGCGAATTTCCACAAAGAAGCTGTCGACCGAAGCGGCGGTGCAGAGCGGCGACACCATCATGCTGGCTGGCCTGATCACGGATTCGGGCACCGATGGCAGCAGCGGCATTCCCGGCCTGAGCCGTATTCCGGTAGTTGGCGCGCTGTTCGGGCAGAAGAGCCGCTCCAGCCGCCGTTCCGAGGTGATCGTGCTGCTGACCCCGAGCATCGTGCGCAACAGCCTGGAATCGCGCAACCTGACCGACGAGTACAGCAAGCGCTTCCGCGCGATGGAGCCGCTGAACCAGCCGCGCGCGAAGAAGTAAGGGGTTACGGCCGGGCGGCGCCCGGCACCCGCCGAGGCCGGAGCAACGGCAACGGCCAAAGCGAAAGCAACAGCAACAGCAACAGCGGGTTTACTGAGGGAGGGTGGGTCGGCGTGGGGTGGCAGGACACGCCGTAAACCCGTCCCTGGGGGCTCGATGGCGCCATCCATGGCGCCAACGGTCCTGCCACCCCACGCCGACCCACCTCTGACAGACTCCCGCGGCTGTTGGTAGGTGTCGACCTTGGTCGACACGATCCACGCCATGCGTGGATGACTGTCTGTCAGATTTCGAAATCAGAAAATGGGGTCAGATCCGTTTTCCTCTGGAAAACGGATCTGACCCCAGGCTTTGCCGACAGATCGCAGAAATCTGTCGAAGGCGGGGTGGGTCCGGTTGCGGGGGCGTGAGCCGCATGGATGCGGAGACCGAGCTTACATGGACGTACTTGCAGCGTCCCCCGCAACCGGACCCACCCCGCCATCCCCCAGGAACCCGCTCTGGCTGTTGCTTCGGCTTCGGCTCCAGCCTCCGCGGGTGCCGGGTGCAACCCGGCCGATACCCTCCCGGTGCTACGCTGTGGCCACCGACAACCACGGAGGCGGGATGGGGGCGATCGTGTTGTTGCCGCTGTGCGTGGACGATGCCGCACTCGACCGCTGCCTGGCCGCGCTGGATGCCGGCACGGCGCCAGGGACCGCGGTCTGGTTGGCCGATGACGCACAGACCGGGCCACGCGCGCAGGCGGTGGTGGAACACTGGCTGGCGCATACGCCGCTGCAGGCCGAGTACACCCGGCGCGCGCGGCCACTGGGCGAAGTCGCCCATCTGGACGAGATGCTGCGCGCCTGCGATGGCCTGGACGTGGCCGTGCTGGCGCCGGACAGCGTGCCATCACCCGGCTGGTTGCAGCAGTTGCAGGATGCCTTCGCCCGCGATGCCGCGATCGCCACCGCAACCCCCTGGTGCAATGCCGGCGAGACCGCCGCGTGGCCACGGCTGGGCGAGATCAATGCCGAGCCGCAGGACCCGGTCCTGCTGGCGCACACCTGCGCGACGCTGCCGACGCTGCACCCGGAGCTGCCATCGGCGGTCACCCACGCGGTGCTGGTGCGCGGCAACGCGCGCCGTCGCGCCGGCGGCCTGGACGTGGACAGCTACGCTGGCTGGAACGCGGCACTGGTCGACCTCAGCCTGCGCATGGCCGGCCTTGGCTGGCGCAACGTGCTGTGCGAGACCGCCTTCGTCAGCCGGGCAGGGGAGGCGGTCAGCCGCGATGGCGATCTGGAGGCCCTGGCCGCGCGCTGGCCGGCCTGGGTACCGCGGCTGGCCGATTTCCTGATGCACGACCCGCTGCACGGGCTGCGCGCCGACCTGCAGCAGCGCATGCGGCAGGCGATAATGCCGAAGGAACAGGGCGACCTGTTCGTCCCGTCAGTGCCGGAGCCACCCGTTTGAATGTTGCCATCGCCGCCATCGTCGTCACTTACCAGAGTGGGAGCACCATCGATGCCTGCCTCTCGCGCCTGCGCCAGGCGCAGGATGTGGCCGAGATCCGGGTGATCGACAATGGTTCGCTGGATGGCACCCTGGACATCGTGCAGCGGCATGCCAGCCACGATCCACGCGTGCGCTTCGTCGGCAACCCGGACAATCCCGGCTTCGCCGCCGCCAACAACCAGGGCGTGGCCGACTCGCACAGCCCGTGGCTGGCCTTCATCAACCCGGACCTGATGGTCGAGCCGGACACGCTGGCCGAACTGCGCTCCCGCGCCGAAGCGCTGGGCGACTGCCTGCTGGGCGTTGAACAGGTGGACGAGCATGGCCATGCCGACGAGGCGGTGCGCCGCCGCGACCCGGATTTCCTGAGGATGCTGCGTTCGCCCGGCAAGGGCTCGAAGCTGGCGGTTCCGCGTGAGCCGCACCAGGCACTGCAGCGGGTGCCGGCACTATCCGGCGCACTGCTGATGATGCCGCGCGCGCTGTTCGACCGTATCGGTGGCTGGGACGCGGGCTATCGCCTGCACGCCGAGGACCTGGACCTGTGCCGGCGCGCGCGCGAAGCCGGCGCGGTGGTAGCGATCGCCAACGACCTGCAGGTTACCCATGTGCGCGGTGTCTCCAGCCGCTCGCGGCCGTTCTTCGTGGAATGGCACAAGCACAGGGGGCTGTGGCGCTACTTCCAGAAGTTCGAGGCCAGGCAGCGTTCGCTGCCGGTGCGCGCGGCGGTATGGGCTGCGATCTGGGCGCATGCGCTGATGCTGGTGCCGCGCCTGCTGCGCAGGTCGTTGTAGAGCCGAGCCCACGCTCGGCTGCATGGAAAGGGTCATCCACGCATGGTGTGGCTCCACTCGCCGCGCCCACGGTTCACTCCGCCGGGCGCATAATCCGCCCCATGCCTATCATCCAGTCCCTGCTCGACACCGACCTGTACAAGTTCACCATGATGCAGGCGGTGCTCCACCAGCACCCCGGCGCCCAGGTGCAGTACCGGTTCAAGTGCCGCACCCCCGGCATCGACCTGGCAAGCTACATCGCCCAGATCGATGAGGAAATCGACCACCTGTGCAGCCTGCGTTTCAGCGACGCGGAACTGGACTACATGCGTGGCCTGCGCTTCGTGAAGCCGGACTTCGCCGATTTCCTCGGCCTGTTCCATCTGGACCGCAAGTACATCCAGCTGCGTGCGTCGACGGCCGTGCCCGGCGAGATCGAGCTGGACATCACCGGCCCGTGGCTGCACACCATCCTGTTCGAAGTGCCGCTGCTGGCGATCATCAACGAAGTCTGGTTCCGCAACACCACCACGGCCGACTTCGCCGAAGGCGAGCGCCGCCTGCAGGCCAAGGCCGCGCTGCTGCGCGATACCCCCGGTTTCGAGCACTGCCGCATCGCCGACTACGGCAGCCGCCGCCGCTACTCGCGTGACTGGCATGCCCGCCTGCTGCCGCTGCTGCGCGACGCGCTCGGCCCGCAGCTGGTCGGTACCAGCAACGTCCACTTCGCGCGCCTGTATGGCATGACCCCGCACGGCACCATGGCCCACGAGTACCTGCAGGCGTTCCAGGCGCTCGGCCCGCGCCTGCGTGATTCGCAGGTGGCAGCACTGGAATCGTGGGCGCGCGAGTACCGTGGCGATCTTGGCATCGCGCTGTCCGACGTGGTCGGCCTGGACGCGTTCCTGCGCGACTTCGACATGTATTTCTGCAAGCTGTTCGACGGTGTGCGCCATGACTCCGGCGATCCGTTCGACTGGGGCGACCGCATGCTGGCGCATTTCCAGCAGCGCCGGGTCGATCCGCGCAGCAAGGTGCTGGTGTTCAGCGATGGGCTCGACATCGCCAAGGTGATGCGGCTGTACGACTACTTCCGCGGTCGCTGCCAGGTCGCGTTCGGCGTTGGCACCCACCTGACCAATGACCTGGGCCCGACGCCGCTCAACATCGTCATCAAGATGGTCCGCTGCAACGGCCAGCCGGTGGCCAAGCTCAGCGATTCGCCGGGCAAGAGCATGTGCGACGACCCGGGTTACCTGGCCTACCTGCGCCAGGTGTTCGAATTGCCACAGCCGGAGTAATACCGGCCTGCAGGGCTTACAGGTAGTCGACGACCACCAGGTAGGCGCCCTGCAGCGGCTGCTGCTTCGAAGCCTGCACGCTGTAGCGCTCGGAGAAGGCGATATCGCCGGCGCGCATCGCGCTGGCCGACACCGACAGCTTCTGGCCCTGGCGCTTGCCGTCACGCAGCGTCGCCGCCTGGCCATCGGCCAGTGCCGTCACGGCCACCGTCGAACCCTTGGCCGACGGCGGGCAGGCCGCCAGGCTCAGCTCACCCTGGGACAGGTTCGTCGTGCAGCCCGGCTCGGCGATACGGCCGCTGAAACGGATGCTGCCGCTGCTGGCCTGGGCCAGCGCACTGACGGACATCAGGGCCACGCACAGCAGAATGGAGTTCCTCATGACACGTTCTCTGGTTCGGTGTGTCCTAGTTAGCGACAGGATCGATCAACCTTTAATAGGACGATTCCGAATCTGCTAGGGCCATCACCAAGAAAGAGTGATGCGCATCAAAGAAGCCAAATTCCCCCTGAAAAATGCCTGTTTCCGCGCGTGCCGAACGCGTCGCGCAATGCGACATCCCCAGTCGTTTGTAGCGTGACCGGGCCCCGCGTCAAATCCCCCGCACCCCGAGGCTGTGATTTCGCCTAGCACGTCACATTTAATGCGTCAATGAATTGGCGTTCAGAAAAATAATGAGACTTTCATCACAGTTGTGCCTATACTTGCGTCACGGATTCAGGGAGAGGTATGTCCGAGTCCGGCCACAGGTGAGACGCAAGGATGGGTCTTGTTAGCCCGGCAGTGCTCCTTGCTTCCTCCTCTACTTCTCATCTCTTCAGTAGGGTTAGGTAAAAGCGAATGCACAAGATGAACCTCATTGCCGCTCTGATGCTGGCCGCCGCTCCGCTGGCCGCCAACGCCGCCGACGGCACCATCACCTTCAATGGCAAGGTGACCGACAAGACCTGCACCATCTCGACCCCGGGCGGCAAGGACTTCGCCGTGACCCTGCCGACCGTGTCCAAGAACACCCTGGCCACCGCCGGTGCCGTTGCGGGCCGTACCCCGTTCGCCATCAACCTGACCAAGTGCAGCGCCGGCAACGTCGCCACCTACTTCGAGCCGGGTTCGACCGTCGACTTCAACAGCGGCCGCCTGGTCAACCAGGCCTCGGCCAACGCTGCCACCAACGTGCAGCTGCAGCTGCTGGGCTCGAACAACCAGTTCCTGCCGATCAAGGCTGCCGGCGCTGGCCTGGCGCAGACCAACTCGCAGTGGGTCACCGTCGGCACCGACGGCTCGGCCGATCTGAACTACTACGCTGAGTACTACGCCACTGCCGCCGCCACCCCGGGCGACGTCACCAGCAGCGTCAAGTACACGATCATCTACAACTGATCGTCGTCGTACCCGCACTGGCCGGCGTACGCGCCGGCCAGTGCTTCGCGGCCCCTGGCCACACCCCTCGAGCGTAGTACTTCCGATGAAAGCAATCTTTCCCCGGGCGCTGCTGCTGGCAGCGTTCACGCTGCCCTTCTGCCAGAACGCTCTGGCCGGCGTGGTGGTCAACGGCACGCGAGTGATCTATCCGGCGCAGGCGCGCGAAGTGACCGTGCAGGTCGACAACGTGGGCGATTCGCCGGCGCTGGTCCAGGCCTGGATCGACAGCGGCGACGCCAACCAGACCGCCGACAACAGCGACGCCCCGTTTGTATTGACGCCGCCGATCGCGCGTGTCGAGCCGGGCCGCAGCCAGGCGCTGCGCGTGATCTTCTCCGGTGCGCAGCTGCCGACCGATCGTGAGTCGGTGTTCTGGCTCAACGTGCTGGATGTGCCGCCGTCGCCCGACAACGCCGACAGCGGCGACCAGAATTACCTGCAGGTCGCGTTCCGTTCGCGCCTGAAACTGTTCTACCGGCCGCAGGGCCTGAAGGGCGTCGCCAACGACGCGCCGGCAGCGTTGCGCTGGACCCGCACGGGCGATCGCCTGCGGGTGGAAAACCCCAGCCCCTTCCACGTCACGCTGGCCGAAGTGCATGCCGTGACCGGCAGCAGCGAGAAGACCGTCGAGGACAAGGGCGCCATGGTCGCGCCGAAGCAGAGCCTGGAGTTCACCGCACCGGCGGGCTCCGACCAGGTGCGCTTCATCACCATCAACGATTACGGCGGTCGGGTGGAGCACACGGTCCGCCTCGGCAGTACCGGGGGCTGAACGCGCCGCGCCGGCCATGGGCCTGCGCATCCCGCCACCGCCGCCGTGCGGCGAATTGAAGGAATGTCAGTGTGATCGGAAACAGATTGACATTGTCGATCCACCAGGCGATCTGCCTGCTGGTTGCTGGCGTGGCCTGCCCAGGATGGGCGCTGGCTGCGCCGGCCAATCTCGGCGAACAGGCGCTGATGGCGCAGAGCGGTGCGGCCAATGCGCGTGCACCCGAGTCGGCCCAGTTCAACTCCAGCTTCCTCTCCGGCCAGGCCAAGCAGGTCGACCTGGCCTCCTTCACCAATGGCAACCCGATGGTGGCTGGCACCTACCGTGTCGACGTCTACGTCAACGGTGGCTGGCAGGGCCGTCGCGATCTGCAGTTCAAGGCCGATGAGCAGGGCCGCGTCGACGCCTGCCTGCCGCTGCCGATGCTGGAAGAAATGGGTGTGGACAGCGAGGCCGTGCTGCTGCAGCAGGACCCGACGCTGCCGACCGACACGAACAGCTGCGTGCCGGTACAGCGGCGCATGGCCAATGCCTATGGCATCTATGACAGCGGCAACCTGCGCTACGACCTCAGCATCCCGCAGGTGTTCCTGCGCCGCGAGGCGCGCGGCTACGTCAATCCGTCGCTGTGGGACCGCGGCATCAACGCTGGCTTCGTCGGCTACAGCTTCAACGCCATCGACAGCGACAGCCGTGTTGAAGGGGGGCAGCGCAATCGCAGCGCCTACCTCGGCCTCAACGCCGGCCTGAACCTGGGAGGCTGGCAGTTCCGCCACGATTCCAACCTGACCTGGTCCGAAGGCAACGGCCGCCACTGGCAGAGCATTGCCACCTATGCGCAGCGCGGCATCCCGCAGGTGCGCGGCATGCTCACCATTGGTGAGGCCTACACCACGGGCGAGCTGTTCGATTCGATCGGCTACCGGGGTGCCAGCCTGGCCAGCGACGACCGCATGCTGCCCGATTCGCTGCGCGGTTACGCGCCGGTCGTGCGCGGTATTGCCGAAACCAACGCGCGCATCGAAGTGCGCCAGAACCAGCAGCTGATCTACTCCTCCACCGTATCGCCGGGCAGCTTCGTCATCGACGACCTGTACCCGACCGGCTACGGCGGCGACCTGGAAGTGAGCGTGATCGAGGCCGACGGCCGCCACCGCGAATTCAAGGTGCCGTTCGGTTCTGTGCCGCAGATGCTGCGCGAAGGCGTGTCGCGCTACTCGCTGACCGCCGGCCAGGTGCGCAACAAGCTGCTGGCCGATGAGCCGTGGCTGGTGCAGGGTACCTACCAGCGTGGCATCGGCAACCAGTTGACCCTGTACGGCGGCAGCGCGCTGAGCGAAGGCTACCTGTCGCTGCTGTACGGTGTCGGCCTGTCCACGCGCATCGGTGCCTTCGCTGCCGACGTCACCCATGCACGGACCTCGTTCGACCACTACGGCAGCCATACCGGCGCCAGTGTGCGGCTGAGCTACAGCAACATGATCGGCGAGACCGGGACCAACCTGACCCTGGCCGCCTACCGCTACTCCACTGAAGGCTTCTACAGCCTGCAGGACGCGCTGTATGGCCGTGATTCGGACAAGCGCGGCATCGATCCGACCACCCGTGGCCGTCAGCGCAGCCAGTTCCAGGTAACGCTGAACCAGCCGCTGGGCCGACGTGGCGGTGCGCTGTACGTGACCGGCTCGGTGCGTGACTTTTACGACCGTTCCGGCACCTCCAAGCAGTACCAGGTGGGCTACAACAACGCCTGGCGCTCGGTGAACTACGGCTTCTCGGCGCTGCGCACCGAAGAAGGCGTGCTCGGCCGTTCCGATACCCAGTACCTGCTGTCGATGAGCGTGCCGCTGGGCCGGGGCACCCACCCGGTGTCGTTCAGCGCCGACCTTGGCGCGCGCGACCGCGGTGGCTACGACAACAGCCGCGTCGGCATCACCGGTTCGGCCGGCGTCGACAACAACTTCAGCTACGGCGTGGCCCTGTCCGATTCCCGCGAGGGCGGCACCACCGCGGTCGGCAATGCGGAGTACCGCAGCCGCTACTCCGCGTTGAACGCCACCTACAGCCACTCGCGTGATTTCCGCCAGGCGTCGGTCGGTGCCAACGGCAGTGTGGTCGTGCATCCGGGCGGCTTCACCTTCACCCCGCAGCGCGGCGACACCATGGTGCTGGTCGAAGCGCCGGGCGCGCGCGATGCGATCGTCAGCAACGCGCCGGGCCTGCGCGTCGATGGCCGCGGCTACGCCGTGGTGCCGTACGTGTCGCCGTACCGCCTCAACACCGTCACCCTCGATCCGCAGGGCATGGCCCACGACGTCGAACTGGAAAGCACCAGCCAGTCCATCGCGCCGTTCGCCGGTGCCATCAGCTACCTGCGCTTCGACACCCGCAAGGGCAACGCGCTGCTGATCCAGGTGCGCAACGCCGATGGCCGCAGCATGCCGTTCGGTGCGCAGGTCAAGGACGAACAGGGCCAGCCGGTCGGCATGGTCAGCCAGGGCGGCCGCCTGTACGTGCGCAGCGAGAAGAACCAGGGCCAGTTGCAGGTCGAGTGGGGCGCCGGTGCCGACCAGCGCTGCACCATTGATTACCAGGTACCGGCGGGCGCCGATGCGTCCAAGACCGGCTTCATCCCGCTGGAGGCAGCATGCCGATGATTTCTTCCCGTGGCCGCAAGGCGCTGGCCGCGCTGGCCGTACTGGGCGGCGTGCTGCTGGCGCAGCAGGCCAGCGCCGCCTGCCGCATCCAGAACAGCTGGTTCATCGCCCAGGACGTGACCATGGACATGGGCCAGATCGTGATCCTGCCCAGCACCCCGGTCGGCGGTGTGATCAAGGAAATCAGTGAACCGATCACCCAGCAGAACAGCGTTGCCCGCTGCGATTCCTGGACCGGCGGTCGTTCGATCGGTGAGTACGTCAACGCAGCGCAGAAGCGCCCCGTGGCCGGCTTCTCGAACGTCTATGAAACCGATGTGGCAGGCGTCGGCATCCGCCTGTACCGCGATTCGGGTGCGATCCAGACCTACTACCCGCACTCGATCAACTTCGGTGGCGGTTCCGTGGTCAGCCTCATCGGTGGCCAGTTCCGCATCCAGCTGATCAAGACCGCTGCGCAGACCGGTTCGGGCGTGATCGCGCCGAACGGCCGCTTCACCAACTACTACTTCGACGGCGATGGCCCCGGGCGCCCGGTACTGACCTCGACGTTCAAGGGCTCGGGCACCACCGTGGTCAGCCCGACCTGTGAAGTGCAGGCCGGCAGCCGCAACATTGCCGTCGATTTCGGCAGTGTGCCCAACACCACCTTCACTGGTGTCGGCTCCAAGGCCGTTGATCGCGACTTCGAGATCCGCCTGAACTGCCAGGGCAGCAACGTTGCCGCCTACCAGAGCAAGATCGGCATCCGCCTCGATGCCGACCAGGACAGCTCGAACATGCCGGGCGTGCTGAAGCTGAGCGCGGCCAGCAACAGTGCCACCCGCATCGGCATCCAGATGGTCCAGCGCGATGGCAGCACCGAGCGTGAAGTGCGCTTTGGCCAGACCATCAGCGTTGGCACCACCGCGCCGGGTACCAGCGTCATGGCGCTGCCGCTGCGCGCGCGCTACGTGCAGACCCAGGCCGGTACGGTGGGCGCGGGTGTCGCAAACGGCCAGGCCACGTTCACCATCCAGTACGAGTAAGGCCGCCCCGGCGGCTGCCCCTGCTGCGCTCCGCCGCAACGTCGCCCGGCTCACGGGCGGCGTTGACTGCGTCTTGATCCTGCAACGATGAAGATCGATGCCACGACGCGCATACAGACGCCTTAGTGTGATGTATGTCGCGAATTTGGAGTTTCCTCATGAGGTGACCGTCTCCTGCCTGCGGGTGCTGGACGGCAACGCCGAAAGGATCCAGACGTGGCTACTGCTGCTTGCCCCCTTCCGCGCCGGCTTTCGGGAGCGCTCCGGTGAAGGTCCTGTCGGTGTTCGGCACGCGACCGGAAGCCATCAAGATGGGGCCGCTGGTGCGCGCCCTGGCACACGCTGCGGATATCGAATCGGTGGTCTGCATCACCGGGCAGCACCGGGCGATGCTCGACCAGGTGATGGCGCTGTTCGAGATCACCGCCGACCATGACCTCGATGTCATGGTGCCCAACCAGACCCTCAATGGCCTGTGTTCCAGGCTGTTCGAACGGCTTGACGCGCTCTACACGCAGGCCCGCCCCGACTACGTGCTGGTGCATGGCGATACCACCACGGCGATGACCGCGGCCCTGGCCGCGTTCCATCACCTCATCCCGATCGGCCATGTCGAGGCCGGCCTGCGCACCGGCGACATCCACCGGCCGTGGCCGGAGGAGATGAACCGGCGGGTGATCGATGTGGTCGGCCATCAGTTGTATGCACCCACTCCCGGCTCGCGCGCCAACCTGGCCCGTGAGCACCTGGGCGGGCAGATCCTGGTCACCGGCAACACCGTCATCGATGCCCTGCAGCAGACCGTGCAGCGGCTGGATGCCGATCCGGCACTGCGTGCGCAGGCCGACCAACCCTTCCATATGCTCGACCCCGGCCGCCGGCTGCTGCTGGTCACCGGCCATCGCCGCGAGAGTTTCGGCCAGGGCTTCGAGGACATCTGCCGTGCGCTGGCCGAGCTGGCACGGCGGCCGGACCTGCAGGTGCTGTACCCGGTGCACCTCAACCCGAACGTGCAGGGCCCGGTCAATGCCCACCTCGGCAACCTCGACAACGTGCACCTGGTGCCGCCGCAGGATTACCTGCGCTTCGTGCGCCTGATGCAGCGCGCCGACGTCATCCTCACCGACTCCGGTGGCGTGCAGGAAGAAGCCCCGGCGCTGGCCAAACCGGTGCTGGTGATGCGCGATGTCACCGAACGGCCGGAGGCGGTCGAAGCCGGTGTGGTCACGCTGGTCGGCACCACGCCCTCGCGCATCGTCGATGCGGTCAACGCGGTGTTGGCACGCCCCCCGCAGCCGGCCCGCTTCGACCCCGATGCCAGCCCGTACGGGGATGGCCGCGCCAGCGCCCGCATCGTCGCCGCCCTGCGCGGTGCGCCCCTTCCCGAATTCTCGCCCGGCGTCCGCAGCAGCGGCGCCGTCCACCCCATCCACGCGAAGTGACGCCATGACCCAGACCGGCCGCTCTTCCCTGTTTGCATCCGCCGCTGCGTTCGTCCTGTCGGGCGTGGTTGGCAGTGCCCATGCCGCCGACAGCGTCGCCGGCCAGTTCACCGAATGGAGCAGCGACAGCACGGTGAACCGGCAGATGACCCTGCGCGAACTCGGTTTCCGCCAGCCACTGGTGCTGAGCGGGCAGGAGAGCCAGCGCGAGGTCTACCTGCCGGTGCCGGCCGGTGTGGCCACCCGCGACGCGCAGCTGCAGCTGGATGGGCGCTACGTGCGCGGCCACGCCGGGCGCACCTCGGGCCTGTGGTCGGTCGATGGCGACCCGATCGCGGCGCGTTCGATCACCGATGCCCAGGGCGATGCCAGCCAGCTGCTGGCCATCGATGGCGAACCCCGCCAGAGCGGCTTCGTACGGGTCGGCGTCGGCTGGTGGTCGATCGTGTCCGATTACCAGTGCGCCGACCAGAGCGCGCCGGCCAATGTGCTGCGGCTGTCGCCGGACTCGCGTTTCAGCTACCGCTTCGACGGCCGCGCCGTGGATACCGTTGCCAAGGCGTGGGGGGCGCTGCCACCGCGGGTGCGCCTGCTGGTGGATGGCAAGGCGCTGCAGGCAACGGCCTACGATGCGGCCTGGCGCATCGGTACCGCGTTGCAGGCCGGGGGCAAACAGGTGCAGGTGGTGGCCCTGCCCAAGGTCGGTGACAGCGTTGACCTGGCCGGTATCAGCATCCCGGCCAGCCTGCAGGGCGTGCCGGCCTACGCCGCGCTGGCCACGGGTGAGCGCGCGCATGCGATCAGGGATCTGGCCGAAGTCGGCGCGCTGCTGTCATTGCGCGACAGCGGGCCGTTGGCCGCCGATGTGATGATCGGCAGCGATGCACTGCGCGCCGGCGTGCGTGCGGCGCTGGATGCGCTGGCCGTACAGGTCGGCGCGGCAGGGGCCGATGCGGGCACCGCGTTCGCCGCGTGGCGCGGTACCGACATGGGCGGCCTGGAAGAGCCCGCCGCCAACGCGTCGGTCAGCGTGGTGGCCGTGGCCGGGCGTCCGACGCTGGTGGTCGACCCGGCGGCGGCGGGCAAGGTCGCCGGGCTGCTCGCCGAGCAGTGGCGCAGCTATGCACTGGGCCGCAGCCTGCAGGTCAGCGCAGCGGGCACGCCCAGACTGGACGGTGACCAGGTACTGCTGAGCCGGCTCGGCAACATCGCTGGCACCATGGATGTGGTGACCCGCGCCGACCGCAGCGCCAGCTTCGACCTCGGCGCACTGTCGGCCGATGGCCGCCTGCCCGAGCAGGTGGTGATCGATGTCTCGGCGGCCCCCAACGCGGCCGGGCAGGGCGCGGTCGCCACGATCTACCTCAACGATTACCTGCTGGGTGGCAAGGTGCTGTCGGCCAACGGCCAGCCGCAACGGCTGGTGGCCAAGGTGCCGGCCTACGCGCTGTCGGCACGCAACCAGATCCGTGTCAGCTTCCTGCGCCAGCCGGCGCGTCCCTACTGCCACGATCCGGCCACGGGCTATCCGGTCTCGATCCTGCCCAGCAGCCACCTGACCCTGGCCAAGCGTTCGCTGGGCAGTGACTTCGTGGGTGCCAGCAGCCAGCTGTCGCGCGGCAACCAGGTGTTCGTGCCCGGCACCTGGCTGCAGGATGCGCCGGCCTCGCTGGGCAAGGTCATCGCGGTGACCAGCGCAGTGGGCGCATCGCCGGAGGCATCGGAACTGAAGGTGGTCGAAGCCGGTGCCGTGGTCAGCCCGGGCGCGCCGTGGCTGGCGTTCGGCGTGGCGCCATCCGGTGTCGATGTGGCCGGCCTGAAGGATGGCCACCTGCTGATCGGCGGCAAGCCGCAACCGCTGTTGGATGTGAGCGGGCTGGATCGTGCCGCGGTGGTGCAGGTGGGGTCGTCCGGTGGCCAGCTGGGCGTTGTTTACAGCGACCTCGGTGCGCAGTCACCGCCGTTCGGCGCCCCATTCCGTTTGCTGCGGGGCGATCTCGCCGTGCTCGACGGCAGTGATGCCGTGCGCGAATTCGACCGCCAGGATCCCTACGGCACGCGTATCGCGCAGGACGGCAACCCGCAATCGAAGTGGGAACGGCACATGGTCTGGCTGCTGCTGCTGGTCGGCGTGATCGTGTTCGCGCTGCTGGCCGCCCGCGTCACCCAGGTGCGTCGCCGCAAGTCCGCCAACACAGGGCACTGATCCACCGTGGACGGTCTGTTCTGGAACATCCAGCTGGCCAACTACTACGCCGCCCTGGAAACCACGGCGGCTGCGGTGGCCGTGCTGATCCTGATCTCCAGCCTCGATGACCTGTTCATCGATGTCTGGTACTGGGTACGCGAGAGCTGGCGCGCGCTCACGATCAAGCGCCGCGATGCCTACCGGCCGCTGACCCAGGACGACCTGCTGCAGCGCCCGCAGCAGCCGCTGGCGATCATGGTGCCGGCGTGGATGGAGTACGACGTCATCGCGCAGATGGTGGAGAACATGATCAACGTGCTCGATTACCGCGAGTACGTCGTGTTCGTCGGCACCTATCCCAACGACCAGCAGACCATCGATGAGGTCGAGCGCATGCGTCGCCGCTACAAGCGCCTGCGCCGCGTGGAAGTGCCGCACGACGGGCCGACCAGCAAGGCCGACTGCCTGAACTGGCTGATCCTGGCGATCTTCGACTACGAGAAGCGCCACGACATCGAGTTCGCCGGGGTGATCCTGCACGATAGCGAGGACGTGCTGCATCCGATGGAACTGCGCTTCTACAACTACCTGCTGCCGCGCAAGGACATGATCCAGCTGCCGGTCACCTCGCTGGACCGCGAGTGGTATGAGCTGGTTGCCGGTGTCTACATGGACGAATTCGCCGAATGGCACGCCAAGGATCTGGTCGTGCGTGAAAGTGTTTCCGGCATGGTGCCATCGGCGGGCGTCGGTACCTGCTTCTCGCGGCGCGCGCTGCTGGCGCTGAGCGCGCAGACCGGCAACCAGCCCTTCAACACCGACAGCCTCACCGAGGACTATGACGTCGGTGCGCGGTTGGCGGCGATGGGCATGCAGTCGATCTTCGCCCGCTTCCCGGTGCAGTTCCGCGTGCGTCGCCCGTCCTGGTTCGGCTGGGGGCCGGTGCGCGAGCGCACCCAGCAGATGGCGCTGTGCGTGCGCGAGTACTTCCCCGACAACTTCCGTGCCTCGTACCGGCAGAAGGCGCGCTGGGTGCTGGGCATCGGCCTGCAGAGCTGGGAGTCGCTGGGCTGGCGTGGCTCGCTGGCCACCAAGTACCTGCTGGCGCGCGACCGCAAGGGCATCATCACCTCGTTCGTCAGCATCATTGCCTACCTCATCTTCCTGCAGCTGCTGCTGTTCTGGCTGCTGAAGATGTCCGGGGTGTGGACGATGCAGTTTCCCAGCGTGTTCCAGGCCGGTACCTGGCAGATGAACGTCGCGCTGCTGACCACCGCAGCGCTGGCCACCCGCGTCGTGCAGCGCTTCTACTTCGTCAACCGGCTGTACGGCTGGGAGCATGCCTTGATGTCGATCCCGCGGATGGTGGTCGGCAACATGATCAATTTCATGGCCACCGCGCGTGCGTGGAAGGTGTTCCTGGCTTACCTGCTGTTCGGCAAGCGCATGGTCTGGGACAAGACCATGCACGACTTCCCGGATGCGGCGCAGCTGGTGCAGACGCGCAAGCAGCTCGGCGAGCTGTTGACCACCTGGCAGGCGGTGGAGCCGGAGCGCCTGCAGCAGGCGCTGGACCAGCAGCACGCCGGCCGGCAGCAGCCACTGGGCCGCATCCTGCTCACCCAGGGGTGGCTGGATGATGAAACGCTGGCCGAGGCGATCGCCTTCCAGGGCGACCTGCCTCGTGCGGTGATCGACGTGGACTACCTGCGCGCCTGCCACTTCCCGGTCAGTGCCGATGCCTGCGTGCAATGGCGCATGTTGCCGCTGCCACCGCGCCAGCAGGGCACCCTGCGGCTGGCCGTGGCCAGCCCATTGCCCGAAGAAGCGTTGGCGCTGCTGAAGCAGGAAACCCGCAGCGAGCACATCGAACAGAGCATTGCCCGCGAAAGCGAAATCAACGCAGGCCTGCGCCTGATCGGCGGCGACCGGCACTGGCAGCTGGACAACGTGCCCCTGCTGGGCGACCTGCTGGTGGAGATGCGCCTGATCGACCACGCGCGCTTCGAGATCGCATTGGACGCGTACAAGCCGCAGCGCGACGGCCGCATCGGCGATTACCTGGTCAAGCAGGGCATCACCACCGAAGACGCCGTGGCCCAGGCCATGCAGGAACAGCGCCGGCGTGCGGCCGCGCTGCAGTCGCCGCCTCCCGGAGCCTTGCCGGCATGAAGACCACGCTGCTGTCCTCCGTCATTGCCGTGGCACTGGCCACGGCGGCCGCGCCGGTGCTGGCCCAGGCCGATGCAGCACTGCCGTTGTCCGGTGCGGCCTACCGCGTCGCCGAGCAGGCGTTTGCCGCCTATGAGCGCGGTGACTACCCGGCGGCTTACCGGCAGTCCACCGAAGCGATCCGGCTGCGCCCGGACGTGGTGCGGCTGCGCCTGTTGCAGATCTATGCGCTGCAGAAACTGGGGCGGGGTGCCGAGGCCCAGCAGCAGGCACGTCGTGCACTGGATGCGGGGTTGAAGGATCCGGCGTTGCCGGCGCTGGCCGCTGCCACCGCTGCGCGCAGCACGCCCCCGGATGCCAGGAGCGGGCGTGCACCCTCCCCACCGCGCGTGGCTGGCAGCGGCGCAGACCGCGCCAGGCAGCAGGCCTACGCGCTGGCCACCGAGGCCTACGCCGCCTATGACGCCGGGCGGATGGGAGAGGCAGCCAGCAAGGCCGAGCAGGCCTTCCGGCAGCAGCCAACGCAGGGCGCCTGGGCGATGCTGTGGGTGGCCGCGCTGGAGGCACAGCAGCAGCCCGAACAGGCCGACGCCGCCATTGCCACCGCGCTGCAGCTGGGCGCGCCGAATGTCGAGGCATTGCGCGCACAGCGCGTGGCGCTGGATCGACAGCGCGCGCTGCTGCAGGCCCAGCAGGCGTACCGGTCGCTGTCCACGCAGGATGATGCGGCGGCCGTTGCGCAGGCACGTGCCGCTGTCGAGCTGGCACCGGAGGTGGCGACGTACCGGTTGCTGCTGATTACCGCGCAGCTGCAGCAGGGGCAGCTGGCCGACGCCGAGCGCAGTGCCGACCAGGCGTTGCAGGCCGACGGCCAGGATCTCAATGCGCGGGTGATGCGCGGCTACCTGCGCCAGCGCCAGGGCAACAGCCTGCTCGCCAACGAGGACTTCGACGCCGCGCTTGCCATGCCGGGCTCAGCGACGCAGCAGCGCAACGTGCGCCTGCTGGCGGTGGATGCGGCCCTGGCCGCTGGGGATCGCGCACGTGCGGCTGCACTGCTGGCGCCGCTGCGCGCGGCATTGCCAGCAGATGCCAGCGATGCACGCGCGCAGCAGCTGCTGCAGCAGGGCATCGAGCAGCGCGCCAAGGCGGTCCGTTCCAGTCGCGAGCGTCCGCGTTTGAGCGCGCAGACCTATCCGGCGCCGTTCCAGCACTGCCAGTCTGGCGACAGCGGCAACCGTTGCGAGTTGATGCCGGCCGACCTGCAGGGCGACGGTGGTGCCGCACAGCGTGCCTACGCGGCCTACGCGCGCCGGGACTATGCCGAGGCCATCGGCGAGGCGCGGCAGGCCGTGCAGCTCGCACCGGACGACGCGAGCCTGCAGGGGCTGCTGACCACCACGCTGGCGGCAGGCAACCGCAGGCAGCAGGACGAAGCACGGCAGCGCCTGGATGCGGCGCTGGCACAGCGCCCTGACGATGCGGAGGCGCTGATGCAGCGCGGCTACCTCAACCAGAAGGCGCACGAGCCGGCGCGCGCACTGGCCGACTTCCGTGCCGCCGAGGCCACCGGCAGGGCACCAAAGGGCGTGGTGCTTGACCAGGCCTACGCCAGCGCGGCCAACGGCGATCACCCGCAGGCGGTGACCCTGCTGCGGACGGCCATTGATCGTGCCGATGCCGGTGAGCTGCCACTGGATGCGCACCAGCGCCACAACGTGCGCAATGCCATCGCCAACTATTCGCGCGAGTGGGGCGTGATCGCCTCGGCCGGCTTCCGTGGCGCGCGCCAGGCGGCGACCAATGTCGGCGGCGCGGCGATCAGTACGCCGGGTGATTCGGTGTTCAGCACGCTTGAAGCGTTCTGGCGCCCGCCGGCTTTCAATGACCAGCACGGCACGCTGGAGCTTTACGCGCGGCTGCTCAACACCCTGTACGACGAGGGTGGCACCTACGAGTCGATCCGCGCCGTGGACCCGTGCACCGGCGAATCGACGCCCGATGCACGCGCGCGCGCCGAACGGCTCAGCCGCTCGCGTTCCACCACCGGCTGGCCGTCCACCATAGCCTCGTTCGGCCTGCGCTACGCCTTCGGCCAGACCGGCCTGAGCGCCGGCATCGAGCGTCGCCAGTTCCTCGGCAGCGCCACCCGCACGGGCGATGTCTACCCCGCTTCGGCGGCCGTGCAATGCAGCCTGCAGCTGGCCCGCAACCCGCCACTGGAAGCCAGCACACTGGCCCGCTACCGCCTGGCCAGCGGTTCCGGTGGCTGGATGTCCTACCTGACCTACGGCTATTACCACGGCACCGACCTGCGCACCGACGTGAATCAGTGGTGGATGGTCAGTGGCTACGCGCAGGGCGGTTACACGTGGGATGACAACAGCGCGCATTTCACCCTCGACGCACTCGATGCCAATGGCACGCCGGTGCGCCGGGTGGGCGATGCCAACGGGCGCCTGCATCGCGAACAGTGGTTCGCTGCCGGTGAACTGCGTGCCGGCCGCAGCTTCCGCTTTGGTGCCGGGCAGACCCACTGGGTGGTCACGCCGTATGTGGTGGTGGGGGCGGACTGGCTGGACCAGCGCTCGCGCGTGCGCGACATCCGCTACCCGCTGTTCCCGGCGCAGTCGTTCGCACTCAACGATACGCGGCGTAGCTGGTCACTCGGCGCAGGGCCGGGCGTGGGCGTGCGCTACTGGTTCCGCGAAGACCACTACAACACGCCGCGTTCCTACCTGGACCTGACCGTGCAGTACCGCTTCGCGATCGGCGGCGGTGATACGCAGCGCGCCAAGGGCCTGTTCGCCACCGCCATCCTCTCCTACTGAGGCAGGCCCCAACGTCGTCGCAGCGCCGCGGCCTGCGGCGTGTCCTGGGTCAGCCACGGCTCCAGTGCATAGACCAGCACGTGCTGCGCACCGCTGTCGTGCGCCCACGCCAGCTGCCGCTGGATGCGCGCGGCATCTGCGGTTTCGCCCTTGAACGCGCTGCCGTCGACGGGGCTGCCGGGCAGTTCGCGGAACAGTTCGACGATCGCATCGAACCCGATGCCCTGTGCCCGGAAATGGCCGAGCAGCGGTTGCAGCTGCTGCACGTTGCCGGCGCCGGCCACCCCCACGCCGTCCTGCACCATCGGCCGCAGCGCGGCCCGTGCCAGCACCGCCTGCCACAGCGCGACCAGGTCGCCGTCGGTCTGCAGGCGGCTGAAGTAGCAGGAGATCGCACAGTCACCGCCGCGCGCGCTGGCGGCCTGCGCCAGCCCGTGCAGCCACTGCGCCAGCCATTGCTGGCGGGCCGGATCGGCCCAGTGGAACTGCTCCAGTTCGTAGGGCAGGTACCAGCCGCCGAAGGCGGGCTGCTGCGCCCACGGCGCCTGTGCCAACCAGCTGCGCGCGTGCGCCAGGCTGTCGGCCAGGAACGCCTGCAGCGTGGCGTCGTCGGCGCCGATGGCCTGCCACCAGCGTTGCTGGAAGGGCAGGCCAACGCGGATGCGGATGTCGTTCTCGCTGGCCGCGGTGAACAGCTGCTGCAGGTTGCTGTCCGGCAGCGACCAGTCGCCATCGCTGCCACCGACGATGCCGGTCCACTGCAGCACCAGCTGCCGGCAGCCCAGCGCGTGGGCAAGCTTCAACGAACGTTGCCAGTCGGCCGGGCCCCACTGCAGATGGCTGCGCCAGGGCTGCAGGAAGGTGCCATCCACCTGCACCGGCAGCGAACAGCCGGGCAGGGTGGCGAGCGTAGCGGCCAACGGCGCCAGCACTGCCGCGCGCAGCAACCGGCGGCGCAACGGCGAAGACGGATCCGTGGGAAGGTCGGGCCGAACCATGGCCGCATCATCCCAGAGCACCGTGGGTGGGAGGTGAACCCCGCGCCGGGTGGTGCCGGCCGCTGGCCGGCATCGTGCCCCGGGTGGCAGGTGAATCACCATCCGGTAGTGCCGGCCGCTGGCCGGCATCGCGCCCCGATTATTCCAACGCGTAGCGCAGCGCGAACAGCACCGCCACCAGCCACACCGCCGGATGCACTTCGCGCCAGCGGCCGGTGCCGGCCTTCAGCGCCGCATACGCGATGAAGCCAAACGCCAGGCCATTCGCGATGGAGTAGGTGAACGGCATCGCCAGGGCACACAGTGCGGCCGGCACCGATTCGGTCAGGTCGCTCCAGTCCACGTCCACCAGCTCGCGCAGCATCAGGCCGGCCACGAACAGCAGCGCCGGTGCGGTGGCATAGCCGGGCACCATCGCCGCCAGCGGCGAGAACAGCAGTGCGGCCAGGAACAGTGCCGACACCACCAGTGCAGTCAGGCCGGTGCGGCCGCCCACCTGCACGCCCGAGGCGCTTTCAGCGAACGCGGTAGTGCTGCTGGTGCCCAGCAGCGAACCGGCCACGATCGCCGTGCTGTCGGCCAGCAGGGCGCGGCCGAAACGCTTCTGCGCGCCCGGCAGCTTCAGCAGTCCGGCGCGACCGACCACGCCATACAGGGTGCCGGTGGCATCGAACACTTCCACCAGCACGAACACCAGCACCACCTGCAGCAACACGGCGATCGGCGCGCCACCGTTGTGGTGCAGCAGGCCCGGCAGGTCCAGCTGCAGGAAGGTCGGCGCCAGGCTCGGCGGCAGCGAGACCAGGCCCTGGTATTGCACGTCGCCCAATGCCCAGCCCGCGCCGGTCACCGCCAGGATCCCGATCAGGATCGCGCCACGGATACGGCGCGCTTCCAGCACCGCGATCAGCAGGAAGCCGGCCAGTGCCAGCAGCGGCGGCGCCGTATTCAACGGGCCCAGCGCTACCAGCGTGTCTTCATTGCCGACGATCACGCCGGACTTCTGCAGCGCGATGATCGCCAGGAACAGGCCGATGCCGGCCACGATCGCCGAGCGCAGCGACGAAGGAATGCCCGACACCAGCCACGCCCGCACACCGGTCAGCGACAGCACCAGGAACACCAGGCCGGAGATGAATACCGCGCCCAGTGCCTGCTGCCACGGCAGGCCGGCGGCACCGACCACGGTGAAGGCGAAGAACGCGTTCAGGCCCATGCCCGGTGCCATGCCGACCGGGAAGTTGGCCGCCAGCGCCATCACCGCCGAACCCAGCGCAGCGGCCAGGCAGGTGGCCACGAACACCGCACCCGCATCCATGCCGGTGGTGCCGAGGATTTCCGGGTTGACGAAGACGATGTAGGACATCGTCAGGAAGGTGGTGACACCGGCCAGCAGCTCGGTGCGCACGGTGGTGCCGTGCTGCTGCAGCTGGAACAGGCGTTCGAACAGGGACATGGGGCGTCTCGCAACAATAAGGTGTCACGACCAACGGTCGTGACCTACCCGAATGCAGAACGGCCGCGCAGAGCGCGGCCGTTCTTCCTTTCTTACTTCAGCGCCTTGAAGCGCAGGCGCTTCGGCGCGGCATCGTCGCCCATGCGACGCTTCTTGTCTTCCTCGTACTCGCGGTAGTTGCCCTGGAAGAACTCCACGTGCGAGTCGCCTTCGAAAGCGATGATGTGCGTGGCGATGCGGTCCAGGAACCAGCGGTCGTGCGAGATCACGAAGGTGTTGCCCGGGAACTCCAGCAGCGCGTCTTCCAGCGCACGCAGCGTTTCGATGTCCAGGTCGTTGGACGGTTCGTCGAGCAGCAGCACGTTGCCGCCCTGCAGCAGGGTCTTGGCCATGTGCAGGCGGCCACGCTCACCACCGGACAGCGAGCCGACCATCTTCTGCTGGTCCTGGCCCTTGAAGTTGAAGCGGCCGATGTAGGCGCGCGACTGGATCTCGATGCCGTTGATGTTGAGGATGTCCAGGCCACCGGCGATTTCCTGGAAGACGTTGTGGTTGCCTTCCAGCTTGTCGCGGCTCTGGTCCACGTAGGACAGCTGCACGGTCGGGCCGATCACGATCTCGCCCGAATCCGGCTTCTCCTGGCCGGTGATCATCTTGAACAGCGTCGACTTGCCGGCGCCGTTCGGGCCGATGATGCCGACGATCGCGCCCGGCGGAATCAGCATCGACAGGTTGTCGATCAGCAGGCGGTCGCCGAACTTCTTGGAGACGTTCTTGAACTCCATCACCATGTTGCCCAGGCGCTCGCCCGGCGGGATGAAGATTTCGTTGGTCTCGTTGCGCTTCTGGTAATCCTGCGACTGCAGCTCTTCCAGGCGGGCCAGACGGGCCTTGCCCTTGGAGCGGCCGCCCTTGGCGTTCTGGCGCGACCACTCCAGTTCCTTCTGGATCGCCTTCTGGCGGGCCTTTTCCTGGTTCTCTTCCTGCTTCAGGCGCTCATCCTTCTGCACCAGCCATTCGGTGTAGTTGCCCTTCCACGGAATGCCGCGGCCGCGGTCCAGTTCCAGGATCCACTCGGCGGCGTTGTCCAGGAAGTAGCGATCGTGGGTGACGGCCACCACGGTGCCGGTATAGCGCGCCAGGAACTGTTCCAGCCATTCCACCGACTCGGCGTCGAGGTGGTTGGTCGGTTCGTCGAGCAGCAGCATGTCCGGCTTCTGCAGCAGCAGGCGGCACAGTGCGACGCGGCGCTTTTCACCGCCGGACAGGTTGGCGATCTTGGCATCCCACGGCGGCAGGCGCAGCGCATCGGCAGCCACGTCCAGCTGGTTTTCCAGGGTATGCGCGTCGCCAGCGGCCAGGATCGCCTCCAGGCGCTCCTGTTCCTTGGCCAGCGCGTCGAAGTCGGCGCCTTCCTCGGCGTAGGCGGCGTACACCGCCTCCAGCGCGGCCTGGGCCTGCAGCACTTCGCCCACGCCTTCCTCGACCGACTCGCGCACGGTCTTGTTCGGGTCCAGTTCCGGTTCCTGCGCCAGGTAACCGACCTTGATGCCGGGCTGCGGGCGGGCTTCACCCTCGAAATCGGTGTCCACGCCGGCCATGATCTTCAGCACGGTGGACTTGCCGGCGCCGTTCAGGCCCAGCAGGCCGATCTTCGCGCCCGGGAAGAAGGACAGGGAAATGTCCTTGATGATCTGCCGCTTGGGCGGGACCACCTTGGACACGCGGTTCATGGTGTAGATGTATTGCGAGGACATGCGGTCTCCGTAGGCGCGGCCCTGCGCCCGACCCGTCACGGGAACATCCCGTTGCGGCAGCGGGCACAGACTGGAATGGAATACCGCCAATTATAGCCGGAACCGGTTCCGGCCCGCGCCCGGCCGGAGCCGTGCAGGCTGGCCGTGGCCTGAATACTCCGTCACAGTCCTGCAGCGGGAAGCGTTTCCAGCCGGAAACGGTTCAGATCGGTTGCGCAATATGGGCTCACCACCCACCCAAGCAGAGGTCTGACATGCGCATCAATCGAGTAATGGCCGGCGCCGTGGCCTCTGTGCTGGCGCTGGGCGCCGTGACCCCGGCCTTCGCCGACAACGACCATCGCCGCGACCACGACCGCCGCGAGTGGCGCGAGGATCGCCGTGAGTGGCGCCAGGACCGCCGCGACTGGGAGCGCGACCGCCGCGAGGCCCGGCGCGACTGGGAACGCGACCGCCGCGACTGGCACCGTGACCATGATCGCTACTACCGCCCTGCACCGCCGCGCGTGGTCTATCGCCCGGCCTATGGCCCGGGCTATGGCTGGAAGGTCGGCCACCGCTACCGCGACTACTACCGCGGCCCGGTCTACGTGGTGAACGACTACCCGCGCTACAACCTGCGCCGCCCGCCGTACGGCCATCAGTGGATACGGGATGATCGCGGCAACATGCTGCTGGTGGCCATCGCCACCGGTGTGATCGCCCAGTACGTGCTCAGTCGCTGAGGATCGCGGCCGGGGTCGGATCCCTTTCCAACGGAAAGGGCTCTGACCCCACAACTATCGATCGAAACCATACGGGGCCGGATTCCTTCGGGGATGCCGGCCCCGTCCGTTTCGGCCCCAGCGGGCCAGTGCGGAGCTACAATCGAGGGCTGAGCCGTACCCCTTTTCCCTGCCTGCTGGAGTACCCGATGTTCCCGCGTGACGTCCGCATCGAATCCTACGATCCCGAACTGGCCAAGGCCATCGCCGCTGAGACCCAGCGCCAGGAAGACCACGTCGAGCTGATCGCCAGCGAGAACTACACCAGCCCGGCGGTGATGGAAGCCCAGGGCAGCCAGCTGACCAACAAGTACGCCGAAGGCTACCCGGGCAAGCGCTACTACGGTGGCTGCGAATACGTGGACATCGCCGAGCAGCTGGCGATCGACCGCCTGAAGCAGCTGTTCGATGCGGACTATGCCAACGTGCAGCCGCACAGCGGTTCGCAGGCCAACCAGGCCGTGTACTTCGCCCTGCTGCAGCCGGGTGACACCATCCTCGGCATGAGCCTGGCCCACGGTGGCCACCTCACCCACGGCGCCAAGGTCAATGCCTCGGGCAAGCTGTTCAACGCCGTGCAGTACGGCGTCAACGACCAGGGCCTGATCGACTATGACGAAGTCGAGCGCCTGGCCCTGGAGCACAAGCCGAAGATGGTCGTGGCCGGCTTCTCGGCCTACTCGCAGGTGATCGACTGGGCACGCTTCCGCGCCATCGCCGACAAGGTCGGCGCCTACCTGTTCGTCGACATGGCCCACGTCGCCGGCCTGGTCGCCGCAGGCGTCTACCCGAGCCCGCTGGAACACGCCCACGTGGTCACCTCGACCACCCACAAGACCCTGCGCGGCCCGCGCGGCGGCATCATCATCGCCAAGGGCGCCGACGAAGACCTGGTCAAGAAGCTGCAGTCGATCGTGTTCCCGGGCATCCAGGGCGGTCCGCTGATGCACGTCATCGCCGGCAAGGCCGTGGCCTTCAAGGAAGCGCTGGAGCCGGGCTTCAAGGCCTACCAGCAGCAGGTGGTGAAGAACGCCCAGGCGATGGCCAATACGCTGATCGCGCGTGGCTACAAGATCGTCTCCGGCGGCACCCAGAACCACCTGATGCTGGTGGACATGATCGGCAAGGACGTGTCCGGCAAGGACGCGGAAGCCGCGCTGGGCAAGGCCCACATCACCGTCAACAAGAACTCGGTGCCGAACGACCCGCGTTCGCCGTTCGTGACCTCGGGCCTGCGCCTGGGTACGCCGGCGGTGACCACCCGTGGCTACGTCGAACAGGACTGCGTGGATCTGGCCAACTGGATCGCCGACGTGCTCGACGCACCGAACGATGACGCGGTCATCGCCCGCGTGCGCGACGCCGTCAGCGCGCAGTGCCGCAAGTACCCGGTCTACGGCTGATCGGAGAGTGGGGGCAGAGCCCTTTCCTGGCGGAAAGGGATCCGACCCCGCCTTCCGGATCGACGCAGGGGTCGGATCCCTTCCCGCAGGGAAGGGCTCTGACCCCGTCATCAGGAATCCCGCGCATGGATGAGCGCCGCCTCAAGTACCTGTACATCGCACTGGCGGTGCTGTTCGGCCTGCCCAGCCTGTTCTTCGGCGGTGCCGGCGCCTGCATCGCCGTGGTCATGGGGGTGATCGGGCTGGTCTCGCTGGACGCGGACAACCTGTGGTTTGCCGCCGGCATGCTCGCGTGGGGATCGTGCGGGATCGCCGGCCTCGTGGCCTGGGTCGCACTCAGCATCGTCTGGCTGCGCGATGGTTCACGCGGGCTGCACATGGCATCACGCCGCTGGTGGCTGCTGTTGGGCCTGGGCGTGCTGGCAGGCCTGCCCCTGCTGGCGATGGCGCTGTATTACTTCGCCGAGCTGGGTTCGTCCGTGCTCAGCGGGCTGTTCGCCGGGCCGTCCCTGTTGGTGCCCACCGGTACGTTGATCCTCCTGCGGCTGCGTGCTGACGCCCTGGGCGAGCCATCCGGCCCGGCGCGATCAGAGGAGTAGGCCCGCGTGGATGAGCGCCACCTCAAGTACCTGTACACCGCGCTGGCGGTGCTGTTTGGCCTGCCCAGCCTGGTGATGGGCGGCGCGGCGGCGACGATGCTGCTGCTGATGGGGCTGGGCCAGTTCGGTCATGGCACGCTGGCCTCGGTGACGGTGATGCCGCTGTGGGGCCTGGCCGGCATTGCCGGTTGCCTGGCCTGGTTGTGGCTCAGCGCGGGTTTTCTGCTGCAGGGGCGTGCCGGGCTGCACGTGCACCGCCTCTGGTGGTGGATGCTGCTGGCGGGCGGTCTCGCCGCCTTGCTCCCGCTGGGGCTGGCGCTGTGGTGGGGCATCGCCGTGCATGCCGAAGGCATCGGCTTGTTGCTGCTGGGCCCGTCGATGCTGGTGCCGGCTGCGATGCTGGTGTGGATCAAACGCCGCGCATGACGTGGCCCATGGAAGGAAATCGAACGCATGGATGAGCGTCTGCACAAACGCTGGATGGCGATCGCCGGCCTGCTGGTGGGCCTGCCCACCGTGGCGGCAGGCGGCACGGGTGCCGTGCTGGGGCTGATGGTCGTATGGGACGGCAAGTACCTGACGGGCGACGAGCACACGTGGTTGCTGCTGTGGTCGTCGGCTGGAATCATCGGCCTGCTGTCGTGGTTGTGGCTGAGCGGCCTGTTCCTGTGGCGCGGTGTTGCCGGCCTGCGCCAATCACCGGTTGTCGCCTGGGTCGGCCTTGCGCTGGGGGTGCTGGCCGCGTTGGCCGTGGTCGCCGCCGCGTTGTACTTCACCTTCAAGCATGGGGAAATCTCGACCCTGGCCTTCCTTGGGTTCGGCCCGCCGCTGCTGGTGATGGCCGGGCACCTGGCGTGGCTGCGCTGGGCACGCGCGGCCCCGGTGCCGTCGGCACCTGGTTGAACGTCTGGTCCTGCTGACCTCACTGGACGCTCTGGTTGGCCGAAATGCAGGTACTTCCGCGCAGACAGCATTTGCCGCTGCGCCCTTTCTCAGGTACCTTTGCGACGCTGCCATGACCGTGGCAATAGGTACTTTCCTGAGCCAGGCGTTCCATGCACTGCCCCTTCTGCCAACATGCCGATACCCGGGTCATCGACTCGCGCGTCTCTGAAGACGGCGCGACGATCCGTCGTCGGCGTGAATGTGAAGCCTGCGGCGAGCGCTTCAGCACCCTGGAAACGGTCGAACTGAAGCTGCCGGCCATCGTCAAGAGCGATGGCACGCGCGAGGCGTTCGACCAGCGCAAGGTCCGCGCTGGCTTCGACCGCGCGCTGCAGAAGCGTGCGGTGGCCGAAGACAAGATCGAAGCAGCGGTGCGTGCGGTGGTTCACCAGCTGCGCATCAGCGGCGAGCGCGAAGTGCCCTCGATCAAGGTCGGCGAGTTCGTGATGAACGAACTGCGCAAGCTCGATCATGTCGGCTACGTGCGCTTCGCTTCGGTCTACCGCAGCTTCGAGGACGTGGCCGATTTCCGCGAGGAGATCGAGAAGCTCGAGCGCGACCTGCCGTCCAGTACCGAACAGCTGCAGCTGCTGGGCGATGTGATCGCCCTGACCAAGAAGAAGAAGGGCTGACTGCCTCTGCCTTGGGGGTGCCAACCTTGGTGGGCACCGGTGGCCGCATTCACTGGTGGGTGCCAACCGTTGGTTGGCACTGACGGCATGGATCAACACCGGCGGCGTTACCATGGCTGCATGACCACTTCGTTCTCCGTCCTCGACCACCTGCACATGGCCAACGCGCTGCGCCTGGCCGAGCGTGCCGCCTATACCACCCGCCCCAATCCGATGGTCGGCTGCGTGATCGCCCACGGCGAACGCGTGGTCGGGCAGGGCTGGCACCAGCGCGCCGGTGGCCCGCATGCGGAAGTGTTCGCCCTGCGCGAGGCCGGCGGCGAAGCACGCGGTGCCACCGCCTACGTCACCCTGGAACCCTGCGCCCACTACGGGCGCACGCCACCGTGTGCGCTGGCCTTGATCGAAGCTGGCGTGTCGCGCGTGGTCGCGGCGATGCGTGATCCATTCCCGAAGGTCGATGGCGGTGGGTTCGATCTGCTGCGCAATGCCGGCATCGACGTCGCCGAAGGGCTGATGGCGGTGCAGGCGCGCGAGCTCAACAAGGGCTTCCTGTCGCGCGTGGAGCGCAATCGGCCGTGGTTGCGGGTGAAGCTGGCCGCCAGCCTGGATGGCCGTACCGCGATGGCCGATGGCAGTTCCAAGTGGATCACCGGGCCGGCCGCGCGCGAGGACGTGCAGCACTGGCGCGCGCGCGCCGGTGCGATCCTGACCGGCGCCGACACGGTGCTGGCCGACGACCCGATGCTGACCGTGCGCCTGGCCGATACCGAAGTGATGGCACCACTGCGTGTGGTGCTGGATTCGCGCCTGCGCTCGCTCGAATGCAGCCGCGTGCGCGAGGGCGGGGCACCGACGCTGTACCTGCACGCTGCGGCGGTGAGCGCACCGGACGCGGCCGACGCCGAATTCGCCAGCGTGCCCAGCGCAGAGGGGCGGTTGGACCTGGGCGCGGTGCTGGCGCTGCTGGCCGAGCGCGGCATCAACGAAGTGCACACCGAAGCCGGCGCGACGCTGTCCGGTGCGCTGCTGCGCGCTGGCTGGGTCGATGAGCTTCTGCTCTATCAGGCGCCCACGCTGCTGGGCGACAACGGCCGCCCGCTGCTGGCTGGCCTCGGCATCGATGCCATGGACCAGCAGCGTCGCCTGCGCGTGGTTGACCAGCGCCAGGTCGGCGAGGACAACAGGCTGCTGCTGCGCCCATGAAGGAATGACGCAGGGCAGGGGGCTACGCCCATGGCGTCAGGCCGCTTCGTCGTCTTCTTCGCCAACGGGGCATTGGCCTTTCCATTGCTGCTTCCACAGCACATGCAGGTCGCGGCAGTACGCGCCGAGCGCCTCGCCCGGCAGTTGCCTCGCCTTGAACCGCAACTGGCGACGCGTAAAACCGTCGTCGTACTCATCCGGCAGTACCAGCACGGCACACTGGTCGTGGTACATCAGGAAGTCGCGGCAGTGATCATCCTCACTCATCCACGCATCCAGGTGCCTGTCGCTCAGCTGCGTTGACTCGAAGGCGACCGAGGGTTGGACGACGATGATCTTCGTGGCTTTGAACCTGGACGCCTCGGCCTGCCAGCACACCATCAGCGCCAGCAACATGAGCGCGGTCGACGTCATACGGTGTTTCATGCGGTTGCCCTGGTGGAAGAGGGCAACAGCATTGACCATGCAGGCCGCGCAGGGCCATGCAAGGGTTCTGAAAATGCAGTTGCCCTTGCCGTCGGCAACGCTGGGCAGCGCGTAGGCTCGGCGTTACATCCCGCTCACGCGCATTCGTCGGTCCACATCATCTCGGCGATCGGGCGCAGTGCCTTGCATTCCTGCGTCATGTCTTCGGCTGACTTCACCTTCGCCTTGGCCTTCAGTTCCTCGGTCATGGCATCCACGCCACTGATCTGGTCCGGCGCGATCTTCGCCACGCAGGCGCGGTGCTGCTGCAGCAGCAGGTCACAGCCGGGTACGCCGGTCACCTTCGGTGCGCTGGCCGCCTGCGCGTCCTGCATCCAGTCCTCGAACGGTGCCAGCGCGCCGGTCACGGTACCCACCAGATCGTCGAAGTTGCCGCTGTACCAGTAGCCGTTGTCCTTGGCCGGGTACAGGGTGAAGGTGCCGCTGACCGGCACGCGCGCACCGCTCTGCAGCGCCTGGGTGTAGGCGTCGGTGAACTGCCTGCGCGCGGCCGGGCTGGCGTCGGCTGCAAGGCTGGCGGCGAACAGCGGGCGCACCTTGCCGAGGTCGGGCACCTGGCAGCTGAAAGTGATGCGCGCCAGCTTCTGGTCTTCCACGTACTCGTTGTCTTCAATCACGCTCTTGCTGGCGCGGCACTTCGAATCACGCAGGGCCTTGGCATACAGCGCTTCGCTGGCGGCCGCGTCGGCCTTTGCGCCGGTGCTGGCAAGCACGACCTGCCACGGATCGGCCAGCGCCTTGGCCAGCGCACCCGGGTTCGGGGTCACCGCGTCCTGGCCTTCGAACGCCGGCTTCAGTGCATCGTTGAGCGCGCGGGTCGCCACGGCGTCATCTTCCAGCAGCACGCGTGCGTACAGGTCGAAAGCCTGTTCGGGCGTCAGTGTGGCCGGGGCGGCGCCGGCCAGCAGCGGGGCCGCCAGCAGGGCGCTGGCCAGCAGGGTACGCAAGGGAGTCTTCATGACGGTGTTTCCTGTTCCAGAGGCGCGCAAGCGTAGCGCATCTTTGCGCAGGCCCGTTGGTGCCTGTGGCCGCCTGCCGACGCGCGCGGGCCCAAAAAAAACGGGCCCCTTGCGGGGCCCGTTCGATCGCACGACGAGGAGCGATCGGTAAATCAGAAGCTGGCGCGGACGCCGACCGAGTACTGGGTGACGTCGCGGTAGCCGGCGATCTCGCCCACTACACCCCAGGTCTTGGTGAAGTTGACCTGGCCGCCGACGGTACCGACCCAGGTGCCCTTGTAGTTGTTGCCGCCATCCATGTAACCGGCCTTGGCCCAGGCTTCGGTCATGCGCGACGGCTTGCCGCGGATACCCATGGTGACGCGGCCCAGGTTGGTGTGGTCCTTGCCGTGGTAACGCACGCCGTCGTAGCGCAGGGTCGATTCGGCGTTCTGGCGCACCCAGGCGGCATCGGCGGTGAAGTCCAGGCGGTCGGTCCACGGCATGTGGTAGCCGATACCCAGCTCCGGCTGGTTCAGTTCCAGCTTCAGCGAGTCTTCGCCGTAGTGGCGGGTCTTGCTGGTGCGCGACCAGCCACCGAACACGTAGACCTGCTCGGCCAGCGCGACCGAGCCGCGCAGGTAGCCACCGTCGACCTTCGGGTCGTCCAGCACGTTGTCGTCAACCTGGACCTGGGTCCAGCCACCTTCCACGTAGGTGTAGCTCAGGGCGTCGGCCGAAGCCGAGAACGGAGCAGCGGCCAGCAGGGCGGCCACGATCAGGATCTTGCGCATGGGAATTCCTGTGAATTTCAGTCCATTGGCGGGCCTGCCCTCGCGGCTGCCCGTGGCGACCTCATGTCGTCCGCTGCGGATTTTAATGAAAGTTTTACAAAATGCGAGAGACGGCCGTCACAAGCTGGTCTGGCTTGGCCGGGGTCAGAGCCCTTTTCTGCGGAAAGGGATCCGACCCCGGCCATCAGAGTGCGAGCCGGCCTGCATCGGGGTCGGATCCGTTTTCCGTCGGAAAACGGCTCTGACCCCTCGCGATTTCGAGGGACCCGGGGTCAGAGCCCTTTCCTGCGGAAAGGGATCCGACCCCGGTCATCAGAATGCGAGCGGGCCTGCATCGGGGTCGGATCCGTTTTCCGTCGGAAAACGGCTCTGACCCCTCCGCGATTTCGAGGGGACCCGGGGTCAGAGCCCTTTCCTGCGGAAAGGGATCCGACCCCGGTCATCAGAGTGCGAGCGGGCCTGGATCGGGGTCAGATCCGTTTTCCGTCGGGAAACGGCTCTGACCCGTAGCGATTTCGAGAGGGCCGGGGCCAGAGCCCTTGCCTGCGGAAAGGGATCCGACCCCGGTCATCCCCACCCCGTTCAGCACGGGCTGGTACACTAGCCACGCCGGTTCGCCGGTACACAAACGTCTTCAGGGCGGGGTGCAATTCCCCACCGGCGGTAGGTGCGCAAGCACGAGCCCGCGAGCGCCCCGGCCCACGGCCGGGGGTCAGCAGATCCGGTCCAATGCCGGAGCCGACGGTCATAGTCCGGATGAAAGAAGACGGTGCCACAGGGCCTTCGCGGCCCTGCGCCCGCCTGTTTGCCTTGCGGCGTTTTTCGCTCACTTTTCGCGGAGAACGTTACTTGTTTACTGGAATCATCGAAGGCGTCGGCCGTCTGGCCGCACGCGAATCCATCGGCGGCGATGTCCGCTTCACCTTCAACGTCGGGAATCTGCCGTTCGACAACGTGCAGATGGGCGAGAGCATTGCCATCAACGGTGTCTGCCTCACCGTCATCGCGTTCGACGCCAGCAGCTTCCAGGCCGATGCCTCCACCGAGACCCTGGGCCTGACCACGCTGGGCCAGCTGGGCGAGGGCGCGGTCATCAACCTGGAGCGCGCCATGCGCCCGACCGACCGCCTCGGCGGCCATCTGGTCAGCGGCCACGTCGACGGCCTCGGCCAGGTGCTGTCCATCCATGAAGACGCGCGCGCCCAGCGCTGGCGTTTCGCCGCGCCGGCCTCGCTGCGCCGCTATATCGCCAAGAAGGGCTCGATCTGCGTGGACGGCGTCAGCCTCACCGTCAACGAAGTGGACGACGAAGGCTTCGAAGTCGCCCTGATCCCGCACACCGTGGCCAACACCGCCTTCTCCGCCACCGGCGTGGGCAGCGCGGTCAATCTGGAAATCGATCTGGTGGCCCGTTACGTCGAGCGATTGATGGGTGTGCCGAGCAACGGTCAGCACCCACAGGGAGACGCAGCATGAACTTCGCCCCGATTCCGGAAATCCTGGAAGACATCCGCCTGGGCCGCATGGTGGTCATCGTCGATGACGAAGACCGCGAGAACGAAGGCGACCTGATCATGGCCGCCGAGCTGGTCAAGCCGTCGGACATCAACTTCATGGTCACCCACGGCCGCGGCCTGGTGTGCCTGCCGCTGACCCGCAGCCGCGCCGCCGACCTCGGCCTGGCGCCGATGGTGCAGGCCAATACCGCCCAGTTCCAGACCAACTTCACGGTCAGCATTGAGGCCGCCGAGGGCGTCACCACCGGCATTTCGGCGCATGACCGCGCGCATACCATCCGCACCGCGGTAAAGCCCAATGCCAAGCCGTCGGACCTGCACCAGCCGGGCCACATCTTCCCGCTGATCGCCCAGCCGGGCGGCGTGCTGACCCGCGCCGGCCACACCGAAGCCGGCGTCGACCTGGCCATGCTCGCCGGGCTGGAACCGGCCGGCGTGCTGGTGGAGATCCTGAACCCGGATGGCAGCATGGCGCGCCGCCCGGAGCTTGAAGTGTTCGCCCGCGAGCACGGCCTGAAGATGGGCTCCATCGCCGATCTGATCGCCTACCGCCTGGCCACCGAAAAGACCGTCGAGCGCGTGGACGAGCGCGAGATCGACACCGAATTCGGTCCGTTCAAGCTGGTGACCTACCGCGACCGCATCGCCCACGACCTGCACTTCGCGCTGGTTCGTGGCACGCCGGATGCGGACACCCCGACCCTGGTGCGCGTGCAGGTGGAAAACCCGCTGGCCGACCTGCTGCACTGGCGCCGCGACGACTTCGGCGTGGCGGCCACCGATGCCCTGCGCGCGATCGATGCCGAGGGCGCTGGCGTGATGGTGGTGCTGTCGGCCCCGCGCGATGGCGAAGCCCTGCTGGCCCGCCTGCGCCAGCAGCCGGCGCCGGTGGTGCCGGGCAAGGACAAGGATGTGGGCCAGTGGCGCCGCAACGGTGCCGGCGCACAGATCCTGTCTGACCTGGGCCTGGGCAAGCTGCGGGTGCTGGGCACCCCGCGCCGCCAGGTTGGCCTGGCCGGTTACGGCCTGGAAGTGGTGGAGACGGTCACCCTGTAATGGGGGATTGCCGGCCAGCCGCCGGCACTACCGGTGGGTGCCGGCCCCATGCCACCGGTGGGTGCCGACCGTTGGTCGGCACACCCTGCGGGCCCCCGCCAGCCACGGCCGGGGCCCATCCACGCTAGAATTACCCCCTTATCGAGTCCCCAAGCCGCATATGAGCCACTACGAAGGCGATCTTCGCACTCCCGAGTCGGCGCGCTTCGCCATCCTGGCCAGCCGCTGGAACGCCCGCATCACCGACGCGCTGGTCGCAGGCGCGCGCCTGAGCCTGGCCGGCAACGGCATCACCGAAGCCAACATCGACGTGATCCGCGTGCCGGGTGCCTGGGAACTGCCGCTGGTGGCCGCGCGCCTGGCCGCCGCCCATGAACACGCCGCCATCCTCACCCTGGGCTGCGTGATCCGTGGCGACACCCGCCACTACGAACACGTGGCCGACCGCTGCGCCGAAGGCCTGATGCGCGTGCAGCTGGATTTCGGCGTGCCGGTGCTGAACGGCGTGCTGGCGGTGGAACGCGTTGAAGACGCCGAGGCGCGCGCAGGCGGCAGCCACGGCAACAAGGGCGAGGAAGTCGCACTCGCCGCACTGGAAATGGTCAATCTGCTGGAGCAACTGCCATGAACAAGAACACCCAGGGCAAGCCCTCCGGTAAACCCGTCCGCCGCGATGGCGTCGATCCGGTGCTGCGCTCGCGCGCCCGCCGTCGTGCCGTGCAGGCCATCTACGCCTGGCAGATCTCCGGCGGCAACGCACAGTCGCTGATCGCCCAGTTCGCCCACGAGCAGGCCCGTGAAATCGCCGACCTAGCGTACTTCGAGGCGCTGCTGCACGGCGTGCTCGACAACCGCCGCGACATCGACGAAGCGCTCGGCCCGTACCTGGACCGTGGCATCGAGGAAGTGGACGCGATCGAACGCGCGGTGCTGCGCCTGGCCGCCTACGAGCTGCGCTACCGCCTGGACGTGCCATACCGCGTGGTGATCAACGAAGCGATCGAATCGGCCAAGCGCTTCGGTTCCGAACACGGCCACACCTACGTCAACGGCGTGCTGGATCGTGCCGCCGTGGAATGGCGCAAGGTCGAATCGGGTCACTGACCCGATTTCTGTAGAGCCGAGCCATGCTCGGCTCACCGTGCAGCGCACGGTTGCGTTCGGCAATGCGGCGCGTGATCGAACTGCAGCCGAGCATGGCTCGGCTCTACAAAAAAGCAGAACGCCCCATGTCCTTGGCCGAATTCGCCCTCATCGACCGCATCCGCGCCCGCACCCTCGAGCGCGACGACATCCTGCTCGGCATCGGTGACGACGCCGCGCTGCTGCAGCCGCGTGCCAACGAGCAACTGGTGGTCACCGCCGATACGCTCAACAGCGGCGTGCACTTTCCGGTTGAGACGCCTGCCTTCGACATCGGCTGGAAGACCCTGGCGGTCAACCTGTCGGACCTGGCCGCGATGGGCGCGCGCCCGGCGTGGTGCACGCTGGCACTGTCCCTGCCGGAAGCGTCTAAAGATTGGATCGAGGCCTTTGCCGATGGCTTCTTCGCCCTGGCCGACCAGCACGACATCGCGCTGATCGGTGGCGACACCACGCGCGGTCCGCTGTCGCTGTCGGTGACCGCGATGGGTCAGGTCGGGCGTGGCCAGGCCCTGCGGCGCGACCGCGCACAGGCAGGCGATGACATCTGGATCAGTGGCACGCTGGGCGATGCCGCCGGCGCGCTGCGCCTGTGGCAACAAGGTGCGTTGAGCATCGCCACCGCCACGCTGCTGGCCGACTACGAAAGCCTGCGCCTGCGCCTGCTGCGGCCGACGCCGCGCGTGACCCTGGGCCTGCGCCTGCGGGCCTTCGCGCACGCGGCGGTGGATGTGTCCGACGGCCTGCTGGCCGACCTCGGTCATATCGCCACGCGTAGCAACGTGGCCGCGCATGTGGATGCCGATTCGCTGCCGATCTCGCACGCGCTGCGTGAGCTGCTCGGCCGCGACACTGCGCGCGACTGCGCACTGCGCGGGGGCGACGACTACGAACTGTGCTTCACCGCCGCCGCCGACCAGCGCGACGCACTGCACTACCTCGCCGAATCGCTGGACGTGCCGCTCACCCGCATCGGTCGGATTGCCGAAGGGCAGGGCGTGCATGTGGATGGCGAAGCCGCCGACGGCGGTTACCAGCACTTCGCGTAGCCGCAGCGGTACTGCACTGCTGGGTGCCAAGCTTCCGGTGTGGGGTCAGATCGATGTTGCTCTGGTAGGTGCCAACCCTGGTTGGCACGAATGTGTCAGCCGCGCGTGGCAACTCCGTGTCGACCAAGGTCGACACCTACCAAAGCGTAGGCGCATTGGTGCGCTCTGGTAGGTGCCAACCTTGGTTGGCACGGATGTGTCAGTCGCGCGTGCCAACAGCGTGTCGACCAAGGTCGACACCTACCCAGGCGGGAACACCTCGATGTTGCTCTGGCAGGTGCCAACCTTGGTTGGCACGAATGCGTCAGACGCGCCGTGCCAACCAGCGTGTCGACCAAGGTCGACACCTACCCAGGCGGGAATACCTCGGTGTTGCTCTGGTAGGTGCCAACCTTGGTTGGCACGAACGCGTCAGCCGCCCCTGCCAACAGCGTGTCGACCAAGGTCGACACCTACCCAGGCGGGAATACCTCGGTGTTGCTCTGGTAGGTGCCAACCTTGGTTGGCACGGATGTGTCAGCCGCCCGTGCCAACAGCGGGTCGACCAAGGTCGACACCCACCAACGCGGGGGGGTTACACGTGCGGAACCGCTGTATCGAAGCGGTTGTTGCCCGGCGTGCCGGGTAGCAGCAGGAACACCAGCACCACCAGGCCCACAATCGGCACCAGCATCAGCAGGTACCACCAGCCTGAACGGTCGGTGTCATGCAGGCGGCGCACGGTCACTGCAATCATCGGCACGATGATCGCCAGCCACACCAACGCGCCCACGCCCGTCGATATCAGTGCCAGCGTGCTTGAACCGGTGTAGCCAGCAATGAAGCCCAGCACATTCGACGGTATCAACAAGATCACGACGAACAACTGGAACCACCAGAACTCACCGCGGCTGGCGCGCCCGCTGAACTGGGCATAGCGGGTAAGCGGAATCATCATCTTGTGCATCCGGGCACTCCCTGAAAGAAGTGCGCACTATTGGTGCTCCTGTGATGATGAGCCATCGGAATCGTTGCAATTGCGTGCAGCGTGCAACTGAACTGAGCGCTACCCCGCACTTCTCCTTGTTGGGTGCTTACGCTGCTCGCAACTGCACATCCACATACTCGGCCAGCCCACGGCAGGCCAGCAACAGCCCTTCGCGCGCGCCGTCGCCCATCTGCTGATCGACGTCACCGTCCACGCGCACACGTTCGGTGGCGTGCAGCAATTCCAGCAGGAAACTCAGCCCCGCATTGGCGCGGTCGATTCGAGCCAAGGCCAAACGCTGCCCGGGTGTGCGGTTGCTGCCGGGCCACGGCTGGCCATCGGCGGCATCGCCCTGGCGGATGTACTGCAGGCAGGCCTGCAGGGTGATGGCGCCAGGGCTGTTACCGGTCTGCAGCGCAACGAAGGTGTCTTCCAGCGTGCGGGCCAGGTCATCGGGCAGGCGCGTGGCGGCCTCGCCCAGGGTGGCGAACAGGTGCGGGTAAGGGGAAGCGGTCATGGCGGCGTCCTTGTGCAAGCGGCAAGGGGCCACCCTGCTTAACAGCGAGGGTGGCGGACGGTGCGTGGTTCCAATACCGGTGGCTAACGTCGTCAAACGCCGGCGGGCACGAGGCCCCCACGCACCGCCCGCCATAGGTGCGCGGACAGAATGCCTGCCGACGCCACCCAACAAGGAAAGGGCGACGCCGGCAGGCAAGCGTAAACGACATTAACCGAACGGGATTGGAAGCCCGTGCCACCCGTGGTCGGTGGCGCTACATGATTTGCATGAAGCGCCAGTGCCGCCAATGAGAATTGTTGGAAAGTTCGAAAGCGTTGCAATCGTGCGGCGCACGCCACAGCGTGGCAATCGCGACATTCGTGTAGAGCCGAGCCGACGCTCGGCTCATCACAATCTCATCGAGAAGCAGCCGAGCATGGCTCGGCTCTACAGAAAGCAGAACGCGCTTCTACCTCACCACTTGTACGACATGCTCAGGTTCGCCGTCGCCTCGCGGTAACCATGGTCACCGCGCATCACGCCGAAGCCACCCCACGCACTCAGCCCGGAACGGAAGTCCACGCGCGCACCGGCATTCAACTCGTAGCGGTTGCGCGGCACGCTGGCCTTCAGCGCTTCATCATCGAACGCCATGCCGTTGCTGGCGCCATCGCGGTACCAGTTGGCCACCACATACGGGCTGACCGACGCACCGGCGGCACTGCGGCCTTCACCCTGCAGGCGCAGGCCCACGCGGCCGGACAGGCCGTTGTCGCCCAGGCTGCGCACCACCGTGCCGTTGGCTTCTTCGTGGCGATCGGTGTTGGCGTCGGTGTAGGTCAGCTGTAGTTCCGGCTGCAGGCTCAGCGCGGTGCTGCCGATCTGGCCGATGCCAATGCGGTAGCCGGCTTCCAGCGAGCTCTGCCAGATGTCCGAGTCGTAGCGTTCCTCGGCCAGGCCTTCGCCCTGCACGCGGTTGCGGAACTGGCCGCGCTGCACGCTGGCATCCACATACAGTGCATCGTTGCTCCAGTTGCCGTACACGCCCAGCGCGCCGCCGTTGATCTTGCCGCGTGCACTGTAGCCGGTCAGCTGCGAACGCGAGGTGGCGTCGGACCTGGCCAGCGTGCCCATCAGGCCCACGCGGCCCTGGCCGTTGTCGAACACGCCGATGTCCGCACCCAGCTGCAGGCGCGAGCGGTCCACGCGCAGGTCCAGCTGGTCTTCCACCGCCGACAGCTTGCTCTGTGTAGCGTCCACGCGGGCCCAGCCACGCACGCCATCAATGGCGGAGGTGTTGCCGCCCTGACGGTCGCGCCAGCCATGGCGCAGCAGCTGGTCCATCGCGAATTGGTTGGCCAGGTACGCGCCGGCTTCCGGGCGCAACACCGGCGTGGGGTCGATCGGATCGACCGGATCGACCGGATCCACCGGGTCCACCGGGTCCACCGGGTCCACCGGGTCCACCGGGTCCACCGGATCGACCGGCTTACACTCCGGCAGCGTCGGGTCGATCACACACGGATCCGGCGCCCCGGCAAGTTCCGAGCGCAGGTACCAGCCGCCGTTGGTCGCGTCCTTGAACAGGAAGTACTCGTACTGCCCACCCACCGCGCGGCCCTGCAGGTCGAACTGCGCATTGGACGCACCGCCCACACGGATCAGCTCGATGCCCTTGTCGGTCTTGGCGCCTGCGCCGCCGGCATTGAGCACACGCACGTTGGCCTGGCCGTTGGCGTCGCCCTTGATGATCAGCTTGTCGGTGGCCGAACTGTCGTCGCCCAGCTGGGTGTTGAACAGCAGGGTGCCACCGGCCCCGTCGAAGGTATCCACGGTGAGCGTGTTGAACGTACTGCCATTGCCCAGCGCCACCGTGCCGGTGTTGCCCAGCGCCAGGTGGCCGACATTGCTGTCGCCGGTCATCAGCCAGGTGCTGTCGCTGTCGATGCTGGCCGAAGTGACGTTGAGGAAGCGGCCGTCGATCTGCGCCTTGTTGCGCAGGGTTACGTTGATCGTGCCGTTGGCAACCGTTGCCGTATCGAGCCTGACATCACCGATCAGCCGCGCGTCGTCCACTGTGAAGCTGACACGACTGTCGGCGGCGACAGGGTTGCCGGTCCACGAACTCATCAGCAGCAGATTCCCGTCGCCTGCGACAAGTTGTGACCCGTTCGCGACGGTGATCTGGTACTCGGCATCCGGCGCGCGCGGTGCGACGCGGATTGCGGCGCCGCGACGGGACTGGAGCACGGAGTGGTCAACACGAAGTTCGATCGGGGGCTGGCCAGCCGCTGAGGGCGCCAGCAGTGCGGCCATGTTGTCGGCGTCGATGCGGGAGCCTTCCAGATGGATCGTGCCCCCCATCAGACGTACGCCCAGCCCGCTGTTGATATCAGGTGTACCGGGCGCATCCTCGACACGGATGGTGCTGTTGCGCACCGTTGCGAACGCGTTCTGTGGGAAGGCACCCCCAGCAGGAGAGAGGTCGATGCCTACGCTGGCAATGCCGGGATGCACGCCCGCTCCCGCCGCGACGGAGATCTGGCTGTCTTCGATCCAGGCGGTGCTGCTGTCGACAAGATGGACGCCACCGTTGAATTGCGTCGATCGAGCCGCCAGGACCGAGGCGCCGGAGAGGCGCACAGCGGGGCCCGCCGTCGTCGCATCCACACTAGTGTTGGACAGCACCACGGTCGAGTCAGCAGCGGTCAGATTGTGGGTTGCGCCGTCATTCACGGTCAGCAGCGAGCCGTTCTTCAACGTCCACGCTTCGACCGGATCCCCAGCACCGACCTCCGCAGTCTGGCCATCGAGATCACCGGCCAGGGCGACGCCGGAGGGAAGGGATGCCAGTGCCAGCAGCAGGCTGCGGAACAACAGGCGCGGCGTCGGAGGATGGGAGGCGGTGGCGGTGCGCTTCATGGGGGATCCTTGTGTCGAAGAAGGGGAAGAGACGCGACACGACGCAACCGCATTCAGACGACGTGCCGTATATCCTTCATCTCTGTGAAGATGGCGTGAAGGGCGGGCAATTGCGAAGTCAAGTGTCTCTACCGGACTGGCGCCAGTCTCTGTGCGCAGCCCGGCCGAACCCATGCAAAAAGTTGTAAAGCACACTGAACACCGGTAGCGCCTTCAGCTTTCAGCCAGCACTGCGACAGCCTGTCGCAGGTGAGTTGCAAGTGATTCGATGGAGGCAGTGAACGGAGATGACGAGCATGGCGCCTCCTTTCAGGAGCAACCCCATGCACACACCCACCCCACGCCACCATGCGCTGGCCGCCGCCCTCGCCATTGCACTGCTTGCAAGCATTCCCGCCTCGGCCCAGCAGATCGTGGCCGACGGCGACGACCAGATGCCCGCCGAAGGCGATTACCACACCACTGAGCCGGTGCTGCCGGGCGACCCGTCGGGGCATGCCTTCTACGCAGTCAACGGCGGCCGCATTCTTCCGACAGGGCCGGTCAACCTCTCCACCGAAGGACGCGGAGCGCACGCTGCGCACGCCGAAGGTACCGGCAGCCTGATCTCGTTGCAGGGCGCATCGGTGAGCACCACCGGCATCTCCGCAGCAGGCGCGTCAGTTGCTACGGGCGCCCGGCTGGAGGCCGCCGATGTAGTGATCGAGACACGCGGCAACAGCGCCCACGGGGTACAGGTGCAGGGCGCGGATGCCGTGCTGAGAAACGTGCAGGTCCGCAGCACTGGCGGCGATGCGCTGCGGTTGATGGGGGGCACGCTGCAGGTTCAGGGCGCTCAGTTGCAGGTGAACCGCTACGGTACTTACGGTCTGTATGCGAATGCGGGCACAGCAACGCTGGATGGGGTCCACATCGACATGGCGGGTGACGCGGGCAATGGTGTCCTGGCGACCGGCACGGCCGAGGTCGTCCTGCAGGACGCGAGCATTGGACGCGTGGGTCATTCGGGTGTGGCCGCAACGGCGCATCGCGGCGCGCGCCTGGTGATGAAGGGTGTGGACATCGACATGCGCGGTGACGCCGCCGTCGGTCCGGCGATGGGAGGCAGCGTAAACGTTTCCGACAGCCGCATCAGCGTGCAGGGCGCCCATGGTCGCGCCGTCGATCAGTCAGGTGGTGCGCTGGACGTGCAGAGCAGCGAGCTGTCCGGCAATACGGGACTGAGGCTGATGGACAATGGCAGCGTGAACCTGCGTGACAGCAGTGTCCGCAGCGAGCTGGTCGCATTGGATATCAATGGCCGAGGCAACGTCGTGACAGTGGAGCGCAGCTCGCTTGCAACGTCTGCAGGTACCGCCATCTGGATGCCGAACGATTCCACGCTGGTGCTGAGTGAGTCTTCAGTGGTGGCCCAGGGAGACGGTGGGCTCGGCCTTGATGCACGAGGCGGCAGGGCGCAGCTTTTCAGTACCAACCTGCGTACAGGGGGGCACTCTGCCCATGGTCTGTATGCGCAGGGCGGCGCGGGGCGGCAGCCCGGGATCGAGGCGGTCGATACCCAGGTGCTGACCGAAGGTGATGGGTCTGCTGCGGCGATTGCGCGCACCGGCGGGACCGTCACGCTGGTCGACAGCCGCTTGCAGACCGTCGGCCGATCCTCGCACGGTGTCATTGCCGGTGGTGCTGGGCAGATCGCTTTGAACAACACCCATGTACGCACCGAAGGCGAGGGCGCGTGGGCGGCGGTGATCAATGACAACGGTCGGATGCGTATCGACGGCGGCTCGCTGGTGAGCGTCCAGCATGGTGGTGTGTGGGTGCGCAGCAGCCGCGACCCGGGCCTGACATTGTCCAACGGTGCGGTGGTATCGGGCGGCAATGGCATCGCCTTGGCACTGGATGCCGCAGTGGCCGGGCGCTTCGATGTGGTGCTGGAGGGCCGCTCGCGGATGGACGGTGACATCGCCATCACCCCGGAGGACGAGGACGCTGGGCTGCCGCCACAGTCGGACGTGCATGTACGGCTGGCCGATGGTTCGCTCTGGCAGGGTTCGTCGGATCTGGTGCAGACGATGGCGATCGAGAACGGCAGCCAGTGGACGCTGACCGGTGATGCCACGGTGGGCGAGTTGCAGGTACTCAACAGTGGCGTGGCCTTGTCCGACGGCAGCGGCCGTTTCAATACGCTCACCGTGGACGGCGACCTGCACAGCGCAGGGGCGACGTTCCTGTTCCAGGGCACGCTGGCCGGCGATGACAGCGCGATGGACCGCCTGCACGTGCGCGGCGACAGCTCCGGCGACGCGCTGATCGCGGTGAAGAACATCGGTGGCGTAGGCGCACCTACCGTGGATGGCATCGCGCTGATCGAGATCGACGGTGCATCGCTGGCGAGTTACACGCTGAGCGGCCGCGCGGTGGGCGGATCGTACGAGTACTTCCTGTTCCAGGGCGGCCTGGCCGATCCTTCCGATGGCAACTGGTACCTGCGTTCGCAGTGGTTCGATATCTGCCAGGACAACCCGGCCGCACCGGGGTGCGTGGTCGATCCGGGCCCGGATCCGGATCCGGATCCAACCGATCCGACTGATCCGATCGATCCGATCGATCCGATCGATCCGGGCGATCCGGGCGATCCGATCCTGCCGCCACCGGTGCTGCGCCCGGAAGCGGGGGCATACCTGGCCAACCAGTCGGCGGCAATCAACCTGTTCGCGCACCGCATGCACGAGCGCAATGGCGCGCGTTCGATGGGCAGCGAGCGCCAGGCCTGGGCACGCGTGGGTCGGCAGCAGGCGGATTTCAGCGCGGTCGGCGGCCAGCTGTCGATTGATGGCAACACCTCGATGTTGCAGATCGGCACTGACCTGCTGCAGCGTGGCAACGCGGTTGCCGGTGTGATGCTGGGCAGCGGCCGCGCCGACAGCAGCGTAATGTCCGATCTGACCGGTTACAGCGCCAAGGGCCGGGTGCGTGGCAGCGCCGTGGGTGTGTACGGCACCTGGATGCAGGAAGCGGACGGCACGCGGGGCGCGTATGTGGATGCAGCCCTGCAGTACGGCCGCTTCGATAACCGCGTGCAGGGCATCGGCCTGGCGCCGGAGCACTACGACTCGCGCATGGCCACTGCGTCACTGGAGTCCGGCTACACATTCAATGTGTGGCAGGACACCGCCAGCGCACTGTATGTGCAGCCACAACTGCAGCTGAGCCATGTCGATTTCCGCGCCGATCGCCACGTGGAGAGCAACGGTACGGTGGTCGACCATGCCGACGCCGGTGGCCTTAGCGGGCGCCTGGGCGTGCGTGTGTTCGGCCATGGCACGGCCGCCGGCAACACCGTGCAGCCGTACCTGGGCGTGAACTGGCTGCGTGGCAGCGGCACCAGTACGTTGCAGTTCAACGGCGACACGCTGGGTGCGGACGTGCCGCGCAACCGCTATGAAGTGCAGGCCGGTGCCGAGCTGAGGCTGGGCCAGCGTTGGCGTGCGTGGGGTGGCATGAGCGTGCAGCGCGGCGATCATGGCTACCGCAACGTAGGCGGCCAGCTGGGCCTGCGCATGGCCTGGTAAGCGCGCCTGCGGCGGGGTCGGATCCCATTGGCAAGGCAATGGGCTCTGACCCCCAGTTGCTGCTGTGGAGCCGAGCCTATGCTCGGCTCACTGCAATCTGGACGAAGGGCAGCCGAGCATGGCTCGGCTCTACAACCGCGCCGATCCGGGGCTGGACCTGAACGTTGTCCACGTCTGTCGCGATTGTCCATTGAATGACTGCGCAAACGGTGGCGATGCTGCCGCCCTGTCTTCTGCCGGTTGCCCGCGTGTCCTCTCCCGAACGTTCCCACAACGCCGCCATCGATGGCCTGCGTGCACTGGCGGTGCTGGCCGTCGTCCTTTTCCACACCAACGCGACGTGGCTGCCCGGCGGCTTCACCGGTGTGGACCTGTTCTTCGTGGTATCCGGCTTCGTGATCAGCCAGTCGCTGGCCTCGCGCGCCCAAGCATCGCTGGGTGCGATGCTGCTCGATTTCTACCGGCGTCGCGTGCTGCGCCTGTTGCCGGCGCTGCTGGTGATGCTGATGGCCACTTTCGTACTGTCGGCACTGTTCATTCCCCGCGCGTGGCGCAATGAGCAGTTCGACCAGACCGGCTGGGCCGCGCTGGTCGGTTTCAGCAACATCGTGCTGGCCGGCCAGCAGGACGATTACTTCTCGCCCGGCGCTGAACTCAATCCGTTCCTGCATACCTGGACGCTGGGTGTGGAAGAGCAGTTCTACCTGGTCTTCCCGCTGTTGTTCTTCGTGTGGCTGCGCGGGCGTGAGCGCTGGCCGGGGGCGCGTTGGCTGTTGCCGGCGCTCACCATGCTGTCGCTGGCGTGGGCGGGCTGGCAGGCGCGATCGGCGCCGGCGTCGGCGTTCTATCTGCTGCCGGCGCGGTTCTGGGAGCTGGCCGCAGGTGCGCTGCTCTACCAGTGGATGCATAAACGTACGCCACGCCAGGGCAGCGACGCGGCTGCCGCGGCGGGCCTGGCGCTGCTGGCCGCGGGTGTGCTGATCGCCCCGCAGCTGGCGATGCCGGTACCGGGCGTGCTGGCCACCGTGGCCGGTACCCTGCTGCTGTTGGCGGGCGTGTCGACAGCGGGGTCATCGCGCATCGCCCGTGCGCTGGGCTGCGCACCGCTGGCCTATCTGGGCCGGCTGTCCTATTCGCTGTACCTGTGGCATTGGCCGCTGCTGGTGCTGCTGCGCTGGACGTATGGCCTGCATGGCGTCGCGTTGTGGCTGTATCCGGTGCTGCTGCTGGCGGTGTCTGCCGCGTCCTACCACTTCATCGAGCGCCCGCTGCGCAGTGCGGCGCCGCTGCTGCGGCTGGCACCGGCCAAGGTGCTGGCGATGGCGTTTCCGCTGGTGGCGCTGTGCGGTGCCGGCGCCTGGGCCACGGTCGAGTACCACGAGCAGGTCTCGCTCAGCGTCACCCGCAACGGCTACGCATGGCAGGCGCGTCGCTACCCGGCGTGGCGCCCGCTGGAACCGGTGAGTGCGCCGGCGCTTGAAGGGCGGCGCCTGTTCGTGGCCGGCGACTCGCATGCGGCGGCGTATCGCACCATGACCAGCATGGTCGCGCGGCAGACCGGCATGGAGGTGCGCCAGCAGGATCGCGGCGGCTGCAGCTTCGTCAACCTGCTGCGGGCCAGCCCGGCCGACTGCCAGGACTTCATTGAAGACACGCTGTCGACCATCGAACGCGAGGCGCGCCCGGGTGACATCGTGCTGCTGGCGGCCTTGCGCATGCCGGAACTGCGTGGGTTCGACTGGCAGCGGCAGGATGCACAGCAGATCTATCGACAGCTGCTGGCCGAGCGCACGCCCGCGCATGCACAGGCTGCACGCGACGAAGCCGAACGCGTGCTGGGGCGTTTGCAGAAGCTGGGCGTACAGGTGGTGATCGACGCACCGCTGCCGCTGTTCAAGGCCGGTGCGTACCGCTGTTCAGACTGGTTCAACCGCCGCAATCCGGCGTGTGCCGGCGGTCTGAGCATGCCGCGTGCGGATCTGGAAATGCTGCGGGCGCCGCAGATGGCGTTGCTGGCCGAGCTGGCAGCGCACCATCCATCGCTCACCCTGTGGGATCCGCTGCCGCTGCTGTGTGGGCCGCAGGCCTGTTCGGCGGTGGAAGACGGCGAACCATTGTTCTTCGACAATGATCACCTGAGCGGGCATGGCAACCGCGTGCTGCTGCCCAGTTTCCGGCAGACCCTGATCGATATCGCAGCCGACAAGACGGTGTAGAGCCGAGCCCACGCTCGGCTTGCGCGCACAGCGCGGGCGTCATCGCGATCTGGTCGAAGAGGAGCCGAGCATGGCTCGGCTCTACAGGAGCGCGAAGGAGTGCGCGCAGTCTATGCCGGCGGCAGCACCTTACCGGGGTTGAGGATGCCGTCCGGGTCCAGCGCGGCCTTGATCGCGCGCATCGTTGCCAGTGTTTCCGGGGTGAAGGCCTGCGCCATGAAATCGCGCTTGGCCAGGCCGATGCCGTGTTCGCCCGACAACGTGCCGCCCAATGCCAGCGTCAGCTCGAAGATCCTTGGCAGCGCGGCATGCGCGCGCGTGTTCTCGTCGGCATCGTCCGGGTGGTAGAGGATGTTGACGTGCAGGTTGCCGTTGCCGGCATGGCCGAAGGTGACGATGGTCAGCGTGTAGTCACGTGCCAGCGCCTGCACGCCGGCCACCAGCTCCGGAATGCGCGACACCGGGACCACTACATCTTCATTGATCTTGCCCGGCGCCACACTGCGCAGCGCAGGCGACAGCGCCTTGCGCGCCGCCCACAGCTGGTCGCGTGCGCGGCCTTCCATCGCCACGTCCAGTTCGATCATGCCGTCGCCTTCGGCGGCGCTGGCCAGGGCCTGCAGCAGATAGGGCAGGGTGTCGTGGTCACCATCGGCCTCGACCAGCAGCATCGCACCGGCCTCCGGCACGTCAGCACCATTGAGCCGCAGCAGCTCCAGGCTGCGCGCGTCCATGAATTCCAGGCGGGTGGGTACCACCGGCTGCGACATCAACCGCGACACGGCGGCCGCAGCAGCATCGGCATCGCGGTACAGCACGCGCAGCCCGGCCTGGCTGACCGGCAACGGGGTCAGCTTCAGCGTGGCTTCCACGATCAGTGCCAGCGTGCCTTCGCTGCCCACCAGCAGATGGGTGAGGTCGTAGCCGGTGGCGTCCTTGGTGTAGGCACCACCGCAGCGGATCACCTCGCCGGTGCCGGTCACCGCCACCAGGCCCAGCACGTTGTCGCGGCTGGTGCCGTACTTCACCGCGCGCGGGCCGCCGGCATTGCAAGCGAGGTTGCCGCCGATGCTGCAGATCTCGGCGCTGGAAGGATCCGGCGCCCAGAACAGGCCATGCGGGGCCAGTGCCTGCTGCAGGGTGCCATTGAGCACGCCGGGCTGCACGACCGCGCAGCGATCACCGGTGCGGATCTCGATGATGCGGTCCATGCGGGTGAACGACAGCACGATGCTGCCCGGCTGCGGGACGGCTGCACCGGTAGTTCCGGTGCCGGCGCCGCGCGCGACCAGCGCCACGCCATGCGCGCGACAGGCATGTACCAGTGCCTGAACCTGTTCGACGTCGGCGGGCAGCGCCACGGCTGCCGGACGCTGGCGGCGCCATGAATTGTCCTGCGCGTTGGCCTCCAGCGCGCTGTCATCCATGCGCCAGCCCTCCGCGCCCAGCAGGGTGGACAGTTCGGCGACCAGGGCAGCAGGCAGGGCAGGACTCATGACGGATCTCGAGAGGCAGCAGGAGCGGGTTGGATCAGTTTCCAGGCGACAACGGCGCCGGCCAGTGGCAGCCACACCCAGCGCAGTTCGGAGAGCAGGGTAGCCACGCCGCGTGCGCTGAAGAACTGTGGGGCGAAGGGTGAAACGCGGATCGGTCGCCACGGTGCGAAGAAGCGGTGTTCGCTCCACGGCCAGGCCAGTGCGACGCCGAGGCCGCCGGAGGTCATCGCATCCAGCAGTGGATGGCTGGCGGCGCAGACGAAGACGAATACAGCGGCTTGTACGGTCGATGCCACCGTTGGCCCTGCCTTGGTAGGTGCCAACCTTGGTTGGCACGAAACCGCCGACCAAGGTCGGCGACTACCGGAGCTGTGCTGCGCCGACCAAGGTCGGCGACTACCAAAGAACGCCAACGCCGCCGCCAATGCCGCCAGCACGCCGGCAAACAGCAGCGAATGGCTGGCACCGCGATGGCCGAAGGCATCCGCATAGGGAATGTGCAGCGCAAAGGCCAGTACATCGGCATCGGGCAGCATCGCGGCGATCACGCCTGCAACCAGCAGGCGCGGCGGGATGCGGCCACGATCAGCGGCGCACCACAGCGCCAGCGGCACGGCGGCATGGGTGATGATCGAAGGCATCAGTCACGCACCATGGTAGTGCCGGCCAGGCTGCGCTCTGGCGGGGGCCAACCTTGGTTGGCACAGACGCGCCGACCAAGGTCGGCTTCTACCAAGGCGGACAGTACACATCAGCAATCATCCAGCCGGAATGCGTCACGCAGCCAATGCAGCTGCGGCGGTTCGCCACTGGCTTCCACCACGTCGAAGCGGCAGGGCGCATTGGCCAGCGCGGGGTGGTCCTGCAGGTACAGCTGCGCGGCATGCGCCAGGCGCCGGCATTTGCGCGCATCGACTGAAGCGGCACCGCCACCGTACTCTGATCGCGCGCGATAGCGCACCTCCACGAACACCACGATGCCGGCATCGTCCATCACCAGGTCCAGTTCACCGCCGCGATAACGCACGTTGCGCGCGCGCGGCTGCAGTCCGGCCTGTTGCAGATGCTGCTCGGCGGCGGCTTCCACCGCCGAGCCACGTTGGCTGCGCTCAGCGACCACCGACGATCGGCATCGGCCGGCCGCCATTGAAGGTCGACCATGCCGGCTGGCGCAGGATGTTCCCGTTGCTGTCCAGGAACAGGGTGCCGGTGGCACCGTCCAGGCCGCCTTCGTTGGACAGCTTGTCCAGATAGGCGGTGATCTTCCAGGCGTCGGCGCCGAAGGCGAACAGGCGGCCGGCCGCACCGCGTGCGCTCGGCAGGGTGCTGGCCACCTGGCTGGCCGAGGGCAGGCCGGACACGCTGCGCACGTTCCAGGCTTCATTCGGGTAGACGATGCCGTCCAGGGCCACGTCTTCTTCCACCTTGCCGCTGCCGACGGTCAGCTGCGAGGTGCCGACGCGGGTGGCGCCACCGGCACCGGCCAGCGCCAGCTGCGGCGCCAGCAGGCGGGCCTGCGGTGCACGCACGGCGAGGAACACCGCATCGACCTGGCCGGCATTGCGCACCTGCGCGCCGACATCGCCAACGGCATCGCTGACGTTGAAGGTGGCCACCACCTGCCCACCGCGCTGTGCGAAGCGCTGCGCGAAGGCGGCGGCGGAACGGCGGCCGGTGTCGTCATTGCTGCTGATCACCAGTGCGCGGTTGCGTTCGCGGCCACGCAGGTATTCGGCGGCGACGATGCCGTCGTCTTCCGGTGCCAGCGAGAAACCGGCGCTGCCGGCCGGCGGTGCGTCCTTGCCACGGTTCAGGGCCAGCACCGGCACCTGCAGCTGCTGGCGGCCGTACACGGCGTCCACTTCGTCGCGGCCCAGCGGTCCGACCACGAAGTCGGCACCGGAGGCGACCGCCTTGTCATAGGCGGCGAGGGCACCGGCCGGGGTGCCGGCGGTGTCGAAGAAGTTGATGTCCGGGCGGCGGCGGCTTTCACCGTAGTAGGCGCTCAACAGGCCATCGCGCACCGGCTGCGCGGCGGTGGCCAGGCGGCCGCTGAGCGGCAGCAGCACGGCCAGCTTGGCCGGCGGGCGGTAACCGTCGCTCATCGCCGGCGGGCGCTTGCTGGTGTCGAACTGGGCCGCGCCATCGCGGTCGAACGGGCGCGGCAGCGGCAGGCCGCGCGCGATCAGCGCACGGCCGGCGAAGTTGTACAGCGGGTCGTTGGCAGGCAGCGCGGCGGCACGGCTGCGCAGGGTGGCGTCGTCGAGGGTGCCGAGCAGGCCGGCGATGGCGGCCTGGTTCTCGCTGCGCGCGCTGCCGGTCAGGCCGGCATGGGCACGGGCGCGCTCGTTGGCGGCACCGAAGGCATCGCCGGTGCCCTGCAGGGCCTGGGCGCGGGCCAGCAGCCAGCGGGTGCGCAGGCCGACCGCAACGCTGTCGGCATGATCCTTCAGCAGGGCCAGCGCCTGCGCCGGCTGCTTGTCGGCCAGCGCCAGCTCGGCACCGGTCAGCTGGTAGCGCTGCAGGCTGGCGCCGGACAGCTGGCGGGCGGTGAGCTGGCCCAGCAGGCTGCGCGCGCGGGCACTGTCACCGGCCAGATGCCAGGCCCAGGCCGCATCGGCCAGTGCGTTGCTGCGGGCACCGCCACGCAGCGTGGCGGCCAGGCCTTCCAGCTGCAGTGCGGCGTCGCGCGGCTTGCCCTGTTCGATCAGCGCCAGCGCCTGGCCCTGGGCCGGCGAATCGGGGGTGCTGGTCAGGCTGGTGGTGGCACAACCGGCCAGCAGCATCAGCGACAACGACAGGGCGGAGAACCGTGCGGCGGGCTTGTTCATGATCGGGTCCATGCGATGAGGGCAGCGGCCTTGGCCGGGTACACGCTACGATTCTACCCTTGCCCCGTGAGTACCGCTGAAATGAGTGTCCCAACCCTGTACGTCGTCGCCACCCCGATCGGCAACCTGGCCGATCTGAGCCCGCGCGCGCAGGAGGTGCTGCGTTCGGTGGCGGCCATCTGTGCCGAGGACACCCGCCGCAGTGGCCAGCTGCTGTCCCATTTTGGCATCCAGCAACCACTGGTGGCCCTGCACGAACACAATGAAGAGGCCCTGGCGCAGCGCCTGGTCTCGCGCCTGCAGGCCGGCGAGTCGCTGGCGCTGGTCAGCGATGCCGGTACCCCGCTGGTCAGTGACCCCGGGTTCCGCCTGGTGCGTGCCGCGCGCGCGGCGGGCATCAAGGTCAGCCCGGTGCCCGGTGCCTGTGCCGCCATCGCCGCGCTGAGCGTGGCCGGCCTGCCCAGCGACCGTTTCAGTTTCGAGGGCTTCCTGCCGGCCAAGGCCAGCGGCCGCCGCGACCGCCTGCAGGCGCTGGCCGGCGAAGTGCGCACGATGGTGTTCTACGAATCCTCGCACCGCATCGCCGAATCGCTGGCCGACATGGCGGCGATCTTCGGTGGCGAACGCCCGGCGGTGCTGGCCCGCGAGCTGACCAAGCTGTTCGAGACCGTGCTCGATGGTGACCTGGCGGGCCTGCTGGCGAAGGTCGAGGCCGACGACAACCAGCGCAAGGGCGAGTTCGTGGTGATGGTGCAGGGCGCGGGTGATGACGAACAAGCGCAGCTGGCACATGGCCGCCGCGTCTACGCGAAGCTGAGCGAGCACCTGCCACCGTCCACCGCCGCCAAACTGGCCGCGGAACTGACCGGCGCGCCGCGCAAGGCGTTGTACGGTAGTTGATGGATTGCTGCAGCCACGCATGGCGTGGCGCTACTGCAGTAGATCCACGCCATGCGTGGATGGATGAACCGGACGCCGCGATCAGCACGGCAGGAAGGACCTGCGTACGCTAGAATATGCGCTGGCGGAGCCGGCCAGACAGTCGCGTCATCCCTTCGGGGGTGCCGAGGAAAGTCCGGGCTCCATAGGGCAAGGTGCCAGGTAACGCCTGGGCGGCGCAAGCCGACGGAAAGTGCAACAGAAAGATACCGCCTACGTCTTCTTCGGAAGGCCGGTAAGGGTGAAATGGTGCGGTAAGAGCGCACCGCGAGTCTGGCAACAGACCGGCACGGCAAACCCCACCTGGAGCAAGACCAAATAGGGATCCTTTGGCGCGGCCCGCGTTGGATCCGGGTAGGTTGCTTGAGCGTTGCGGTGACGTAATGCCTAGAGGAATGACTGTCCACGACAGAACCCGGCTTATCGGCCGGCTCCGCCTCCTTCTTCTTCCACGCATGGCGTGGAGCTACCGTGATTGCGGGGTCGGATCCCTTTCCGGAGGAAAGGGATCCGACCCCATGCTGTCCTCAGCCCGGCGTGCGGTACTGCCCGGCGGAAATGAACTGCGAGAAGCGCTCGCACCACACCACCACCGTGGTGTAGTCGTCCACGTCCACGTTCGCGGGCACATCCACCAGGAAGCGGTTGAAGGTCTTCACCTCGCCGATGCGCTGGGCCTGCGCCTTGATCTTCAGGAAGTCGGCCTTGTTGTCGACGAAGTCGCGGACCAGGTAGACCTTGTAGTCCGGGCCCGGTCCCATCTTGCCGTCGAAGGCAACCTGGGTGGCGCTGACGCTGACCTTGCCTTCGGCCCAGTGCACCGCGTCGCTGCCTGTGAGGTCGCGACGGAAGGTGGTGCGATAGGTGGCGTCGTTCATCGCGGCCTGCACCTGCGTGACCGGCGGGTCATCGGGGGCGATCAGGATCGGCAGCAGATAGATGCCCAGGCCGAAGCCCAGGCCGAGAGCAAGCAGGTGGGTGGCGAACAGGATGAGAATGCGACGCATGGGGCCTCCTTGGGGTTGCGGTCGATGGCGCGGCGAGGTGCCGGGCGCGATCACCCTGGGAGGTCAGGGGCGACATTTATAGACACAGTGCCGATTGCGAAAAGGGCACAGTCGGATGGCTGTGATGCTGAAACCCCTGTGGCACGGACGGATCGTGGTCGCGGCTGGAAGCTGAATGACGTTTCAGGCCCGCTGCGATGACGACTGCCGTCGCGTGGATCGCGACAGCACGCTGCGGGTAGTGCCGGCCGCTGGCCGGCAACTTCATGCTGCATCCGAAGATCCAGAGGTTGCCGGCTAGCGGCCGGCACTACCCCCCCCCGCCAAGAGCATCCGGCCAAGGGCCGTCATGACCGGGTCAGAAAATGACGTGGCTCTGGCCGCTGGGAGCGCCCTGCGGGCCGAAGCGGCGTTCGTGGATCTCGCCATGGCCGTCGGCGTCGATCAGCAGCACGGTGCTGGCGCGGGTGCCGTAGTCATCGCCACGGATGAAGGCCGGGCTCAGCCAGCGCTCGCGTTCCAGGCCGATGCCGGTGTCGGGCAGGTCGCTGTCGGCAGGGCGGTGTTCGTCGGCCAGGGCATTCCAGAGTGGGGTCAGGTCCGGGGTCAGATCCCTTTCGCCGTGCGAAAGGGATCTGACCCCGTCCTTTTGCAGCCAGGCTTCAAGGGCCGCCATCAGCCGCCGGGTCTTCGGCCAGGGCGCGTCCAGCGCGCCGTTGGACATGCCGTGCACGCCCGGGCCGAGGGTCTGCCGTTCGGCGGGATGGTTGCCGAGGTACTCCAGGCTGTCGCTATCGGCCAGCAACAGATTGAACGGGGCATAGGCGCCAGCCACGGTCGCCAATCGGTCGATATGCACAGCGGCCGGGTCGCGGCCGCGCAGGAAGTCGGCCACCAGCGCGCCCCGCGACGGGCCGGTCTGGGCCGCCAGCGGGTCGCGGACGTTGGTGACCACCGCCATCCGGCCCGAGGCGCCAACCCCGGCCCAGCCACCGCCGGAGCGCAGATCGCGCCCGCCGATGACGGACGTCTCATCCTGCCAGGGGGCCAGCGCCGCCGTCGGGCGGGCGTGGAACTCATCACGGTTGCCGGTCATCACCAGCCGCCAGCGCGGGTGGTGCATCCAGCCAAGAGCGAGCAGGCACATGGCCTCATTGTGCACGGTTTGCGCAGTCCGGCGCCGTTTCCGGCCCGTTCCGGATGAATGCGCGGCCGATGTTTCACGCCCTCTCCACGCCCCTGAACTTCCGTTCAATCTCAAAAATTGAGACGGATCAGCAACTTGTGGATAAGCCTTGAACAATTCTCTAAAGGTTGTTGCAAGCCATTGATGCGGCTGGCGATTTCCCCGCTGAAAAGTTGTTGACAACCCTCGGCCCGCTGCTAAGGTGGGCATCAGAGGGAAATCCGGGTGTTTTGTGGGTTTTCGTGGTTCAATGTTTCACCGGGCGAAGGACAAGGTGCAGGCGTCGTGTTCCAGGGCGAGACGGCCATCACAGTTGACGACAAAGGGCGCATGGCGGTTCCCACCGCTTACCGCGACCTCGTCGCGCGCGCCAGCAACAACCGTCTCGTGCTGACCTACAACCCGTTCGAAGCCGGCTGCCTGTGGCTGTATGCAGAGTCGGAATGGGAGCGGGTCCGCGACGATGTGATGTCCAAGCCCAACACCCAGCGCGTCGTGCGCCTGTTGCAGCAGAAGCTGGTCGGCTCGGCCGCCCATCTGGAACTGGACGGCAACGGTCGCATCAGCATCCCCGCCAGCCACCGCGGTGCGGTGGGCATTGAGAAGAAGGCGGTATTGCTCGGTATGGGCGACAAGTTCGAATTGTGGAGCGAGCAGGCGCATCGGGCCCTGATCCAGCAGACGTTGTCTGACGAGGATCTGGGTGATGGGTTGCTCGACCTGAAGTTGTGAGCCGGGGTGCCCGGATGCGCCCAGAAGCGCAGGCCGGTCACCTTCCGGTGTCGCAGTCGCCGGCGGTGCACCTGCCGGTCCTGTACACCCAGGTCCTTGAAGGCCTGAGGGTGATCGAAAACGGACGTTATCTGGATGGCACGTTCGGTCGTGGCGGTCATGCACGTGGCGTGCTCACCCAGCTCGGTCCCGAGGGGCGCCTGCTGGTCATGGACAAGGATCCGGAAGCCATCGCCGTTGCCGAGCGCGATTTCGCGCCGGACCCGCGCGTGTCCATTTTCCGGGGCAGCTTCGCCCAGCTGCTGCAGTGGGACGCGACGGCCGAAGGCCTGGACGGCGTGCTGTTCGACCTCGGCGTGTCGTCGCCGCAGCTGGACGTGGCCGAACGTGGCTTCAGCTTCGGCAAGGACGGCCCGCTGGACATGCGCATGGATCCGGACAGCGGTGAAAGCGCCGCGCAGTGGATCAACCGCGTCGAAGAGCGCGAGATCGCTGATGTGCTGTGGACCTACGGCGAAGAGCGCCAGAGCCGGCGCATCGCCCGCGCCATCGTGGCCCGCCGCGAGAAGCAGCCGTTCTCCCGCACCGCCGAACTGGCCGAGCTGATCGCCTCGGTGATGCCGCGTGGGAAGGACAAGATCCACCCGGCCACGCGCAGCTTCCAGGCCATCCGCATCCACATCAACCGCGAGCTGGCCGATCTGGAAGCCGGGCTCGATGCGGCGGTGGAACGGCTCAAGCCCGGTGGCCGCCTGGCGGTGATCAGCTTCCACTCGCTGGAAGACCGCATCGTCAAGCAGTACATGAACCGCCTGGCCAAGGCGCCGCCGGCCAACCGCCGGCTGCCCGAGGCGGTTGCGTTCGTGCCGACGCTGGACCTGATCGGCGGCGCCATCAAGGCCACGGACGAAGAGCTGGCCGCCAACCCGCGTGCCCGCAGCGCCGTGCTGCGCGTGGCACAGAAGCGGGGGGGCGATGCATGAGCCGGCTGCTGCTGATCATCCTGCTGGCCTGCACCGTCGCCTCGGCGATCGGCGTGGTGTTCGTGCGCCACCGCCACCGGCAGACCTTCATTGAGCTGTCGCGTGCCGAGCGCAAGCGCGATGACATCAACCTTGAGTTCGGCCGCCTGCAGCTGGAACAGGCCACCCTGGCCGAAGCCAACCGCGTGGACCGCATTGCCCGCGAGAAGCTGGGCATGAAGTTCCCCGAGGCCGCTGACATCGTGGTGGTGCGCCCATGAGCAAGACCGGCCGCAACCGCCCGCGCAACGCCTTCAACCTGCGCCAGCGCCTGCGCTGGGTCGCGCTGGCGCTTGGCCTGTGCTCGGTGTCGCTGGTGGGTCGCGCGGCCTACGTGCAGATCATCAACAGCGATTTCTACCAGCGCCAGGGCGAGGCCCGCTACCTGCGCGAGCTGCCGATCAAGACCTCGCGCGGCATGATCACCGACCGCAACGGCGAGCCGCTGGCGGTGTCCACCCCGGTCGCCTCGATCTGGGTCAACCCGCAGGACCTGCTGCGTTCGCCCGAGCGCATCCCGGAGCTGGCCCAGGCGGTCGGCATGTCGGTGGATGAGCTGAGCAGCCGCCTGTCGCAGAAGTCGGACAAGGAATTCATGTACCTGCGCCGCCGGATCAATCCGGACGAGGCAGAGAAGGTGGTCGCGCTGAAGATTCCGGGCGTGGCCGCGCAGCGCGAGTTCCGCCGCTTCTACCCACAGGGCGAAGCGATGGCGCACGTGCTGGGCTTCACCAACATCGACGACCGCGGCCAGGAAGGCCTGGAACTGGCGTTCGACGAATGGCTGCGCGGCAAGGCCGGTGCCAAGCGGGTGATCCGCAACCGCAAGGGCGAGACCGTCGAAAGCGATCTGCTGCGCGCCGCCGAGCCGGGCAAGGACCTGACCCTCAGCATCGACCGCCGCATCCAGTACCTGGCCTTCAAGGAACTGCGCAACGCGCTGGTGGCCAACAAGGCGGCCGGTGGTTCGATGGTGATCATGGACGTGACCACCGGCGAGATCCTGGCCATGGTCAACCTGCCGACCTACAACCCGAACTCGCTGACCGGCGCGATCCCCGATACGCGCCGCAACCGCGCGGTGACCGACCTGGTCGAGCCGGGTTCGACGATGAAGCCGCTGACCATCGCCACCGCGCTGCAGGCCGGTGCGGTGACCAAGGACACCATCATCGACACCAACCCGGGCTACATGACCCTGGGCCGCTTCACCATCCGCGACGTGCCGCGCAACAACGGTGTGCTCAACGTGACCGGCGTGATCACCCGCAGTTCGAACGTGGGTGCGGCCAAGGTTGCGGCGAAGATGCCGGACCAGACCTTCTACGACGGCGTGCGCCGCTTCGGCTATGGCTCGGCGCCGCACAGCGGTTTCCCGGGTGAATCGGCCGGCGTGGTGATGCGTCCGGCACGCTGGTCGGGTACCACCAAGACCACCATGTCCTATGGCTACGGCCTGTCGGTCACGCCGCTGCAGATTGCCACCGCGTACTCGGCGCTGGCCAACGGCGGGCGCCTGATCGCGCCGACCTTCGTCAAGGGCCAGCGCAATGAAGGCCAGCAGATCATCGACGAGAACGTCGCCCGGCAGGTGGTGGCGATGATGGAAACGGTGGTCACCCAGGGCGGCGCCAAGCAGGCGGCGGTGCTGGGTTACCGCGTGGCCGGCAAGACCGGCACCGCGCGCAAGGCCGGCCCGGGCGGTTATGAGCGCGGCCATTACAACGCGCTGTTCGCCGGCGTGGTGCCGGCCACCAACCCGCGTTTCGCCACCGTCATCGTCATCAACGACCCGCAGGCCGGCAAGTTCTACGGCGGCCTGGTGTCGGCGCCGGTCTACCACAACGTGATGGAAGGCACCCTGCGCCTGATGGACGTGCCGCTGGACGACCTGCAGTCGTGGCTGGCCGCACAGCAGTCGGGCAAGGTCGGCCATTCGGCCTCGATCCTGCCTGCGCCGCCGGCCGAGACCGCGCTGCCGGTCGATGCCGCCGCTGAATTCGACGCTGCGCTGCCAAGCGCGCAAGCCCAGACGCCGCCCGCTACGGGAGGCACGCAATGAGTCCTTCGATGTTGCTTTCGCAGTTGCTTCCGGACGTGGCCCTGGCGGGTCATGATCCCGTTCTGACCGGCCTGGTGCTGGACAGCCGTGCCGTGCGCCCCGGTAACGCCTTCGTCGCCATCGCCGGTTTCGGCGCGCATGGCCTGGGCTTTGTCGAGCAGGCGCGCGCTGCCGGTGCCAGTGCCATCCTGTTCGAACCGCCGGCACCGGCCGATCTGCCGGCCCCGGCTGATGCGATCGCCGTGCCGGGCCTGCGCGCGCGCATGGGCGCGATGGCCGACCAGTTCCATGGCGCGCCATCGCGGGCGATGGCGATGGTCGGCGTGACCGGCACCAACGGCAAGACCTCCACCGTGCAGCTGCTGGCCCAGGCCTGGCATCTGCTCGGAACGCCCAGTGGCAGTATCGGCACGCTGGGTGCCGGACTTTATGGTGCGGTCGAGCCGACCGGCTTCACCACGCCGCTGGTGCTGCAGATGCATGCGTTGCTGGCCCAGCTGCGCGACGCCGGTGCGCGCGCGGTGGCGATGGAAGTCAGCTCGCATGCGCTGGACCAGGGCCGCGTGGACGCCGTGCACTACGACGTGGCGGTGTTCACCAACCTCACCCGCGACCATCTGGACTACCACGGTGACATGGCCAGCTACGGGGCGGCCAAGGCGCGGCTGTTCCATCGCCCGGGCCTGAAGGCCTCGGTGATCAATCTGGACGATGCCTTCGGCCGGCAGCTGTTCGCGGGCCTGCCGGCCGGCGTGCAGGCGATCGGGCTGAGCTCGCGTGGTGCCACTGACGCCAGCGTGCGCGCCGAGGCACTGCAGCTGGACGGTCGTGGCATCGCCTTCGAGCTGGTCATCGACGGCCAGCGCGCGGCGGTGCAGTCGCCGCTGCTGGGCCGCTTCAACGTGGACAACCTGCTGGCCGTGGCCGGTACCCTGCACGCGCAGGGCCAGCCGCTGCCGCGTATCGCCGAAGTGCTGTCGGCGCTGCAGCCGATCCGCGGCCGCATGAACCGCTTGGGCGGTGAAGACGGACTGCCGACGGTGGTGGTCGACTACGCGCACACCCCGGATGCGCTGGAACAGGCGCTGGACAGCCTCCACGGGCACCTGCAGGGCACGCTGTTCTGCGTGTTCGGCTGCGGCGGCGAGCGCGACACCGGCAAGCGCCCGCAGATGGCGGCGATTGCCGAGCGCCTGGCCAACCAGGTCATCGTCACCGACGACAACCCGCGTGGCGAGGATGGCGACGTGATCGTGGCCGACATCCTGGCCGGCTTCCAGAACGCCGATGCCGTGACCGTGCAGCGCAGCCGCGCGCGTGCGATCGGCCTGGCGGTGAAGCGTGCCGGTGCAGGCGACATCATCCTGATCGCAGGCAAGGGCCACGAGCCGTACCAGGAAGTGAATGGCGTGCGCCATGACTTCGACGACACCGAAGTGGCCGCCGCTGCACTGGCGGCCAAGGCCGGTGTGCTCAGCGCGCAGGCCGGGGAGGGCGCCGCATGAAGCGCACCCTGCTTTCGCTGATCGCACACTGGGCCGGCGGCGAGATCCACGGCGACGACGTGGCCATCGATGCGGTCAGCAATGACACCCGCAATCTCGGTCCGGGCAGTCTGTATGTGGCGCTGCGCGGCGAGCGTTTCGACGGCCATGACTTCGCGGCCGACGCGCAGGCGCGCGGTGCCAGTGCGCTGCTGGTCGAGCACCTGCTGCCGGTCGAACTGCCGCAGGTGCTGGTGGCCGACAGCGAACTGGCGCTGGCGAAGATCGCCACCGGCATGCAGCGTGACCGTGGCACCGAGGTGTTCGCGATCACCGGCAGCAATGGCAAGACCAGCGTGAAGAGCCTGCTGCTGTCGATCCTGCAGCAAGTGGCCCAGCACGCGCACAAGGTGGTCTACGCCAACCCGGGCAACCGCAACAACGAGATCGGCCTGCCGCTGGCGGTGATCGATGCGCCGGAAGATGCCGACTACGCCGTCTACGAGATGGGCGCCGGCAAGCCGGGCGACATCGCCTACCTGACCGAGATCGCCCGCCCGCGTTATGCGCTGGTCAACAACATCGCCCCGGCGCACCTGGAACGTATGGGCAGCCTGCTCGGCGTGGCGGTGACCAAGGGCGCGATCTACGCCGCGCTGCCGGCCGATGGCGTGGCGGTGATCAACGCCGACGATGCCTATGGCCGCTGGTTCGAACAGCATTTCATCAGCACCCCGGCGCGTTGCCGCGTGCTGCGCTATGGCCTGGAACACTCGGCGGACGTGACCGCGCGCGATATCCGCGCCGGTGCGCAGGGCAGCCAGTTCACTCTGGTCGCACCGGCCGGCGAAGCCCGCGTGGTGCTGGGCCTGCCGGGTCGCCACAACGTCAGCAATGCGCTGGCCGCCGCCAGCCTGGCGCTGGCCGCCGGTGTCGATCTGGCGCTGATTGCCGCCGGCCTGGCCGAAGCGCAGCCGGTGCCGGGTCGCCAGATCGCCCATCAGCTGCGCAATGGCGCGGTGCTGGTGGATGACAGCTACAACGCCAACCCCGGGTCGCTGGCCGCAGCCATCGATGCCCTGGCCGCGGCGCCGGAAGAGGGCTGGCTGGTGCTGGGCGACATGCGCGAGCTGGGCCCGGACGCGGAAGCGCTGCATGCGCAGGCCGGCATCCGCGCACGTGCTGCCGGCCTGAAGCGCCTGTATGCACTGGGCCCGCTCAGCGCCGCTGCCGCCTCCGCCTTCGGCGAAGGCGGCCGCCATTTCGCCACCCACGACGCGCTGTCGCAGGCGCTGAAGGACGAGCTGCACGCCGGCGTGCGCTGCCTGGTCAAGGGTTCCCGTGGCAGCGCCATGGACACGATTGTCAAAGCGCTGCTGGCGCAAGGAGAGGAATCCCCGCATGTTGTATGAACTGGCTCGATGGTTGCAGCAGTTGGAGAGCCTGTTCGGGCTGTTCAACTACCAGACGTTCCGCGCCATCCTTGCCGCGCTGACGGCCCTGTTCCTGTCGCTGTGGCTGGGCCCGGCGATGATCCGCAAGCTTGCCCAGTTCAAGGGCGGCCAGCCGATCCGCAAGGACGGTCCGCAGACCCATTTCTCCAAGGCCGGCACGCCGACCATGGGCGGTTCGCTGATCCTGCTCACCATCACCCTGTCGGTGCTGATGTGGGCCGACCTGCGCAACCGCTACGTGTGGCTGGTGCTGGCGGTGATGCTGTGCTTCGGCGCCATCGGCTGGTATGACGACTGGATCAAGATCGTCCGCCGTGACCCGAACGGCCTGAAGTCGCGCTGGAAGTACCTGCTGCAGTCGATCTTCGGCCTGGCTGCGGGCCTGTTCCTGTTCTACACGGCCGACGTGCCGGCGGCGCTGACCTTCTACATCCCGATGTTCAAGTCGGTCGCGCTGCCGCTGGCCGGCATCGGCTTCGTGGCCATCGCCTACTTCTGGATCGTCGGTTTCTCCAACGCGGTGAACCTGACCGACGGCCTGGACGGCCTGGCGATCATGCCGACCGTGCTGGTGGCCTGCGCGCTGGGCGTGTTCGCCTATGCCTCGGGCAACGTGGTGTTCGCCAACTACCTGCAGATCCCGCAGATCCCGGGCGCCGGCGAGCTGGTCATCATCTGTGCGGCCATCGCCGGCGCGGGCCTGGGCTTCCTCTGGTTCAACACCTACCCGGCCATGGTCTTCATGGGCGACATCGGCGCACTGGCACTGGGTGCGGTGCTGGGCACGATCGCGGTGATCACCCGCCAGGAGCTGGTGCTGGTGATCATGGGCGGCGTGTTCGTCATCGAAACGCTGTCGGTGATGATCCAGGTCGCCTCGTTCAAGCTGACCGGCAAGCGCGTGTTCCGCATGGCGCCGATCCACCACCATTTCGAACTGAAGGGCTGGCCGGAGCCGCGCGTGATCGTGCGTTTCTGGATCATCTCCGTCGTGCTCGTGCTGATCGGCCTGGCCACGTTGAAGGTGCGCTGAGATGAACGACCTGTCCCGCCAGGCAACACGCCTTGAAGCCATCGAAGGCAGCTACGACAAGTGGCTGCTGGGCGCGATCATCGCGCTCACCGGTGTCGGCGTGGTGATGGTGGCCTCCAGCTCGATCGCGCTGATGAGCAGCCCGTTCTATTACCTCAACCGCCACCTGATCTTCCTGGCGGTGGGTATCGTGCTGGCGGTCATTGCCGCCCGCACCGAGCTGAAGTCGATCGAGCAGTACAACCAGATGCTGCTGCTGGGCTGCTTCGTACTGCTGCTGGCGGTGTTCGCACCGGGACTGGGCAGCACGGTCAACGGTGCGCGCCGCTGGATCAACCTGGGCATTTCCAAGTTCCAGACGGTCGAAGCGGTGAAAGTGCTCTACATCGTCTGGCTGTCGAGCTACCTGGTGCGTTTCCGCGACGAGGTCAATGCGACCTGGCCGGCAATGCTCAAGCCGCTGGGCGTGGCCGGTGCGCTGGTGGTGCTGCTGCTGCTGCAGCCGGACTTCGGTTCCTCGACCCTGCTGCTGGCGATCACCGCCGGCATGCTGGTGCTGGGCGGGGTGAACATGCCGCGCATGTCGATGCCGGTGATCATCGGCCTGGTCGGCATGAGCGCGCTGGCGATCATCGAGCCGTACCGCATGCGCCGCATCACCTCCTTCCTGGACCCGTGGGCCGACCAGCAGGGCGACGGCTACCAGCTGTCCAACGCGCTGATGGCGGTGGGCCGTGGTGAATGGACCGGCGTCGGCCTGGGCAACTCCGTGCAGAAGCTGTACTACCTGCCCGAAGCGCACACCGACTTCATCTTCTCGGTCACCGCCGAGGAATTCGGTTTCCTGGGTACCTGCGTGATCGTGGCGCTGTATGCGCTGCTGGTCGGCCGTACCTTCTGGCTGGGCATGCGCTGCGTGGAAATGAAGCGCCACTTCTCCGGCTACATCGCCTTCGGCATCGGCCTGTGGATCAGCATGCAGACCTTCGTCTCGATCGGCGTGAACCTGGGCATCCTGCCGACCAAGGGCCTGACCCTGCCGCTGATCTCCTCCGGCGGTTCGTCGGTGCTGATGACCTGCGTGGCGATGGGCCTGCTGCTGCGCGTGTCGTATGAACTCAAGCGCGCCGAGCGCCGCCAGGCCGTGCGCATCGGTGGCGCCGAAGACGCCGCGGCCGAACCGATGGACAAGCCCGCCGCAGCGGTGGACGCCAGCGTGCCGATGCGTGCCGAGCCGGTCGCACCCGCGTCCGCTGCAGCGAGCGCCGCACGTGGCACCAGCCGCCTGCAGTCGCGCATCGAACCGACCTTCGGGAGGCTGTCATGAGTGCAGCCACCGAGAGTGGGCGCCCGGTGATGATCCTGGCCGGAGGCACCGGCGGTCACATCTTCCCCGGCCTGGCCGTGGCCCGCGTGCTGCGCCAGCGCGGCGTGCCGGTGACCTGGATGGGCGCCGACGGTGCGATGGAAACCCGCCTGGTGCCGCAGCACGACATCGCCATCGATACGCTGGCCATCACTGGCCTGCGCGGCAAGGGCAAGCTGGCCCTGCTGGCGGCGCCGTGGCGGCTGATGCGCGCGCTGCGCGCGGCCGGGCTCATCATCCGCCAGCGCCAGCCGCGCGCGGTGGTCGCCTTCGGTGGCTTTGCCTCCGGCCCCGGTGGCATGGCCACGCGCCTGCATGGCCTGCCGCTGATCGTGCATGAGCAGAACCGTGCGCCGGGCCTCACCAACCGCATCCTGTCGCGTTATGCGCGTCGCCTGCTGACCGGTTTCCCGGGCACCTTCGCCAAGGGCGAGGAGTTCGTCGGTAACCCGGTGCGCGCGGAAATCGCTGCCATCGCGCCGCCGGAACAGCGCTTCGCCGACCGGCAGGGCCCGCTGCGGGTGCTGGTGGTGGGCGGCAGCCAGGGCGCGCGTGCCCTCAATACCGGCGTGCCGCAGGCGATTGCCGCGCTGGGCGCCGGCCTGCCGGTGCAGGTGCGCCACCAGAGCGGCGAGAAGATGCATGCCGAAGCGGTGGAGGCTTACGCCAAGGCCGGTGTGCAGGCGGAAATCACGCCGTTCATCGCCGACATGGCCGAAGCCTTTGCCTGGGCTGACCTGGTTGTCTGCCGCGCCGGCGCGTCCACGCTTGCCGAGCTGTGCGCGGTCGGTGTCGGCAGCGTGCTGGTGCCATTCCCCGCTGCCGTCGACGATCACCAGACCCGCAACGCGGAGTACCTGGTCGAGCGCGGCGCGGCGGTGTTGCTGAAGCAGGACGGAACGCTGGCCGACGGCATTGCCGCACTGCTGCGCGATCTGTCCGAAAATCCCGCCCGCCGCATGCAGATGGCGCAAGCCGCGCGTGCCCTGGCCAAGGTCGATGCCGCCGAGCGCATCGCCGATATCATTCTCGAGGAAGCTGTATGAAGAAGGCATGCCACCGCGCCTGCCCTGCGCGAGGCCGCGCATGATCCGCCGCCTGCACGACACCAACGACCTGGTGCGCGCGTTCCCGCGCGTGCATTTCGTCGGCATCGGCGGCACCGGCATGAGCGGTATCGCCGAAGTGATGCTGACGCTGGGCTATGAAGTGTCCGGCTCGGACAACGCCGACAACGTGGCGACCCGCCGCCTGGCCAGCCTGGGTGCGCGCATCATGCGCGGCCACTCCGCGGCCAACGTGCTGGGCACCGACTGCGTGGTGGTCTCCAGTGCCATCCGCGAAGACAACCCGGAACTGATGGAAGCACGCAGCCAGCGCATTCCGATCATGCCGCGTGCGGCGATGCTGGCCGAGCTGATGCGCTTCCGCCGCGGCATCGCCGTGGCCGGTACCCATGGCAAGACCACCACCACCAGCCTGACCGCTGCGGTGCTGAGCGAAGGTGGCCTGGACCCGACGTTCGTGATCGGTGGCCAGCTGCTGGCCGCCGGTGCCAACGCCAAGCTGGGTGGCGGGCAGTGGCTGGTGGCCGAGGCCGATGAAAGCGATGGCAGCTTCCTGCGCCTGAACCCGCTGATGTCGATCATCACGAACATCGATGCCGACCACCTGGAAAACTACGGCAACGATTTCGCCCGCGTGCAGGCGGCGTTTGCCGAGTTCCTGCAGCGCCTGCCGTTCTACGGCCTGGCGGTACTGTGCATCGATGATCCGGAAGTCGCCGCGCTGGCCGCCAGGACCCCGCGCCACGTGATGAGCTACGGCATGAGCCCGCAGGCCGACGTGCGCGCCGAGAACGTGGTGCAGGAAGGGTCGCGCATGCGCTTCACCCTGCGCCTGCCGCAGGGCACCAGCCAGGAAGTGGTGCTGGCGCTGCCGGGCAGGCACAACGTGCTCAACGCGCTGGCCGCCGCTGCGGTGGGCTGGCAGCTGGGCGTGGCCCCGGACGCGATCGCACGCGCGCTGGAGGGCTTCGCCGGTGTCGGCCGTCGCTTCAACGATCTGGGCGAGGTGACCACCGCCAGTGGCGCCAAGGTCCGCATCATCGACGACTATGGCCATCACCCGAGCGAGCTGGAGGCAGTGTTCGCCGCCGCTCGTGGTGGCTGGGCCGACAAGCGCCTGGTGGTGGCCTTCCAGCCGCACCGCTACAGCCGTACCCGCGACCAGTTCGACAAGTTCGCCGCCGTGCTGTCGAGCGTTGATGCGCTGGTGCTGAGCGAGGTCTACCCGGCCGGTGAAGAACCGATTGCCGGCGCCGACTCGCACGCGCTGGCCCGTGCCATCCGCGCGCGCGGCCGCAGTGAGCCGGTGGTGGTGGGCAAGGCCGCCGAGCTGGCCAGCGTGCTGCCGGACGTGCTGCAGGACGGTGACCTGCTGCTGATGATGGGCGCCGGCGACATCGGTGCCGTGGCCACCCATATCGCGGTGGAAGGTTTCAAGGGGGAGGGCCAGGCGTGAGCACGCTGACCTTCCCGCCGCTGCGCGTGACCGACCCGGCCGAGTTCGGCCGCGTCGCCGTGCTGCTGGGCGGCAGTTCCAGCGAACGCGAGGTGTCGCTGGATTCGGGCCGCAACGTGCTCGAAGCCCTGCAGTCGCGTGGCGTCGATGCGTTCGCGGTGGACGGCATTCCGGCGCTCGCCAGCGCGCTCGCCGCCGGTGGCATCGATCGCGTCTTCAACATCCTGCACGGCCACAACGGTGGCGGTGAGGACGGCATCGTGCAGGGCCTGATGGACGCCTTCGGCGTGCCGTACACCGGCTCGAACGTGCTGGGTTCGGCGCTGAGCATGGACAAGATCCGCACCAAGCAGGTGTGGCTGTCGCTGGGCCTGCCAACCCCGCAGTACCGCAAGGTCACTGCCGAGGACGTGCACGCCAATGCCGCCGAACTCGGCCTGCCGGTGGTGGTGAAGCCGGCCAACGAAGGCTCCAGCGTGGGCATCAGCCGGGTCACCGATGACGCCGGGCTGGATGAAGCGGTGGCCCTGGCTGCGCGCTACGACGGCCAGCTGCTGATGGAGCAGATGGTGGTCGGCGACGAATTGACCGTGGCCATCCTTGGCGACGTCGCACTGCCGTCGATCCGCATCGTGCCCAAGGGCCAGTGGTACGACTACAACGCCAAGTACATCGCCGAGGACACCCAGTACCTGTGTCCGGGCCTGGACGGTGGCGACGAAGAGGACATCCGGCGCATCGCGCTGGCCGCGTTCCGTGCCGCCGGGTGCCGTGGCTGGGGCCGCGTGGACGTGATGCGCGATCGCGACAGCGGCCGTTTCTTCCTGCTGGAAGTGAACACCGCGCCGGGCATGACCAGCCATTCGCTGGTGCCCAAGGCGGCCCGCCAGGCCGGCATCGGTTTCGAGGAACTGGTGTGGCGCGTGCTGGAACAGACCTTGGAGGCCTCGCACGCATGAACGCGGTGCTGCGCATCTTCGTCTGGCTGTTGGCGCTGTCGGTGGTTGCACTGCCGGTGGTGGCCGTGGTCAATGGCTGGGTCGGCGCCGAGCGCTGGCCGCTGGCGAAGCTGCGCGTGCATGGTGAGTTCAAGCGGGTGCCGGCCGAACAGCTGCAGCAGGTGCTGCTGCCGTATGCGCGCGCCGGTTTCTTCGCGGTCAAGCTGCAGGACGCGCAGGACGCCCTGGAGAAGCTGCCGTGGGTGGAAAGCGCGCAGGTCCGCAAGCAGTGGCCGGACGTGCTGGAAGTGACCCTGGTCGAGCACAAGCCGTTCGCCCGCTGGGGTACCGACCGCCTGGTGTCCGAGCAGGGCAAGCTGTTCCCCACGCCGAAGAAGCTGTCCGACCTGGCGCTGCCGGAGCTGGATGGCCCGGACAGCCAGACCGCGGAAGTGATGAAGCTGTACAGCGACTCGCGTGCATTGTTCGCACCGGCCGGCGTCGATGTGCGCCGGGTGACGATGGACGCACGCGGCAGCTGGTCGCTGGTGCTGAGCAACGGCACCGAAGTGGTGGTCGGCCGCGACGACGCGCGCTCGCGCATGCAGCGCTTCGTCAAGGTACTGCCGCAGCTCAACCGTCAGGACGCGCCGATCGAGCGCGCCGACCTCCGTTACACCAATGGTTTCACGCTGAGCTGGGGTACCCCGGCCACGCCGGCGAAAACGCCGGCGACCCCGGCCAGAAGCACGCAGGAAAGGACATGAATCGCAAGGGTGACAAATCGCTGATCGTTGGCCTGGACATCGGCACCTCCAAGGTGGTGGCGCTGGTGGGCGAGTATTCGCCGGGCAACCCGATCGAAGTGATCGGCATCGGCTCGCACGAATCGCGCGGGCTGAAGCGCGGCGTGGTGGTGGACATCGAATCGACCGTGCAGTCGATCCAGCGCGCGGTGGAAGAAGCCGAGCTGATGGCCGGCTGCGAGATCCGTTCGGTGTACGCCTCGATTTCCGGCAACCACGTGCAGTGCAAGAACTCGCCGGGCATCGTGCCGATCCGCGACGGTGAAGTGACCTGGGGCGACCTGGATCGCGTGCTCGACGCGGCCAAGGCGGTGGCGATCCCGGCCGACCAGAAGATCCTCCACGCGATCCCGCGCGAGTACGTGCTGGACGATTCGCAGGAAGGCATCCGCAACCCGGTCGGCATGACCGGCGTGCGCCTGGAAGTGCATGCGCACCTGGTGGTGTGCGCGCAGTCGGCGGCGGCCAACATCAGCAAGTGCGTGCAGCGCTGCGGCCTGCAGGTGGACGACCTGGTGCTGTCCTCGCTGGCCTCCAGCGTGGCGGTGCTGACCGCCGACGAGCGCGAGCTGGGCGTGGTGCTGGTCGACATGGGCGCCGGCACCACCGACATCGCGGTGTTCGTGCAGGGTGCGATCTGCCACACCGCCTCGCTGCCGATCGCCGGCGACCACGTGACCAACGACATCGCGCACATGCTGCGCACGCCGACCCCGGAAGCCGAGCAGATCAAGGTGCGCTATGCCTGCGCCCTGGCCCAGCTGGCCACGGCCGAGGAGAGCATCCAGGTGCCGTCGGTGGGCGACCGCCCGCCGCGCCGCATGCCGCGCCATTCGCTGGCGCAGGCCGTGCAGGGCCGCTACGAGGAAATCTTCGAGATGGTGCAGGCCGAACTGCGCCGCTCCGGCTTCGAGGAGCTGGTGCGCGCCGGCATGGTGCTGACCGGTGGCGCGTCGAAGATGGAAGGCGTGGTCGAACTGGCCGAGGAAATGCTGCAGATGCCGGTGCGCGTGGGCATCCCGCAGCACGTCACCGGCTTGGGCGAAGTGGTCGGCAACCCGGTACACGCCACCGGCGTGGGCCTGCTGCTGATGGGCAGCCAGATCGAGCACCCGCGGCGGCCGTCGCTGCCCACCGGGCGCGCCGGAAGCATGTTCAAGAAACTCAAGACCTGGTTCCGCGGCGAGTTCTGACGCGGAACCCGTAAACCCGGGCCTCGCCCGGGCGCAACACCCGCAGTACCCGCATCACAACGCAATACCGGCTACACACAACCCACACAGCCGCAACGTCGGCATGCAGCAGGACGGCAGGATGCCCGAATGCCCATGCCAGCCAAAGCGGATACAACGAGGACACGGACATGGCGCATTTTGAACTGATCGAAAAGATGGCACCCAATGCGGTGATCAAGGTGGTTGGCGTGGGCGGCGGCGGCGGCAATGCCGTGGCGCACATGGTCAACTCGGCGGTGGATGGCGTGGAATTCATCACTGCCAACACCGACTCGCAGGCCATCAAGAATTGTGGTGCCAAGCTGCAGCTGCAGCTGGGTACCAACGTGACCAAGGGCCTGGGCGCAGGCGCGAACCCGGAAGTCGGCCGCCAAGCCGCGCTGGAAGACCGTGAGCGCATCATGGACGCGCTGCAGGGCGCCGACATGGTGTTCATCACCGCCGGCATGGGCGGCGGCACCGGTACCGGCGCTGCGCCGGTGGTGGCACAGCTGGCCAAGGAAATGGGCATCCTGACCGTGGCCGTGGTCACCAAGCCGTTCCCGTTCGAAGGCCGTCGCCGCATGCAGGTGGCGCTGAAGGGCATCGAGGAACTGAGCCAGCACTGCGACTCGCTGATCACCATCCCGAACGAGAAGCTGATCACCGTGCTGGGTCGCAACGCGACCATGATCCAGGCCTTCCGCGCTGCCAACGACGTGCTGCAGGGCGCCGTGCAGGGCATCGCCGACCTGATCGTGCGTCCGGGCCTGATCAACGTCGACTTCGCCGACGTGCGCACCGTCATGTCCGAAATGGGCCTGGCGATGATGGGTACCGGCACCGCCCGTGGCGATGACCGCGCCCAGGCCGCTGCCGAATCGGCGATCCAGAACCCGCTGCTGGACGATGTGAACCTGGCTGGTGCCAACGGCATCCTGGTCAACATCACCGCCGGCGCCGATTTCACCATGGCCGAGTTCGACGAGATCGGCCGCACCATCGATGGCTTCGCTTCCGAAGATGCCACCGTGGTGGTCGGCACCGTGCTCGATCCGGACATGCAGGACGAAGTGCGCGTGACCGTGGTGGCCACCGGCCTGAACCGCGTCTCGGCCAGCAAGACCCAGCGTCCGGGCGAGCGTGCGCCGATCAAGCTGGTCCGCAACGCCACCACCGGCCAGCCGGAGTTCGGCGAGTTCGACAACGGCGGCGATGCCGTCTCCAAGGCGGTGGGTGGCATGGGCCTGGGCCTGCGTCGCGCCAGCAGCGATACCGCAGCGGCCTCCGCCCCTTCGGCCCCGGCCGCTTCGGCCCCGGCGGCGGCGGAACTGCCGAACGATTACCTGGACATCCCGGCGTTCCTGCGCCGCCAGGCGGACTAAGCGGGGCGGCCCGGGGTTGTCCTCCCCGGGTTGCGCCACCATGTCCTGAAAACGCGGGCGCCGGGCCAGGATGGGCCCGGCCGCCCTGCTTCACGCGCTTTCCAGCGGCGTGCCGGTGGATCCTGCCGGTGGCTGCAACTGGCGTTTCAGCCGGGGTAGGGGAGTGCGCGTGTTAATCTAATGTGTCACTTCCGGTCCATCCCCCATGATCCAGCAACGCACCCTCAAGAACACGATCCGCGCCACCGGCGTTGGCCTGCACAGTGGTGACAAGGTCTACATGACCCTGCGCCCGGCACCGGTCAACCATGGCATCGTGTTCCGCCGCGTGGACCTGGACCCGGTCGTGGAGGTGCCGGCCAAGGCCGAACTGGTCACCGAAGTGACCCTGTGCACCGGCCTGACCTGCAACGACGCAAAGATCCAGACCGTCGAACACCTGATGTCGGCGCTGGCCGGCCTGGGTGTGGACAACATCATCGTCGAACTGTCCTCGGCCGAGCTGCCGATCATGGACGGTTCGGCCGGCCCGTTCGTGTTCCTGCTGCAGTCGGCGGGCATCATCGAACAGGATGCGCCCAAGCGCTTCATCCGCGTGCTCAAGACCGTGGAGGTGACCGAGGGCGACAAGGTGGCCCGTTTCACCCCGTACGAGGGCTACAAGCTGGGCTTCACCATCCAGTTCGACCACCCGATGATCCCGGCCAAGCAGTCGCGGCAGGAAATCGAGTTCTCGACGCTGGCCTACACCAAGGAAATCTCCCGCGCGCGCACCTTCGGTTTCATGCGCGACCTGGAATACATGCGCGAGCGCAACCTGGGCCTGGGCGGTTCGATGGACAACGCCATCGTGCTGGACGAGTTCCGCGTGCTCAACGAAGACGGCCTGCGCTACGCCGACGAGTTCGTGCGCCACAAGATCCTTGACGCCATTGGCGACCTCTACCTGGCCGGTGGCCAGGTGCTGGGCGCCTACGAGGGCTTCAAGTCCGGCCACGCGCTCAACAACAAGCTGGTGCGGGCCCTGATGGCCGACGCCAGCGCCTGGGAATGGGTCAGCTTCGACTCGCCGACCACCCCGGATCCGGTGGAATATGCCACCCCGGCCTACGCCTGATTCCGTAGATCGTTGAATTTCAAGATAAAAACGCCGCCTTCCAGGGCGGCGTCGTTGTTTCCGGCGCTTGCGACGCATTCAGCGTGCTTGAAAGGCGTCAAGGCCGGTTCAAGGTCACGGTTTTGTGAACCTGTTGGATCGGAAGCCTGAATTTAACGAAGTTTTAACTTCAATCTAACGACAGGCCCCCGGATGGCCGCTAGGATGCGACCCGGCCCCCGAAATGTTTCACGCCGTGGTGACACGCGCGACGGGGAGCGGAGCCGGATGCTCCGTTGCCATCAGGATCGCTTCTTCGGCTTCGAGGGAACGTCCTGCAGGCAAGCCAAGGCGTCGCGTAGCCCTTTGTGCGTGGCGGCTGAAACTGCGTGGGGGCCATTCCGGTTGTCGATCGCTGGGGAGCGTGAGGGAGTGGTGGACGCAGTCTTGATGGTCACCCTGGTGGCCTTCAGCCCGATGGAACGGGCCGCGTCGAGCAACTGGGCTTCGGCAAGCCGCAACTTGGCATGCCAGACCGGGGACCCGACGAGAAAAACGAGGTGTTCCCCGTCCACATTGGCCAGCCGGCAGCGGCTGCGCAGAGGTGGCGGCAACTGGGGGCGCAACTGCCGGTCCAGCGCGTCGAGCCACAAGGCCCGACGCAGCGGGTTCCCGCTTTTGTCCGCCATTACCGCATCCAGCGCCGGTTTCGGCACTGACGCGGGGCGAACGCTGGATTTCGGCTCAGACATGAAAACTCACTGATGGCATTCAAAAAGATCGTAATCAAAACGCGTGAAGGACAGGCCAAGGCGTCGCCGATCACGCGTTTGCGGTTCTATTTCGAGGACCGCCCCCGCGCCCTGCTGGGCAGCGTGCTCGGGGTAGGCTGCATTATCGGCCTTGCCGGCGGCATTGGCGCCAGTGCGCTGAATGATTCGCGCCTGCAGGCCAAGGTCGAGCGCCAGGATGCGGAGCTGGCCAAGGTCAAGCGCGATGCGCAGACCCAGGTCAACGCGCTGGCCGCCCGCCTCGGCGAGCTGCAGGCGCAGGCCACCCGCCTGAACGCCCTCGGCGAACGGCTGACCCAGATGGGCAAGCTGGAAGATGGCGAGTTCGACTTCAACGAGACCCCCGGCCTCGGTGACGGCGACGCCGGCGGCCCGACCAGCGACATCCCGGTCAAGGACGTCAACGCCGACTTACAGGTGCTGGAGCAGCGCTTCGCTGCTTCAGGCCGCCAGTTGTCGGTGATGGAATCGCTGATGTTCGACCACCAGCTGCAGCAGAACGCCGTGCCGTCGCGCATGCCGATCCGCAACAGCTACGTGACCTCCGGCTTCGGCACCCGTGCCGACCCGTTCGGCCGCGGCGCCGCCACCCACAAGGGCATGGACTTCCACGCCAAGGTCGGTGACCCGGTGATGGCCGTGGCCGAAGGCGTGGTCAGCTTCGCTGGTGTGAAGGGCGGCTATGGCAACGTCGTCGATGTCGACCACGGTAACGGCTATGTCACCCGCTACGCGCACAATTCGCGCCTGGTGGTGAAGGCCGGTGACCTGGTCCGCGCCGGCCAGGAAGTGGCGAAGGCCGGTTCCACCGGCCGTTCGACCGGTGCCCACGTGCACTTCGAGGTGTGGGAGAACGGCAACGTGGTCAACCCGCGCAAGTTCCTCGGCGACGGCGGCAACACGCCGGTCGGCCGCGTCAGCCGCGGCTGATGCCCGGGTCGGATTCCTTCCGCGCCGCGGAAGGGCTCTGACCCGATTCGGTTGAGGGCTGGGGTCAGAGCCCTTTCGCCATGGCGAAAGGGGTCCGACCCCGCATCCGTGTTTCTTTGCCGAATCCGGGGCGATTGCGACCGGATTGGCGCTTGAAACCTCAGCCGCCCGTCCCAAGCTACAATGGGTGTTGCCATCGACAGGGCGCCAGGCGCCCTGTTTCGTTTGCGGCGGACGGATCCCAAGGGGGAGGCCGGGCGTCGTGTCCATCCAACCCGGTTCCTTCAATGATCAACAGCCTGCTTACCCGCGTATTTGGCAGTCGTAACGAACGACAGCTGCGCCAGCTCAACCGCATCGTCGCCAAGATCAATGCGCTGGAGCCGGAGATCGAGAAGCTTTCCGACGAGCAGCTTCAGGCCAAGACGCCGGAGTTCAAGCAGCGCATCGCCGGCGGTGAAGCCCTGGACAAGGTGCTGCCGGAAGCGTTCGCGGTCTGCCGCGAAGCCGGCCGCCGCGTGCTGGGCATGCGCCACTACGACGTGCAGCTGATCGGCGGCATGGTGCTTCACCTGGGCAAGATCGCAGAAATGCGCACCGGTGAAGGCAAGACCCTGGTGGCGACCCTGCCGGTGTACCTCAACGCGCTGGAAGGCAAGGGCGTGCACGTGGTCACCGTGAACGACTACCTGGCTCGCCGCGACGCCGCGCAGATGGGCAAGCTGTACAACTGGCTGGGCCTGAGCGTGGGCGTGGTGTACCCGGGCATGCCGCACAGCGACAAGCGCGAGGCCTACGCGGCCGACATCACCTACGGCACCAACAACGAATTCGGCTTCGACTACCTGCGCGACAACATGGCGCTGTCCAAGGCCGACCGTTACCAGCGCGGCCTGCACTACGCCATCGTCGACGAAGTCGACTCCATCCTGATCGACGAAGCGCGTACCCCGCTGATCATCTCCGGTCCGGCCGATGATTCCCCGGAGCTGTACATCCGCGTCAACCGCGTCGTGCCGCACCTGGTCAAGCAGGAAGCGGAAGACGGCGAAGGCGATTTCTGGGTCGACGAGAAGGGCAAGCAGGTGCACCTGTCCGAAGCGGGCATGGAGCACGCCGAGCAGCTGCTGGTTGAAGCCGGCATCCTCGACGGCGAGACCGAAGGCCTGTACGCGGCGCAGAACCTGACCGTGGTCCACCACCTCAACGCCGCCCTGCGCGCGCACGCGATCTACCAGCGTGACGTGGACTACATCGTGCGCGACGGCGAAGTGGTCATCGTCGATGAGTTCACCGGCCGTACCCTGGCCGGCCGCCGCTGGTCCGACGGCCTGCACCAAGCGGTGGAAGCGAAGGAAGGCGTGCCGGTCCAGCGCGAAAACCAGACGCTGGCGAGCATCACCTTCCAGAACCTGTTCCGCATGTACAAGAAGCTGTCCGGCATGACCGGTACGGCCGACACTGAAGCGTTCGAATTCCAGAGCATCTACGGCCTGGAAGTGGTGGTGATCCCGACCAACCGCCCGACCATCCGCAAGGACAGCCCGGACCAAGTGTTCCTCAACCGCAAGGGCAAGTTCAATGCGGTGCTGGCCGACATCGAAGAGTGCGCCAAGCGCGGCCAGCCGGTGCTGGTGGGTACCACCTCGATCGAAACCTCGGAAATGCTGTCCGAGCACCTGAGCAAGGCCGGCGTGAAGCACGAAGTGCTCAACGCCAAGCAGCATGACCGCGAAGCGACCATCGTCGCCAACGCTGGCCGCCCGGGCGCAGTGACCATCGCCACCAACATGGCCGGCCGCGGTACCGACATCGTGCTGGGCGGTTCGCTGGAAGCCGAGATCCACGCCCTGGGCGAGGACGCGACCGACGAGCAGAAGGCAGCGGTCAAGGCCGAATGGCAGAAGCGCCACGAGGCAGTGAAGGCGGCGGGCGGCCTGCACATCGTCGGCACCGAGCGCCACGAATCGCGTCGTATCGACAACCAGCTGCGCGGCCGTTCGGGCCGCCAGGGTGACCCGGGTTCGTCCCGCTTCTACCTGTCGCTGGAAGACAACCTGATGCGCATCTTCGCCTCCGACTGGGTGCAGAAGGCCATGCGCATGATGGGCATGAAGGAAGACGACGTCATCGAGGACCGCCTGGTCAGCCGGCAGATCGAAAAGGCGCAGCGCAAGGTCGAGGCCCACAACTTCGACATCCGCAAGAACCTGCTGGACTTCGACGACGTCAACAACGACCAGCGCAAGGTGATCTACGCCCAGCGCGACGAGCTGCTGGATGCCGAGTCGGTGAAGGCGAATGTCGATGGCATCCGCGACGACGTGATCTTCGACATCGTGGCGCGCTTCGTGCCGCCGAACTCGATCGACGAGCAGTGGGACCTGCGCGGCCTGGAAGCGACCCTGGAGTCGGACTTCGGCCTGCAGATGTCGCTGACCGACCTGGTCAAGGAACACGAAGAGCTGGACGCTGAGGCCATCGCCACCAAGGTCCAGGAGCGCGTCAACCAGCACTTCGCCGAGAAGGAAGCCGGCCTGGGCGAAGAAACCATGCGCGCGCTGGAGAAGCACGTGATGCTGACCGTGCTGGACCAGAGCTGGAAGGAGCACCTGGCGCGCATGGATTACCTGCGCCAGGGCATCTACCTGCGTGGTTACGCGCAGAAGCAGCCGAAGCAGGAATACAAGAAGGAAGCCTTCGAGCTGTTCTCGGACATGCTGGAGAACGTCAAGCGCGAAGTGGTGACCCTGCTGGCCCGCGTGCGCATCCGCAGCGACGAGGAAGTGCAGGCGCTGGAAGCGGCCGAGCGCCAGCAGGCGCAGGCGCGCCTGAGCCAGTCGCAGTTCCAGCACCAGGATGCCGGCGGTTACAGCGCCGACGAGGAAGCCGCGCAGGTCGAAGCCGCCCAGCAGGGCGTGGCCACGCTGCAGCGCGACGAGCCGAAGATCGGCCGCAATGATCCGTGCCCGTGCGGCAGTGGCAAGAAGTACAAGCACTGCCACGGCCAGCTGAGCTGACCCCGGAAGGCCCCGCGCAAGCGGGGCCTTCTGCTTTGGCGCGGGCGATCCGGCGCGGATTCGTGATTGCGCTGGCCGCCCTGTTCTGGGCATGCTGGCCCCATGGTTTCTCCCACCCGATCGATCCATGTCGTGGCCGCCGTCATCACCGACGCCCGTGGCCGCGTGCTGCTCAACCGCCGTACCGAGAACCGCGACATGGCTGGCCTGTGGGAGTTCCCCGGCGGCAAGCGCGAATCCGGCGAGACCTCCGAACAGGCGCTGGTGCGTGAACTGCGCGAAGAGCTGGGCATCGAGGCCGATGTCGGGCCCTGGCTGATGGATGTGCCGCAGCGCTATCCGGACAAGCACCTGACCCTGGAAGTGCGCCACGTGCGCAGCTGGAAGGGCACACCGCGCGGGCGCGAGGGCCAGGCGATCACCTGGGTGGCGCAGGACAAGCTGGGCCGCTATTCCATGCCGCCGGCCGACCTGCCGGTGGTGGCCGCACTGCGCCAACCGGATCGCTACCTCATCACGCCGGCGCCGGCCGAAGATGCCGGCGGCGTGCAGCACTGGCATGAACGGCTGCAGCAGGCAGTGGCGGCGGGCCAGCAGCGCATCCAGCTGCGCCTGCCGCCGGAGCATCCGCAACGGCAGGCGATGATCGAACAGGCCGTGCGCGCGCATCGTCGCGGCGTGCAGTGGCTGCTCAACCGCGATGTCGCGTTGGCCCGCACACTGGGCGTGGGCGTGCACCTGGGCAGCGAGCAGTTGCTGGCCCTGCAGGAGCGGCCCTTGCCGGAAGGACAGCTGGTCGCCGCGTCCTGCCACGACCTGGAGCAGCTGCAGGCGGCGCAGCAGTTGGGCTGCGACTTCGCGGTGCTCGGCCCGGTGCAGGCCACGGCCAGCCATCCCGGGGCAGTGCCGCTGGGCTGGGAGGCCTTCGCTGCGCTGCGCGCGCAGGTATCGCTGCCGATCTACGCGTTGGGCGGCATGGCCGCCGGCCATATCGCCGAAGCGCGTCGGCATGGCGGGCAGGGCATCGCTGCGATTCGTGGGCTGTGGCCGGCGTGAGCCGGCATGCAGGGTCAGATCCCTGCGCAGCAGGGCTCTGACCCCATCGCGGCAATCCGGGGTCGGAGCCCTTTCCGCTGGGAAGGGATCCGACCCCTCCCGATCACAACGTGATCCAGAAGCATCCGTATTGCCGCCGCAATCCCAGCACCGTGGATGCTCGCGACGCGCTGCCGGGCAGCGTCTGCTCCAGGCGCAGGCCGACCGGATGCCGTGGCGCTGGCGGCTCAGGGTCGGATTCCTGCGCCGCAGGGCTCTGACCCTCTTCCTGCGAGGACGCCAGCCCCTGTGGCGGATACACCGGCACCACGTCCACCAGTGGCCGCCGTGCCAAGGATTCCAACTGGCCGAGGATGCGCTGCGCGCCGGCATCGGAGACCGCACCCCACAGGTACAGCGAGGACAGCCGGTTCACATCGTTGCTGACGATGCCGGTGCGCAGTGCCTCCACCAGCTCGCTCAGGCGTCGTGGGCAGCGCGCACCCAGGGTGTCGCGTGGCAGGGTGCTGCCGGTGGGCGCGGGCGGTGGCAATCGCGACCGGGCGCCAACGCTGTCGCAGGGGCGGTCGGTATACACGCTCTGCCCCTGCGCATCGGTGCAGCGGTTCAAGCGCGGGGACTGCGCATGGACAATGCTCGATACCGAACACAACGACAGCAGCAACAGCAGGAAGGAAAACCGGTTCATCGGCGCAGGGTAGCGCCGATCGCGGTGGCATGGCGTGCTTTCAGCCGTGCAGCAGCTTCAACACCGACGTGGTCGGCTTGGCCAGGTTCAAGGTGTAGAAGTGCAGGCCCGGCGCGCCGCCCTCGATCAGGCGCTGGCACAGTTTGGCCACCACTTCGGTACCGAACGCCCGCACCGATTCGGCGTCATCGCCATAGGCCTGCATCTTGCGGCTGATCCAGCGCGGGATCTCCGCACCGCATTGCTCGGAGAAGCGGCGCAGCTGGCTGAAGTTGGCGATCGGCATGATGCCGGGCGTGATCGGCACCTGCACGCCGAGCCGGCGCACGGCATCGACGAAGTGGAAGTACGCATCCGGGTTGTAGAAATACTGGGTGATCGCCGCGTCGGCGCCGGCATCGATCTTGGCCTTGAAGTGCTTCAGGTCGGCCAGTGCATCGGAGGCCTGTGGATGGGTCTCCGGATAGGCACCGACTTCGATGCGGAAGGCGGTGCCGTGTTCGGCGCGGATGAAGTCGATCAGCTCGGCGGCGTAGCGCATGTCACCGGGGAAGCCCATGCCGGAGGGCAGGTCGCCACGCAGCGCGACCAGGCGATGGCAGCCGATGGCGCGGTACAGCTTGAGCAGTTCGCGGATTTCCTGGCGGGTGCCGCCGACACAGGACAGGTGCGGTGCAGCCTCGAAGCCGTGGTGCTGGTTGAGGTGGCGCACGGTCTCGGAGGTATAGCTCAGGGTCGAGCCACCGGCGCCGAAGGTACAGGACACGTACTCGGGGTCGTAGTCCTTCAGCCTGGCCGCGGCGCGGTCCAGCTGGCTGCGCTGTTCGTCGGTCTTGGGCGGATAGAACTCGAAGCTGATGGCGGTCATGGCACGGGCGGCAGCGGCGGGTGCGGGTCAGTATATCGCTTCATCAAGATGGATGTTAGTTGGCTGCATGGACTGGCACCGTCCGCCGCCGGCGACCGTTTGCCCGGGTCTGCGGCCGTTGCTCCGGAATCGCAACCTGGCTGCCGTAGCCGGGCACACGCTGCTCCCATCCCGGCACCCCCCACCTGATGAAGGAGCACACGATGAAGATCTTCCTGGCACTCTGGTACGCGATGAAGGCCCTGGCCCGGCTGGCGATGATCGGCATGGCGATGGCCGTGCTCGGCTCCGGTTCCGCGCATGCCGCCACCGGCTCGACCGCTGGCAAGGTACAGGTCGAGGTGGTCGGCATGGGGCGACCGCTGCTGATGATCCCCGGCCTCAACAGCAGCGCCGAGGCCTGGCGCGAGACCTGCCTGGCCCTGAAGGACGTGCAGTGCCACCTGGTGCAGTTGCCGGGCTTTGCTGGCGCGGCAGCGGCCGACCCGCGCCCGGCCGGCTTCCTGCCGGCGATGCGCAGGCAGCTGCTGGCCTACCTGCATGACCAGCACCTGGGGCCGGTGGTGGTGGTCGGCCACAGCCTCGGTGGCGTGCTGGGCCTGCAGATGGCGCAGGCCGAGCCGAAGGCGATCAGCGCACTGGTGGTGGTCGATGCCCTGCCGTTCCTGCCGGCGGCGCGCGACCCGAGTGCCACCGCTGACAGCGTGCGGCCGATGGCCGACCAGCTGCGCAAGGGCATGCTGGCCGCCGATGCCGCGCAATGGCAGGCGCAGTTGAAGGCGGGCCTGCCGGGCATGACCCGCGATCCGCGGCGCCAGGCCGAACTGGGCCGCTGGGGCGAAGCCAGCGACCGCCAGACCACGGCCGATGCGATGCATGCGTTGATGACCACCGACCTGCGCGACAGCATCGCTTCGATCACCGCGCCGACGCTGGTGCTCGGCAGCTGGGCCGGCTACCAGCCGATGGGCGGCACCGAGGACGGCACGCGTGCGGTGTTCCAGGCCCAGTACGCGAACCTGCAGGGCGTGCAGATCGCGATGAGCGCGCAGGGTTTCCACTTCCTGATGTGGGATGATCCGCGCTGGTTGCAGGAACAGGTGCAGCGATTCCTCGCCGCGCATCCCTGACCCTTGTCCGCCCTCCTGCCACCGCCGAGAGCCCGCATGGACGCCACCACGCCTTCCCGCCGTTTCTGGACGCTCAATGCACTGGCATGGGCCGGCTATGCGCTGTACGGGCTGTGGGTCGGCATGCGGATCGGTGGCGGCATCGTGTTCAGTGGCATCGTGCTGATCACCGTCAGCGTGGCGGTCTCACTCTGGCTGTGCAGCGGCGCATTGCGTTCGGTTGCACTGCGCCAGCGCTGGTGGGAGGGCAGCCTGGGCAGCCTGGTGCTGAAACTGGCTGCCGGCGTGGTGCTCGGGGCCAGCGTCGCACAGGCGGTAACGGCGGCGCTGCTGCTGCCGGCGCTGGCGCTGGGTTGGGTGCAGCTGCCTGGCGGCCATGCGGATTACCAGTGGTCTTCGGTGCTGCTGTACTGGATGAACACCGCGTTGTTCCTGCTGGTGTGGACCGGTTTGTGGGCGGGCCTGCACGGCCTGCGGCGGGCACGCTACAGCGAGCTGGCACGCCTGCGCGCCGAAGCCGAACGCAGTGCGCTGGAACGTGACGCACTGCGTGCGCGGCTCAATCCGCATTTCATGTTCAATGCGCTGAACAACCTGCGTGCGCTGATCCTGGAAGACCCGGAACGGGCCCGTGACATGGTCACCCGCCTGTCGCGCACGCTGCGCCAGGCGCTCGCCCACAACCGCAGCGAGCAGGTCACGCTGGCCGAGGAACTGGCGGTGGTCGATGATTACCTGGCCATCGAGGCGGTCCATTTCGAACAGCGCCTGCAGGTGCGGCAGCAGATCGATGCCGATGCCACGCAGGCGCAGCTGCCGGCGATGGCGTTGCAGTTGCTGGTGGAGAACGCGATCAAGCACGGTATCGCCAGCCGACCCGGCGGCGGCGAGGTGCAGATCCGCGCCACGCTGGACAATGACGTGCTGCGGTTGCAGGTGGACAATCCACTTCCAACCGGCAGCGAACCCACCCATGGCCATGGCGTCGGCCTGGCCTACCTGCGTGCGCAGCTGGGCATGCGTGGCCGATTCGTGCTGCAACCGGCCGGTGACCGCATGCAGGCCCTGCTGGAGATTCCGCAATGACTGGCATGCTGCGCGTGTTGATCGTCGATGACGCACGGCTGGCCCGGCAGGAGCTGCGCACGCTGCTGTCGGCGCTGCCGTGGGTGCAGTGCGTGGGCGAGGCCGACGACGTGCCCGCCGCACGCGAGGCGATCACCACGCTGGCACCGGACCTGGTGCTGCTGGATGTGCAGATGCCCTCCGGCAGTGGTTTCGACGTGCTGGACGGCCTGGACACGGTGCCGGCCGTGGTCTTCGTCACCGCCTACGACACCTATGCGGTGCGTGCGTTCCAGGCCAACGCGCTGGACTACCTGGTGAAGCCGGTGGAGGCGCCGCGGCTGCTGGAAGCGCTCGAGCGGGCGCGGCAGTGCGAGGCGGTTGCGGCCGACGTGCCGGAATCGCGCGGCACGCTGGGCGCGCACGACCAGGTGTTCGTGCGCGAGGGTGAACGCTGCTGGTTCGTGGCAGTCTCCGAGATCCGTCGGCTGGTGGTGGATGGCAACTACACGCGGCTGTGGTTCCGCGACCAGAACGCACTGCTGACCCGCAGCCTGAGCGCGCTGGAAGCACGTCTGCCGCCGGATCTTTTCTTCCGCGCCAACCGCAACACACTGGTCAACCTGCGCCGTATCCGTGGGGTGTCGCCCAGCATCGGCGACGGCTATGACCTGACGCTGGATGATGGCAGCGAGGTGGAGGTATCGCGGCGGCAGGCACGCGAGCTGCGCGAGCGGATGGCGTTGTAGGTGCTGCCAGCGGTTACCCTGTGCAGCGGATTCCCAGATCACGCCGCGCCATGTCCATCGTCCTCACCGATTTCGCCCGTCCCCGCCTGTTCCCGCGCGTGCCACGCGGCAATACCATCCAGGACTGCACTGCCGAGCAGTTCGAGGCACACCTCAATGCGCACGCGCCGCTGAAGGTGCTCGACGGCTACGCCCCGTTCTGCAAGTTGTTCGTCTACGAGAACTGGACCAGCACGCGCTGCCTGACGGTGCCGGTCACCGAGGCCAACCGCCACCAGCTGCGCAGCGGCTACGAAGCGCGCAACCGCGAGGAACTGCCGGTACTGGTGCGCTGGTTCGAGGGCGTGGAGTCGCCGCGCGCGAACTACCTGGTGGTGATCCTGTACAACGCCGAGCAGCTGGCCAGGGAAGGCTCACCGATCGAAGCCGACTGGGGCATCGTCGGCTGCATCTACACCGCCGAACCGGAAGAAGTGCCGATGGCGCCGATCACCATGATGCGCAATGCGCTGGGCGTGGAGGAGGGCGGTTCCGGCGTGCCATTGGACAAGGAGGCCTACCGGCGCTCGGTGGAGTTCTGGGAGAACAACGCCAACTGGCGGCCGGGGTCGGATCCCCGCATCGCAGGGCTCTGACCCGATCATTCGAGCCCCCGGTCGAAGCCTTTCCCTGAGGAGGGGATCCGATCCCAGGCGCGCGCTATGATCGGGCCAGGCAAACCCAAGGAGGGCGGGGCATGGCGGTCTGGGCAAGGATGATCCTGATGTTGCTGGCGGGCACGCTGCCCGCCACCCCGGTACTGGCCGCGAAGCCCTCTGCCGGGATGGCCTGCGAACCCATGGCACGCCTTCCCGGGCTGCGCGATGCGGGCGTGACCGCGCTGTCGATGCAGCCGCAGGACGGCCGCTGCGTGATTGAAGTGGCGGCGGCCAATGGCAACGCGCTGCGTCGGCAGCAACGAATGCTGGAGGCGCTGGTGCAGCATGCCTGCGCCGCGCCGGCGCACGTGACCGTGAATGAGGTGCAGGTATCCCTGCAGCTGCGCCTGCCGACGTCCTGCGCGGCACGCAGCAACCGGGATCTGTTCGCGGGTGAAGGTATTCCCTGGCTGCCTCCACACGGCGTGTCGCCGCGCTATCCGGTGGAGGCCATGCGGCAGGGGCTGTCCGGCCGCAGCATGCTGAAGGCGTTGGTCGATGCGCGGGGGCGCGTTGCGGCCGTGATCGTGGAGACCTCCAGCGGTCATGCGTTGCTGGATGACGCTGCAGCGGAGGAGCTGCAGGGCTGGCGTTTCAGCCTTGCCGATGCGAAGGGTACGGTGCCGGCGTTGACCCTCGTGCGCATGCCGATGCGGTATGAATTCGTGGAGTGAGCGTCATCCACGCATGGCATGGATCTGGACGTACCGCAGCGGAGCCACGCCGTGCGTGGCTGCATCACTGTCAGAGGCGCTTCCACTCCCACCACGGGTAGTGGTATTCACGCTCGGTGGCGCTCCACGGCTGCGTGCAGGACGTGCACGTCACCCGGTAGCACTCACCCCAGCCATCCTCGGCCTCGCCTCGTCCGAGCAGCAGCACGTGGCCCTGTTCCAGCAGCGGTGCAGGGTTGAAGAACACATAGGAAGGGTAGAGTGCGCACAGGCACCCCTCACGCGCCCGCCAGTAGCGCAGCCGTTCCAGGGCCGCCTTCAGGTGCGCCTGGTTGCTGATCAGCATGCCGCCAAGGGCGATGCCCTCGCAGCTGCGTTCGATCGTATCCACATGTGCGACCAACGCGTCCAACGACGCGGTGCTGAACAGCCGTGCCACCGTGCGTGCGGCATCGGTGATGCGCGTGGCATCGCGCGACAGCAGGTCCTGCAGCAGCACGTCGGCCTGTGCATCGTCGAGCCGGGGTACCGGCGCTGCAGACCACGGCCAGCGCATCAGCGTGACTTGCCGATGGCAGCGTAGTGGCCGGCGGTGAGGCGCAGAAGATCGGCCGGTGCCAGTTCTACCTCGAGGCCACGGCGCCCGGCGCTGACATGCAGCGCGGGCAGCGCTTCGGCACTGGTGTCCAGGAACGTGCGCAGGCGCTTCTTCTGCCCCAGCGGGCTGATGCCACCGACCAGGTAGCCGGTGGCGCGCTGTGCGGCATCGGCGGCGGCCATCTCGCACTTCTTGCAGCCGGCGGCTTCGGCCAGCGCCTTCAGGTCGAGCTGGCCGGCGACCGGCACGATCGCCACCAGCAGTTCGTGTGCTTCCGTGCTGGCCAGCAGGGTCTTGAACACCTGGGCCGGGTCGAGGCCGAGCTTGTCGACGGCTTCGCCGCCATACGATTCGGCGTGGGCGTCGTGCACGTAGCTGCGCACGGTGTGGGCGATCTTCTCGCGCTTGAGCAGGTTGATGGCCGGGGTCATGGGCGCATCCTAGCGCGAGGTAGGGATATTGCCTTGACCGAAACTCGCGCATCAACGCAGGACGGGCCCCCGAAGGCGCCCGTCCCGGCTGTGATCGTCGGCATCCCGCGTCAGCGCGACATCGACTGCTGCGTCTGAATCTGTTCCTGGGTCTGTCGCTGCGACAGTTCGTTGTCCAGCGCCTGGCTATGCCGCGTGCTGTCCTGCAGCGTGTGGTTCGCCGCCTGCGACAGATCGACGTAAGTGCGGTGCATGGCGGGATCGCCAAGCTGGCCCTGCACGGCGAACACGCCCTGGTTGTCCGGCCGCGCCAGCACGGTATCGACCTGGCTCATGCCGGCCAGCTTGGACTCGTAAGCCACCAGGCCTGCGGCGTTCTCGAGCTGGCTGCGGTCATTGAACAGTGGCGCCAGGCCACCCTGGCGGCGTTGTTCTTCCAGCGTTTCCAGCTTTTCCACGACCTGCTGGTAACGCGGGTTGTCGGCGTGGCCGGGGGTGGCCATGGTCGGTTCGGCGGCCTGCTGTTGCTGTTGCGCGATGGCCTTGTCGAGCGCACCCAGGGTGGTGGCACCGACCTTGCCATCGACGGTGAGCTGGTGCTCACGCTGGAACTGCTTGACCGCTTCCAGGGTGCCGGGCCCGAAATCGCCATCGGCTACCAGTGGCTTGCCGTCCTTGCCCAGATAGCCCAGGTCGGCCAGCTTCTGCTGCATCGCTTTTACCTCATCGCCCCTGGCGCCGCTGACCAGTACGCCGTTGCCGCCGGGCGCGCCGGGCGCGCCGGGCGACCCGTGCGAGGGGGCATGGGTGGGGGTGATGCCCAGCTGGGTCATGGCCCGGTCGAAGCGCTCATCGCGGCTGGTCACCGCGGCCGGCGACTGGATGCCGTACTTGGTGGCATCGACGAAGTTCTGCACGTCGCCGCGGGTCGGTGGATTGCCGGCCTGGACCGTACCGCCCTGCAGCTTTTCCGCGTTGCCGGCCAGATAGCTGATGAACTGCGGGCCCATGCCGCCGAACTGGTTGTCATAGTCGGCCATGGCCAGCTGCAGTTCGGGGTTGGCCGCGATGGCATCGGCGGCGGCCGGGTTGGTGGCACGCACCTTGGCGATGGCTTCATCGACGCGCTCGATGGCGCTGTCCAGCTTGTCGTTGGTGAGCTGGTCCATCTTCGCCTGCGGAATGGCCTGCAACTTGGCGTCAAGCGCCGCCAGCTGCCGGGTGCTCAATCCGCCCTGCTGGGACAGCAGTTCGATGTCAGCGGCGGTGAAGCCGTTGTCGCGCAGGAAACGCCTGGCCTGTGGATTGCCGCCGACATCGAACTGCACCAGTCCAAACGAGTAGGTGCTTGCGCCTTTCTGCGCGTATGAGAAGTGGTCCAGGTGGCGGGTGTTGCCGCCCAGCTCCGTGTTGAGGAACAGCGTGGACAGCTGTTCGCGGGTAAGGGTGGAATCCTTTGCCATGGTCATCGTCCTTCAATGTGGGAAAAAGCGCCGGGCGCACCCAGCGGATGTCAGCCGGCGCAGTGCTGCTGCGTAAAGCCGAGCAGCTGGCGGACGGCCTGGGTGCCGTAGGCGGCCGATGCCGGTACGAGGGCGAACTGGCCGACCATCTGGTTGCTGCACAACTGCACGTTGCGCTTGCCGGCGGTGGTTTCCTGGATGCAGTTGGCCGCCAGCACGGCGTTGGGGCCACCGCCCACGTTGGTGGCGGCCGTACAGCCCAGCAGGCGGCCTTCCTGGCCGTTTTCTCCCAGCAGCGTGTTGAAGTTCGCCAACTGGCTGTTGGGGTCGCGCAGCACCAGCAGGTCCACGCACTGCTGCTGGCCGTCGGGCACTTCGCAGGCGTCCTGGTCGACCAGGCCGTCGCGCGTGGCCGAGAGCACCTTGAGGCGATCGGCAAATACCTGTTGCAGGCAGTGCGCGTCACCGCACAGGTCGCGCGTATGCTGGATCCAGCGCTGCTGCTCGGCCTGCAGCTTGGCCTTGCCGGCGGCATCGAGGGTGTCGCGTGCGGAGGCTTCAGCCTTGGCCAGCTCGGCTTCCTGCTGCAACAGGGCGGGGTCGTTGCAGATCAGGGTCTGCACCTGTGATGCCCCCTCGGCGCAGGCAGCGCTGCTGCCCGTGGCCGCTGCCGGGGTGCTGATTGCCTTGCCGTCGGTGCTTGCCTGGCCGGTGTTCGCTGCCGGTGCGCTGGCACCGGCATCGCTGCCAGGCGGGCTGCAGGCGGCCAGCAGGGCCACCCAGCACAGGATCATCAGGGGCTTCATCGCCCGGGTCACTCGGTCATTGTTGCGCGGCATGTCCTGTCCTTTGCTGTCTGCGTCCCGGCGCATGGCCTGCAGTTGGCAGTCCATGGGGGCATAGAGACTAGCAAGCGGCTTCTTAGGGCACTGTGACAGGGCGCGCGGATCTGCTGCGGGGCGACGCAACGCAGAACGGGCGCCCGAAGGCGCCCGTTCTGTCTGCATCTGTTGCCGGGGTCAGCGCCCTTTCCTGCGGAAAGGGATCCGACCCCGCCTGCGCCGGTAGTGCCGGCCGCTGGCCGGCACCGCGCACGATCAGTAGCGGTAGTGGTCCGGCTTGAACGGGCCTTCCACCGGCACGCCGATGTAGTCGGCCTGTTCCTGGCTCAGGGTGGTCAGCTTCACGCCGATCTTTTCCAGGTGCAGGCGAGCCACTTCTTCGTCCAGCTTCTTCGGCAGCAGGTACACCTTCTTCTCGTAGCTGTCCTTGTTCGCCCACAGGTCAATCTGTGCCAGGGTCTGGTTGGCGAAGCTGTTGGACATCACGAAGCTCGGGTGGCCGGTGGCGCAGCCCAGGTTCACCAGGCGGCCTTCGGCCAGCAGGAAGATCGCATTGCCGTTCGGGAAGATGTACTTGTCGACCTGCGGCTTGATGTTGACATGCTTGATGCCGGCGAAGGACACCAGTGCGTCGACCTGGATCTCGTTGTCGAAGTGGCCGATGTTGCAGACAATGGCCTGGTCCTTCATCGCGCTCAGGTGCTCGATGCGGATGATGTCGCGGTTGCCGGTGGTGGTGACGTACAGGTCGGCACGGCCCAGGGTCGATTCGATGGTGTTGACTTCATAGCCTTCCATCGCCGCCTGCAGGGCGCAGATCGGGTCGATCTCGGTGACGATCACGCGCGCGCCGTAGGCACGCAGCGACGCGGCGCAGCCCTTGCCGACATCGCCGTAGCCGCAGACCACGGCTACCTTGCCGGCCAGCATCACGTCCATCGCGCGCTTCAGGCCGTCGGCCAGCGACTCGCGGCAGCCATACAGGTTGTCGAACTTGCTCTTGGTGACCGAGTCGTTGACGTTGATCGCCGGGATCAGCAGGGTGCCGGCCTGGGCCAGCTGGTACAGGCGGTGCACGCCGGTGGTGGTCTCTTCGGAGACGCCCTTCCAGTCCTTGACCACGCGGCCCCAGTAACCCGGGCGCTCCTTGGCAACGCGCTTGAGCAGGTTCTTGATGACCTGTTCTTCGTGCGAGGCGGACGCGGTGTTGACCCAGTCGCTGCCGTTTTCCAGTTCGTAGCCCTTGTGGATCAGCAGGGTCACGTCACCGCCGTCGTCCACCACCAGTTCCGGGCCGGTCAGGGTGCCGTCGGCCAGGGTGAAGGTCAGCGCGTCCAGGGTGCAGTCCCAGTACTCTTCCAGGGTCTCGCCCTTCCAGGCGAACACCGGGGTGCCGGTGGCGGCGATGGCGGCAGCCGCGTGGTCCTGGGTCGAGAAGATGTTGCACGAGGCCCAGCGCACGTCGGCGCCGATGTCCTTCAGGGTCTCGATCAGCACCGCTGTCTGGATGGTCATGTGCAGCGAGCCGGTCACGCGCACGCCCTTCAGCGGCAGCTCGGCCTGGTACTTGCGGCGGATCGACATCAGGCCCGGCATTTCGTGCTCGGCGATGTCCAGTTCCTTGCGGCCCCAGTCGGCCAGCGTGATGTCGCGGATCTTGTAATCACCTTCGGTGGAGAAGGTCTTGGCAACAGCGTTCATTCGTGTGCTCCGGTTGTGGGCGAGCGGGTGCTCGCATCTAGCCGGGCGCCGTTGTTACAAAGCCACCTTACCGAGCCTGGCCGGGCCTCATCGGATCCGGTCGCAGCGCCCCTCGGCAGGGGAGAACCCCCATTATATCGCGGCCCCGGCATGACATCCGGATGACCCAACCATCGGCAGATGGGGGCGCGTGCACGGCCTGTTAAGGTCGGTGCTTTCACGCATCACGCAGGTAGAACGATGAGCATGCACGCGCGCCGTACGCGGCGCTGGACCGGCCTGGTCCTGTCGATGGGACTGCTGGCCGTGGCCCCGCTGGCCTGGGCGCTGGCCCCACAGCCCGCTGCAGCACAGGCGCAGGGTGCCAATGGCTACGAACTGCCCTCGGCGGCGCTGCAGGCGGTGGTCGACGCACCGCGCGCGCCGTCGCTGCACCTGTCGCCTCGCCGCGACATGGCCGCGTTGATGCAGATGCCGTCGCTGCCGTCGATCCGGGTGGTGGCGCAGCCGGAACTGAAGCTGGCCGGCCTGCGCATCAACCCGCGCACGTTCTCCGACAGCCGTTTCAGCTTCGGCGAGAAGCTGTGGCTGATGAACGTGGCCGTTGGCAAGGAACGGCAGATCAGCGGCCTGCCGGCCACGCTGTCGATCGCCAGCCTGATGTGGTCTCCGGATCAGAAGTGGCTCGCTTTCAACCAGGTCGACGCCACCAGCGGCGCCAACGAACTGTGGCTGGTGGACGTGGCCGCCGGCAGCGCCCGCCGCCTGGTTGCCGGCTTGAACACGGTGATCGGCAGCGGTTACCAGTGGCTGCCGGACAGCCGCGGGCTGGTGGTGTTCACCCGCCCGGCCAACCTCGGTGCGGCCCCGGCCACCGACGGCATCCCGACCGGCCCGGCCGTGCAGCAGACCCGCCGGGGCGATGGCGTGGTGTCGATCCGTACCTACCAGGACCTGCTGAAGAACGAGGCTGACGCGCGCCAGTTCGACTACTACGCCACCACACAGCCGGTGGAAGTCAGCCTGGATGGCAGCACCCGCCCGATCGGCGCGGCCGGGATCTTCATGGGCTTCTCCGTGTCGCCGGATGGCCGCTTCGTGCTGCGCCAACCGGTGCAGCGCCCGTATTCCTACGTGGTGCCGGTGAGCAGTTTCCCGCGCCGCATTGAAGTGATCGACCGTGCCAGCGGCAAGCTGGTGCATACCGTCGCCGTGCGTCCGCTGGTGGAAGGCCTGCCGACCGGCAACGACGCCGAAGTGACCGGCGTGCGTGACATCGGCTGGCGTGGTGATGCCGACGCGACCCTGGTCTGGGCCGAAGCGCAGGATGGTGGCGACCCGAACAGGGATGCCAAGGTGCGCGATGCGGTGCTGATGCAGGCCGCGCCGTTCGACACACCGCCGGTGACGCTGGCCCAGCTGGGCAGCCGCCTGGCCGGTATCAGCTGGGGCCGTGGCGACCTGGCCCTGCTGACCGAATCGTGGTGGAAGACCCGCAGGACCAAGACCTGGCTGATCGCCCCGGACAATGCCAGCGCCGAACCGCGCCTGCTGTGGGATCGCGATGCGCAGGACCGCTACGCCGATCCGGGCCGGCCGCTGCGGGCCAGCGACGAGCGCGGCCGTTCGCTGCTGCAGACCAGCGCCGATGGCGGCAGCCTGTACCTGGCCGGCGCCGGTGCTTCGCCGGAAGGCGACCGTCCGTTCGTGGACCGCTTCGACATCGCCACGGGCAAGGCAACGCGCCTGTTCCACTCGCAGGCACCGAGCTATGCGCTGCCGGTGGCATTGCTGGACAAGCAGGGCAGTTCGCTGCTGCTGAGCCGCGAGAGCCCGGACGAGCCGGCCAACTTCTACGTGCAGTCGCTGGTCGATGCTGGGAGCGCACCGCGCGCGCTGACCCATTTCGCGCATCCGCTGCCGCAGCTGAAGGGTGTGCAGAAGGAGCAGATCCGCTACAAGCGCAAGGACGGCGTCGACCTGACCGCGACCCTGCTGCTGCCGCCGGGATACGACCCGAAGCGCGACGGCCCGCGCCCGCTGCTGATGTGGGCCTACCCGGGCGAGTTCAAGAGCGCGGCCGCGGCCAGCCAGGTGACCGATTCGCCGTATCGCTTCAATGCGGTCAGCTACTGGGGTCCGCAGGCGTTCCTGGCCAAGGGTTACGTGGTGCTGGCCAGCCCGTCGATGCCGATCATCGGCGAGGGCGACAAGGAGCCGAACGACACCTACATCGAACAGCTGGTGGCCAATGCGGAGGCGGCCGTGGATGAAGTGGTGCGGCGTGGCGTGACCGACCGCGATCACATCGCCATTGGTGGCCATTCGTACGGTGCGTTCATGACGGCCAACCTGCTGGCACACACCCGCCTGTTCAAGGCGGGCATTGCGCGCAGCGGCGCCTACAACCGCACGCTCACGCCGTTCGGCTTCCAGGCCGAGGAGCGCAACTACTGGCAGGCGCAGGACGTCTACCAGAAGATGGCGCCGTTCAATTACGCCGACAGGATCAAGGATCCGATCCTGTTCATCCACGGCGTGGACGACAACAACTCCGGCACGTTCCCGATCCAGAGCGAGCGCATGTTCGCGGCGGTGAAGGGCCTGGGTGGCACCGCGCGGCTGGTGATGCTGCCCAACGAATCGCATGCCTACCGCGCACGCGAATCGATCATGACCATGCTGGCCGAGAGCGAGCGCTGGCTGGAGCAGACCATCGGCCCGGCCGAGCAGGGCACGGCGAAGAAGAAGCGCTGATACGTGCATGAGGGTGGCCGCTGCAACAGCGGCCGCCTGTGCGGCTGCGCCGCCGCCCGAGCATGGGCTCGGGCGCTACACGGTGTCACGCGCCATGACGCTTGTAGAGCCGAGCCCATGCTCGGCTGCGTCCGCCATGGATACGTGCAGATGAAACCATTCTTGCATCGCAGCACGACGCCCGATCTGGGATAGGCTTGGGGTCTGGATCTGTTGACCGAGGCCTGTGCGTCGCCGATGAACGAGTACCGCAGCAGCATCGAGTTTGCTTCCCCCGATCTTCCGCTTCGCGATGACGTGCGCCGGCTCGGCGCACTGGTCGGTGACCTGCTGGTCGAACAGGTTTCGGCCGCTTTTCTCGACGATGTCGAGGACGTGCGCACCCGCGCCATTGCCCGCCGCGAGAACCAGGCGCCCCTGTCGGAGCTGGCCGAAGGGCTGGCCGGGCGCACGCCGCAGCAGGCCGAGACCATGGTGCGGGCCTTCAGCACCTACTTCCAGGTGGTCAACATCGCCGAGCGCGTGCATCGCATCCGCCGCCGCCGTGATTACCAGCGTGCCGGTACCGCCGGGGCGCAGCCCGACGGCCTGCAGGATGCGCTGCAGCATCTGAAGGCGCAGGGCGTGGGCCTGGATGAGCTGGCGCAGTGGCTGCCGCGCATCGACATCGAACCGGTGTTCACCGCGCACCCGACCGAAGCGGTGCGCCGCGCGCTGCTGGAGAAAGAGCAGCTGATGGTGGCCAGCCTGGTCGACAACCTCGACGGCCAGCGCACGCCGGGGGAAGCGGCCGCCGATGCTGCGCGCTTCCGCATGGCGCTGACCGCTTCGTGGCAGACCACCGATTCCTCGCCGGTGCGGCCTACCGTCGATGACGAGCGCGAGCACGTCGGCTTCTATCTGGTGCAGGTGCTGTACCGGGTGATCCCGGTGCTGTACGAATCGCTGCAGCAGGCGCTGCGCGATACCTACGGCGAAGAACTGCCGCTGCCGCGCCTGCTGCGCTTCGGTACGTGGGTGGGCGGCGACATGGACGGCAACCCGAACGTGGATGCCCACACCATCCGCACTACGCTGGACGCGCAGCGGCAGGCCGTGCTGGGTCGCTACCAGAAGGAACTGCTGCAGCTGGCCAGCCTGCTCAGCCAGTCCACCGAGCGGGTGGGCGTGAGCGAGGCGCTGCAGGCGCGCGTGGCGCACTACCAGCAGCTGCTGCCGCAGGTGCAGTCGCGCCCGCGCCATGCCGACATGCCGTACCGCCTGCTCAACGACCGCATGCGCGCACGCCTGCAGGCAACGCTGGACGATGGCGAGGGCGCCTACGCCGGCCCGGACGAACTGATCGACGACCTGCAGCTGATCCTCGACAGCCTGCGCGCCAACCGCGGCGAACATGCCGGTGGCTTCGCCGTGCAGCGCCTGCTGTGGCGGGTGAAGACCTTCGGCTTCCACCTGGCGCGGTTGGACGTGCGCCAGGAATCGAGCGTGCACGCGCGCGCGCTGGCCACGGTGCTGGGCGGCGACGCAGCGTGGGACGGTCTGGATGCCTTGGGCCGCGCACGCCTGCTGGCGCCGCATGCCAGTGGTGACGCGCCGTTGCCGAAGGGCGACGACGAAGGCAACCGGCGACTGGACGCCGTGTTCGCCGCGCTGGCCGATGCCCGTGCGCGGCATGGTGGCGATGCACTGGGCAGCTACATCATCTCGATGGCACATGACCGCAGCGACGTGCTGGCGGTGCTGGCGCTGGCGCGCCGTGGCGGCCTGGTGGAAGAGAACGGATCAGTACCGCTGGATATCGCGCCGCTGTTCGAGACGGTGGAGGACCTCAAGCGCGGCACCGCGACCCTGCGTGATCTGCTGGCCGACCCGATCTATCGCGCGCACCTGCAAGCGCGCGATGACGTGCAGATGGTGATGCTGGGCTATTCGGACAGCAGCAAGGACGGTGGCATCGCCGCATCGCGCTGGGGCCTGCAGCGTGCACAGGTGGAGCTGCTGGAGGTGGCGGCCGAGGCCGGCATCCGCCTGACCTTCTTCCATGGCCGTGGCGGCTCGATCAGCCGCGGTGGCGGCAAGACCACGCACGCGGTGGACGCATCGCCGCGCGGCAGCATCGATGGCCGCCTGCGGGTGACCGAGCAGGGCGAGGTGATCCATCGCAAGTACGGCATCCGTGCGCTGGCCCTGCGCTCGCTGGAGCAGGCCACCGGTGCGGTGCTGCGTGCCAGCCTGCGCCCGCGTGCCGCCGAGCCGCGCGAGGATGAGTGGCGACCGGTGATGGACGCGGTGGCATCGGCCAGCAGCGAGGTGTATCGCGCGTTCGTTGGCCAGGCCGGTTTCATGGACTACTTCCGCACCGCCACGCCGATCGACGTGATCGAACGCATGACGCTGGGCTCGCGGCCATCGCGCCGGCTCGGCCAGGACGCCGCGCTGGGCAACCTGCGTGCGATTCCCTGGGTGTTCGCCTGGAGCCAGGCGCGCGCGGTGATTCCCGGTTGGTACGGCGTGGGCAGTGGCCTGCAGGCGGCGGTTGCTGCCGGCCACGAACAGACCCTGCGCGAGATGGCGCGGGACTGGCCGTTCTTCCGCACCTTCCTGGACGACATCGCGATGGTGCTGTCCAAGGGCGATATCACCATCGCCGAGCAGTTTTCGCTGTTGTCGGGTGAACGGCACGGGCACTTCTTCCCGCAGGTGCAGCGCGAACTGGAACTCACCCGGCACTGGCTGCTGGCGCTGATGGACCAGCGGACGCTGCTCGACCACGATGCGCGGCTGGCGCTGTCGATCCGCCTGCGCAATCCCTACGTCGATCCGATCAGCGTGCTGCAGGTGGACCTGTTGCAGCGCTGGCGGGCCAGCGGGCGCGAGGATGACGGGTTGCTGCGCGCGCTGGTGGCCTGCGTGAACGGTGTTGCGCAGGGCGTGCAGAACACCGGTTGATCCGCATCCGCCGGGCATGGCCCGGCGAATTCGCAATGGTAGTGCCGGCCGTTGGCCGGCAACCTCATGATGTCCGGCAGCGCGCGCGAGGTTGCCGGCCAGCGGCCGGCACTACCTCATTCCTCCGGTGACGGCGGATTCGATGCCAGCAGTTCCAGATGGCGCTGTTCCATTTCCTGGCGCAGCTGGCGGCGGATCTGCGCGGCGGCCTGGCGGCGCTTCTCGTCGGACGTCGCCGGCTGCAGGGGCGGGACGGGCGTCGGCCGGCCTTCCTCATCCACGGCCACCATGGTGAAGAAGCAGCTGTTGGCGTGGCGCACGCTGCGCTTGAGGATGTCCTCGGCCACCACCTTGATGCCGATCTCCATCGACGAGGTGCCGGTATGGTTCACCGAGGCCAGGAAGGTGACCAGCTCGCCCACCGCGATCGGCTGGCGGAACATCACCTGGTCCACCGACAGGGTGACCACGTAGCTGCCGGCGTAACGGCTGGCGCAGGCGTAGGCAACCTGGTCGAGCAAGCGCAGGATGGCGCCGCCGTGGACCTTGCCGGAGAAATTGGCCATCTCCGGCGACATCAGCACGGTCATGGACAGCTGGTGGGTTTTCAGTTCGGTCGACATGCGGCGATTGTATCGGCAACCGGGTAGTGCCGGCCGCTGGCCGGCAATCACGCGATTGTTTCCCGAAGGCCATGAAAAAGCCGGCCAGCGGCCGGCTCTACCAGAAAGCAGAAGGGCCGCGTGAGCGGCCCTTCGTGTTTCTTACTTCAGCTTCGCATCGGCGCGCAGGGCGGCGGCGCGGTCGGTCTTCTCCCAGGAGAAGGCCGTGGCGTTGACGGTCTCGCCTTCGCCGTTGAGGTAGCTGAACTCCTTCGGCTTGCGGCCGAAGTGGCCGTAGGCCGCGGTCTGCTGGTACATCGGGTGCACCAGGTCCAGCATCTTGATGATGCCGTACGGGCGCAGGTCGAAGTGCTTGCGGATCAGCTTCTCGATCTTGTCGTCGCTGATCTTGCCGGTGCCGAAGGTGGTGACCGAGATCGAGGTCGGCTCAGCCACGCCGATGGCGTAGGAGACCTGCACTTCGCAACGGTCGGCCAGGCCGGCGGCCACCACGTTCTTGGCGACGTAGCGGGCCGCGTAGGCTGCCGAACGGTCGACCTTGGACGGGTCCTTGCCGGAGAAGGCACCACCACCGTGACGGGCCCAGCCGCCGTAGGTGTCGACGATGATCTTGCGGCCGGTCAGGCCGCAGTCGCCCACCGGGCCACCGATCTCGAACTTGCCGGTCGGGTTGATGTGGAACTTGGTGCCCTTGTGCAGCCACCTGGCCGGCAGCACCGGCTTGATGATCTCTTCGCGGACGGCCTCGATGAGGTCCTTCTGCTTGATGCCGGGGGCGTGCTGGGTCGACAGGACCACGGCGTCGATGGCCGAGACCACGCCGTTTTCATAGCGCAGGGTGACCTGGCTCTTGGCGTCCGGACGCAGCCACGACAGCGGCGAGTTCTTCTTCTTGCGGATCTTGGCCTGCTGCTCGACCAGGCGGTGCGACAGGTGGATCGCGGCCGGCATGTAGCTGTCGGTCTCGTTGGTGGCATAGCCGAACATCAGGCCCTGGTCGCCAGCGCCCATTTCTTCCGGCTTCTTGCGATCCACGCCCTGGGCGATGTGCGGCGACTGCTTGCCGATCAGGTTCAGCACGCCGCAGGTGGCGCCGTCGAAACCGACGTCGGAGCTGTCGTAGCCGATGTCCGTGATGACCTTGCGGGTCAGCGCTTCCAGGTCGATCCAGGCGCTGGTGGTGATTTCACCGGCCACGATGGCAACGCCGGTCTTGACCATGGTCTCGCAGGCCACGCGGGCGCGCTGGTCCTGGGTCAGGATCGCGTCCAGCACCGCATCGGAGATCTGGTCGGCAACCTTGTCCGGATGGCCTTCGGAGACCGACTCGGAGGTGAAGAGATAGCTGGACATCAGGCGTAATATCCCTTGATTCGGATGGAAAGATGGGCGCGCATGATACACGGGGTGCGCCGCCTGTGCATTGTGAACCTGTGCCGGTTGCCGGTGGTTAAGCCCGCGTAGGCCTGGAGGGGCCGTCCCTTGGGGATTGGGGCCCAGCCTTGAGGCCCAGTGTTCCACCAGCGTGACAACAGACGGGACGGCTGCCGGCCCCGACCGCGCAGGCGGCGACCTCGCCGCGAAGGCGGGCCGGCCGTCATCGTTCTGCCCCGAAACCGCCATCTGGCTGCCGCCTGCCGGGCGCAGGCTGTCGGCCAATCCGGCCGCCGGGCATCAGTGGATCCGCCATGCAGGAACTCGAACAGCGTCTCCAGCAACGTTTCCCCGATTGGTTCCATGGCCGTCGCGGCCAACTGGCGCGGCCGCTGCTGCGCAGCGTCGGGCGCTGGTCGCGCCTGGACCAGATCGAAGCCTTCCTGCAGCGCAGCTCAGGACTGCGCGGCTTCGGTTTCGTCGCCGCCGGCCTGGAATTCATCGGCGGCCAGTACCAGGTGGATCCGGCCGCGCTGGCCAGGATCCCGGCCACCGGCCGCCTGCTGATCGTCGCCAACCACCCCTCCGGGGCACTGGATGCCCTCGCACTGCTGGACGCGGTTGGCCGTATCCGCCGCGACGTGCGGATCGTGGCCAACGATCTGCTGGGGGCGATCGCGCCGCTGCAGGACCTGCTGCTGCCGGTGCGCATCCTCGGTGGCAAGGCCCGGCGCGGCAGCCTGCATGCGGTGGAGGAAGCATTGGCCGCCGAGCAGTGCGTGATCGTGTTCCCGGCCGGCGAGGTCTCGCGCCTGTCGCTGCGCGGCATCCGCGATGGCCGTTGGCAGCGCGGGTTCGTCCGCTTTGCCCGCGCGGCCGCTGCGCCGGTGCTGCCGGTGCGGGTGGAAGCGCGCAACTCGGCGCTGTTCTACGGCGCCTCGACCCTGTTCAAGCCGGCCGGCACCGCGCTGCTGGCGCGCGAAATGTTCGCCCGTCGTGGCCGCCCGCTGCGGCTGAGCATCGGCGAGCCGATGCAGCTGGGCAAGGGCGGTGACCCGGGCGCACAGCTGCTGGCGGTGCGCCGCGCGCTGTACGCGCTGGGCCGCAACGGCGCGGCCGGCAATGCCGCTGCGTGCGCAGGCCCCGAGCCATTGGCGTCTCCGGTGCCGCCTTCGCAGGTCGCCGCCGGCATTGCTGCGGCCACCCAGCTGGGCCAGACCGCCGATGGCAAGCAGATCCTGTTGGCGACCTGTACCGCCGATTCACCGCTGCTGCTGGAACTGGGCCGCCTGCGCGAGCTGACCTTCCGCCAGGTGGGCGAGGGCACCGGGCGCAGCCGCGACCTGGACGCCTACGATCCGCAGTACGAGCACATCGTGATCTGGGACGCGGCGGCGCAGCGCATTGCCGGTGCCTACCGCATCATGCGCGGCGCCCAGGCCCTGGCCCGGCACGGCCTGTCCGGGCTCTACAGCGCGTCGCTGTTCCGCTATTCCGACGATGCCATCACCCACATTGCCGAGGGCCTGGAGCTGGGCCGCAGCTTCGTGGTGCCCGATTACTGGGGCAGCCGCAGCCTGGACTACCTGTGGCAGGGCATCGGCGCCTACCTGCAGTGCCGGCCGGGCATCCGCTACCTGTTCGGCGCGGTCTCGATCAGCGCAGCGCTGCCGCGCGATGCGCGCGAGCAGCTGGTGGCCTACTACCAGCGCTACTACGGCGGAACCGCCGGGCTGGCCGAATCGAACCGCCCCTTCCAGTACTTCGCCGCACCGCCAAGTTTCGGCGAGCTGGATGCGGGTGCCGCGTTCGATGTGCTCAAGGCCAACCTGGCCGCACTGGGTACCGGCGTGCCGACGCTGTACCGCCAGTACACCGATCTGTGCGAACCCGGCGGCGCGCGCTTCCTCGCCTTCGGCGTGGACCCGGACTTCAGCGATTCGATCGACGGCCTGATCGAAGTGGACCTGTGCGCGATCCGGCCGAACAAGCGCAAACGCTACCTGCGCGACGCGGGTGCGCCGGCATGAGCACGCTGGCGAACCTGTCGCCGCACCGGCGCGCAGTGTTCGTCTCCGACGTGCACCTGGGCTCACGTCATTGCCACGCCACCGAACTGGCGCGGTTCCTCTCGCAGCTGCGCTGCGAGCGGTTGTACCTGGTCGGCGACATCATCGACCTGTGGTGGATGGCGCATCGCCGCGCCAACTGGCGGCAGTCGCACAGCGAAGTCATCCAGGCCCTGCACGCGCTGCGCCGTGCAGGGACCGAGATCATCTACATTCCCGGCAACCACGATGCCTCGCTGCGCCAGGTGTGCGGGCTGATGTTGCCGGCCATGCAGGTGCGCCGCCGTGCCATCCACGTGACCGCCGATGGCCGCCGGCTGCTGGTCGCGCATGGCGACGACTACGACGGCGTGACCCATTTCGGTGGCCTGCAGGAAAAGTTCGGCGACTGGCTGTACTACCGCATCCTGACCGGCAACCAGGCGCTGAACGCGGTACGGCGCCGGCTTGGCATGCGCTACTGGTCGCTGTCGGAGTTCCTGAAGAAGCGCAGCGGGGCCGCCGAACGCTACATCGAGCGCTTCGTGCAGGCCGGGCTGGACGACGTGCGCCGGCGCGGCCTGGATGGCATCGTCTGCGGCCACATCCACCGCGCGGCGCTGGTCGAACGCGATGGCCTGGTCTACGCCAACGACGGCGACTGGGTGGAGAGCCTGACCGCACTGGCCGAGGACCATGATGGTGCGCTGCGCCTGCTCGACCACAACGGCCAGACCCTGGTGGAACTGTCAGGCGCGCGGTTGTCGCAGGCGGCGTAACGCGCGTCTGTCCTACTGTAGAGCCGAGCCCATGCTCGGCTGACGTGGCGCAGAACGAAGCGCAGCCGAGCATGGGCTCGGCTCTACATGCACCACCCGCAAGCCGCTAGCATCGGCCCATGGACTCCCTGACCCAGATCGTGCTCGGTGGCGCCGTCGCCGCTGCCATCGCCCCGCCCGGACATCGCCGTGCGGCCCTGCTCGCTGGTGCCGCGCTTGGCACCCTGCCGGACCTCGACGCGCTGTGGCTCGGTTTCACCGCAGCCGATCCGGTGGCGAACATGATCGAGCACCGCAGTTTCAGTCATTCGCTGCTGGTACTGCCATGGGTGGCGGCATTGATCTGGTGGCTGTTCAAGCGCTTCGGCAATGGCCGCGTCGCGCAGTCACCGCTGCGCTGGTTCTGGGCGATCCAGCTGGCGCTGGTCACCCATCCGGTGCTGGATGCGTTCACCGTGTATGGCACCCAGTTGTGGTGGCCGCTGCGCCCGCATCCGACCATGGGATCCAGTGTCTTCATCATCGACCCGGGGTATACGGTGTGGCTTCTGCTGGGCTGCGTGCTGGCCTGGTTCGGCCGCGCCCGGCCCTGGGCGGGCAGGGTGCTGGGCGTGGCCCTGCTGCTCAGCAGTGGCTACCTGGGCTGGGGCCTGATCGCCAAGTCACAGGTCGACCGTGCCGCACAGCAGAGCCTGGCCGCGATGGGCCTGGGCGATGCGCCGCGCTTCTCGGTACCGATGCCGTTCAACACCCTGCTGTGGCGGGTGGTGGCGATGACGCCCAATGGCTACGTGGTGGGTGACCGCTCGCTGGTGGCCGACCACGGGCCGATGCGGTTCGAAGGCCATGCGTCCAACGTACAGGCCTTGCGCGAAGCGCAGGCCATCCCGGCGGTGCAGCAGCTGACGTGGTTCAACCGCGGTTTCATGCGTGCGCAGGTGGTTGACGGCCGGTTGGTGCTGAGTGACCTGCGCATGGGGCTGGAGCCGGACTACACCTTCAACTTCGTCGTGGCCGGGCAGGCCGACGGGCAGTGGCGGGCGATCGTTCCCAAGCAGGTGCGGGTGGACTACAGCAGTCCCGCCGCGCGTGCCGACGCCGGTCGCCGCCTGGCGGCGATGTGGCAGCGGATCTGGCAGGAGCCGGCGGCGGCGCCGGGCGCGGCCGACCACACCGCCGTGCATTGATCACTGGATCCACGCATGGCGTGGCTCTACGGCCCCGATCGGCAGCAGAACACCGGATCAATACACCGTGGCGCGGCCCTGGACGAACGAGTAGAAGAACACGGCGTTCGGGTCGTTCTGCACCAGGCGGAACTCGCGGCGCATGCCTTCCACGGTTTCCTCGTCCACCGAGCCGGCCTGCAGCAGCTGGTCGGCGGCCGACAGCAGGAGCTGTTCCCAGAACGCGATCATCGTCTTGCGACGCGCCGGTTCGCGGTTGTCCAGGTGGATGGTCTTGATCTCGGTGTGCACGTCGCGGAAGCCGCCGGCCAGCAGCAGGTTGCCCAGCTTTGCACCGACGAACGGGTCACCGCCATGGTCGTACTGGAAGTCGTTGAAGGCCATCCAGTAGCGCCAGATGTGCGGCGAGTACGGGTCGAGCAGGAACGAGGCATTCATCACTTCGGTGATGTAGACCGGCGAACCCGGTGCCAGCACGCGGCGCACTTCGCTCAGCACCCGCGCCGGTGAAGGCACGTGTTCCAGCACCCAGCACAGGAACGCCGAGTCGAAGCTGCGTGCCTCGAACGGCAGCTCGCCGGCGTCGGCCTGCTGCAGGGTGTATCGGTCGCTGCACCACGGCGTGCGCGCCAGGTTCTCGCGCGCGGTGGCCAGCTGCGTTTCGCTCAGGTCCACGCCGGTCACGTGCAGCTCGGGGAAGCGGCGTAGCAGGATCTCGGTCTGCGCACCGACGCCACTGCCGACTTCCAGCAGGCGCCGCGCGCCGCTGTAGTCGATCTGGCCGAAGATGCTCGATTCCAGCAGCCGGGCCTGGGTCATCAGGCGCTGCTGTTCGGTGCCGGAAAATCCGTGCAGGTAGGTCGGAGAGGAGATCGGCGGGGTCATGGAGGCGGGCTCTCGGAGTTCAATTCGGTCGAGCAGGCTCGACGTTGCGACGCGGCGGGGGCGGTCAGGCGGCCGAAGACAGCGCCGGTTCCCCGGCGATCAGGCGGTCGAAGTATTCCGTGGTCAGCGCGATCTGGCCCTGCGGGTCTTCGGCACGGTTGACCACGGCGCGGAAGGCGGCGTTCTCCGGCCGGTCCTTGGCATACCAGCCCAGGTGCTTGCGCGCGATGCGCACGCCCTGCGGCTCGCCATAGAACGCATGCAGCGCATGCAGGTGGCCGAGCAGGATGTCGCGCACTTCCGCCAGCGACGGCGGTGGCAGTTCCTCGCCGGTGGCAAGGTAGTGCGCCACTTCGCGGAAGATCCACGGCCGGCCCTGCGCGGAGCGGCCGATCATCACTGCATCCACCCCGGTCTGCTGCAGCACGTGGGCGGCCTTCTGCGGTGAATCGATGTCACCGTTGGCGATCACCGGGATGCGCAGCGCAGCCTTGATCTCGCCGATGGTGGCGTACTCGGCCTGGCCGGTGTAATGCTGGTCGCGGGTGCGGCCATGCACGGCCAGTGCGGCGATGCCGCTGGCCTCGGCGATGCGGGCGATCACCGGGCCATTGCGATGGTCGCAGTCCCAACCGGTGCGGATCTTCAGCGTGACCGGCACGTCCACTGCGTTGACCACGGCTTCGAGGATGCGCGCCACCAGCTGCTCGTCGCGCATCAGCGCCGAGCCCGCCCACGCGTTGCACACCTTCTTGGCCGGGCAGCCCATGTTGATGTCGATGATCTGCGCGCCGTGGTCGACGTTGTAGCGCGCGGCCTCGGCCAGCTGCTGCGGCTCGGTGCCGGCGATCTGCACGCTGATCGGGGCCGGCTCGCCGTCATGGTCCATGCGGTGGATCGACTTTCGCGTGTTCCAGAAGCGCGGGTCGCTGATGGTCATTTCCGAGGCGGCCAGTCCCGCACCCAGCCGTTTGCACAGCAGGCGGAAGGGCTTGTCGGTGACGCCGGCCATGGGTGCCAGCACGACGTTGGGGGCAATGGTGTACGGGCCGATCTGCATGCGCCCATTGTAGGGTGCGGGCGGCGGTGCGGCCGTGCCGCGCGCGGTCCGGTTCAGGCCGATCGGCACCGACCTCATGCCGTACCGGCATCAGCAGATGCTTGACGGTTGCTTCCGCCGCCCCCACGGGCGGGCGATGGTGGGCGGCTACCCCAGGCTCTGCCAGGCCTGGCGGGTACCCAGCGCGAAGGCCAGCCCCAGGCCCAGGCAGACCAGCGAGCTGACCGCCCAGAAGCGCGTGCCGTTGTACCCCGGCCGGAACAGCGCCAGGCCGAAGCCCATCGCGGCACGCAGCAACAGCAGCGCGGCGATGCCGGGCAGGACCAGGCGGCTGGCCGGCAGCGGCGAATGCCAGCCCGCGGCGGCCAGTGCGTACAGGGTCCAGGCCACCAGCACGGCAGTGATGCCGGCGGTCATCAGCGGTGGCCACCAGTGCCCCGCATGCGCCAGCCGGACCACGCGCTGGCCGGCACCGAAGTACCTGTACCACGCGGCGCCGAAGGCGATGCAGCCGATATGCAGCAGCGCCGCCACGGCACTGCCGGCGGCCGCGACCAGCAGCCAGGGGAATCCGTCCATGTCCTGCCCGTGCGAGGAAGCTGCGCGGATGGTGGGCGAGGGGCAGGATGTGGGCAATGCGACAGGCGGTCGCAGGGGCTGGGCAATGGGCAAAAGAATGGCCCGGGTGTCTGCACACCCGGGCCTTGTCATCCACGCGTGGCGTGGAATTACCTGGCTTCAGCGTCGGCCGGGGTGAAGCGCGGCATCGCCGCAGCGGCGCCTTCCTTCTCGGTCGAACGGCCGGCGAACTGGTTGGCGAAGCGCACGTGGCGGGCGAACGGGGCGTCGGCCACCTGCGCCAGCGACGCGGCCAGCGCACCGTTGAAGGCGTCACCGGCACCGGTGGTGTCGATCGCCTGCACCTGTTCGGCACCCACGCGGTAGTACGGCTGGGTATCGCCGCGCAGGTTCTCGTCGGCATGCGACACGAACACGCCCACCGAACCCAGGGTCACCACCACGGTGCCGTTGCCGACCAGCTTGCGGCACAGCGCGTGCAGGCTGGCGCCATCCAGCGCGGCGACGTCGTTGGCATCCACGCGCTCACCGACATGGCGGCCGAGCAGGGCAGCGAACTCGGTTTCGTTCGGGGTGATCACATCGGCCAGCTTGAGCAGGCCGATGGTCGAGGGCGCATCGGCCGGTGCGGTATTGAGCACGGTGGTGACACCGGCCTCGCGGGCCGTGGCCAGCGCCGCTTCGATGGTCTGCACCGGCGATTCCAGCTGCACCAGCACCACCTTGGCGCGGGTCAGCAGGGCCTGCTGCTGTTGCAGGAAATCGGTGCCCAGCGCGGCGTTGGCACCCGGGCCGATCACGATGGTGTTGCGGCCACGCGCGTCCACGTAGATGCCCGCGGTGCCGGTCGGTTCGCTGCTGGCCTCGGCGATCAGCGCGAAGCCATCCTGCGCAGCCAGTTCACGCGCGGTGGCGCCACCGGCGTCATCGCCCAACGCGCACACGAAGTGCGTGTCGGCACCGGCGCGGCAGGCCGCCACCGCCTGGTTGAAGCCCTTGCCCCCGGGGCCGGTGCTGTAGCGGCCGGCAATGGTCGCACCCGGTGCCGGCAGCGACTCACACCGCCACACGTGATCGACATTGAAGGAACCGACGACAACGACACTGCTGCTCATAGGGAATCTTTTCTCAACCAAGGGTTCAACTGAAGTGCGTCAGCACGCCGGCGATGGTCGCCGTCATGAAGGTGGCAATGGTACCGCCCAACACCGCGCGCAGGCCGAACTTGGCCAGGTCGTGGCGACGTTCCGGGGCCAGGCCGCCGATGCCGCCGATCTGGATCGCGATCGAGCTGAAGTTGGCAAAGCCGCACAGCGCGTAGGTGGCGATCAGGCGACCTTCCTCGGACAGGCTCACGCCGGCCACCTGGCCGTTCACGATCTGCGACAGTTCGGTGTAGGCGACGAATTCGTTGATCACGACCTTCTGGCCGATCAGCGAACCGACGGTGGTGGCATCAGCCCACGGGGTACCGATCACCCAGGCGATCGGGGCCAGCACGTAACCGAAGATGGTCGACAGGTTGGTCGGCTTGCCGATGGCAGCGGCCAGGCCGGTCACCTCGCCGATCCAGGTCAACGGGGCGTTCAGCAGCGCGATCAGGGCGATGAAGGCCAGCAGCATCGCGCCGATGTTCAGCGCCAGCTTCAGGCCGTCACCGGCACCGGCAGCGGCCGCGTCGATGATGTTGCTGGAGGTCTTTTCGACTTCCATCTTCACCGTGCCGCGGGTCAGCGGGGTGCCGGTTTCCGGAATCAGCAGCTTGGCCACGACCAGGGTGGCCGGTGCGGCCATGATGCTCGCTGCCAGCAGGTGCTTGGCGTAGAAGGCCTGCTGCGCCGGGTCGCCACCGCCGAGCATGCCCACATAGGCCGCCAGCACGCCGCCGGCGATGTGGGCCATGCCGCCGATCATCATGGTCAGCAGCTCGGACTGGGTCATCCTGGCGATGTACGGGCGCACGGTCAGCGGCGCCTCGGTCTGGCCGATGAAGACGCTGGCGCAGACGCTGGTGGTTTCCGCGCCGGACACGCGCATCACCTTGGTGATCGACCACGCCATCACGCGCACGATCGCCTGCATGACGTTGAGGTGGTACATCACCCCCATCAGCGCCGAGAAGAAGATGATGGTCGGCAGCACCTGGAAGGCGAAGATGAAGCCGTAGTTCTTGGTGTCCATCAACGAGCCGAAGATGAAGCCCGAGCCTTCGTTGACGAAGCTGAGAACCTTGACGAAGCCCTTGCCCAGCGCATCGAACACGTCGCGGCCGCCCGGCACCAGGATCACCAGCGCCGCGAACGCGATCTGCAGGGTGATACCGGTGGCAACCAGCTTCCAGTCAACCGCACGCTTGTTGTTGGAAAACAACCAGGTGATGCCGATCAGCACCGCCAACCCGAACAGGCCGAAGCCGATCCTGCCCAAACCTTCGACCATGTGAGTGACTCCCCTGGGGCGTCGCGAAAAACGGGAAGCCTAGTGCAGGGCAGGGGCCGGGGCAAGAAAAAGCAGCGTGCGCGCATCTATCGGTACCGATCAGGCCAGCAACGGCAAGGGCTTGCGGCCGGCGGCGGCAGGTAGAATGGGGCTCGATCCCGGCCCGGATGCGGGCCCGCAGCAGGAGATTCGCATGCAATACCGTCGCCTGGGCTCCACCGGCCTGCCGATTTCCGCCCTGTCCTTCGGCGCCTGGGTGACCTTCGGTGACCAGATCCCGCGCGACGAGGCCCGCAACCTGGTGGCCACCGCCTGGGACCACGGCGTCAACTTCTTCGACAACGCCGAGGGCTATGCCAACGGCCGCGCCGAACAGGTGATGGGCGATGTGATCGCCGACCTGCGCCTGCCGCGCGACGGCATCTGCGTCTCCAGCAAGGTGTTCTTCGGCAGCGCCAAGGACCCACGGCCGACCCAGCGCGGCCTGTCGCGCAAGCATGTGACCGACGCCTGCCATGCGGCGCTCAAGCGCCTGCGGGTGGACTACCTGGACCTTTATTACTGCCATCGCCCGGATCCGGACGCGCCGGTCGCCGAGACCGTGCATGCCATGGATACCCTGGTGCGGCAAGGCAAGATCCTCTACTGGGGGACCTCGGAGTGGTCGGCGGTGCAGATCCAGCAGGCGCTGGACATCGCCGAGGCGCGCAACCTGCAGGGCCCGTCGATGGAGCAGCCGCAGTACAACCTGCTGCACCGCGAACGGGTCGAGGTCGAGTACGCGCCGCTGTATGCCGGTGCCGGCCTGGGCACCACCATCTTCTCGCCGCTGGCCTCGGGCCTGCTGAGTGGCAAGTACGACCAGGGCATTCCGGCCGATGCGCGGCTGGGCCGCGAGGGCATGGAATGGCTGCAGGCGCTGGTGCTGGGTGACGACGCCGAGGCCCGCCTGGCCCAGGTGCGCCGCTTCAGCGAAGTGGCGCGTGCGCTGGGGCAGGCGCCGGCCACGCTGGCCATCGCCTGGTGCCTGCGCAACCCGAACGTCTCCAGCGTGATCCTCGGTGCCAGCCGGGTCAGCCAGCTGCTGCAGAACCTGCAGGCGCTGGAGGTGCTGGAGCAGGTCGACGCCGCCGGCTGGGCCGACGTCGAAGCCGCCTTCGCCTGAACCCGGGGGCCGACCGGGCCTCGGGGGCCTCGGTAGAGTCGACTCTACACGGCTGCGTCGCCATTTGATTGACATGATCTATCGAATTTCAGAATTCGATCATTAATCTCATCAATCAAATTGAGAATGGTTGTTGATTGTCAACTGAGAATCATTATCATTTGACTCGTCCCTCGCACGAGTCCAGATGCTCATGAATGCTCAACCTGTACTGCTGCGCCCCGAAACGCTGACCCTCCGCGATCGTCCGGTCCGTGTCGTTCCGCCGGAAGAGGTCATCGACAGCGAAGCCCTGCTCAAGGGCCGTCGTGAAATCCTGATCCAGCACGGCGACCGCTTCTATCGCCTGCGGCACACCAGCAACGACAAGCTGATCCTGACCAAGTAATCGCGGCCTGGTCGCCCGCCCCCCTCCCTCCTGCCGGCCGCGCCGGCAGGGTGGGCGACCCGTCCGCTCCCGCTCTCTCCCCCTCGGTCTACCGCGTGCACCCTCCGGGTGTGCCGGTAACCGGGGGTTCCCCTGCCTGACCGAACGAACCCGATGACCCGCCCTACCGCCCTTTGCCTTGCCGTCTGGATGGCCCTGCCGCTGTCCGCCCATGCTGCTGCCGCGGCCACCGCCGCGCCCGATGCGCGCGAATTCGACCGTGTGCAGGTCACCGCCACCCGCACCGAGCGGGCGGTGAGCGATGTGGCGGCCACCGTGGACGTCATCGACCGCGAGCAGATGGACCGGCACCTGGTGCAGGACATCAAGGATCTGCTGCGCTACGAGCCGGGCCTGTCGGTCAGCCGCAGCGCCGCGCGCTTCGGCCTTGGCAGCATCCGCATCCGTGGCCTGGACGGCAACCGCGTGCGCGTGCAGACCGACGGCATCGCCATGCCCACCAGCTTCAACATCGGCTCGTTCTCCAACGCCAACCGCAACTTCACCGATCTGGATACGCTCAAGCGCGTGGAGATCGTGCGCGGCCCGGCCAGCTCGCTGTATGGGTCCGACGCGCTCGGGGGTGTGGTCGCCTTCGTCACCAAGGATCCGGCCGATTATCTGAAGGATGGCAAGGACAGCTACGTCGGCCTGAAGTTCGGCTACGACGGTGAGTGGAAGGGCCTGCTCGGCGGCGTGACCAGCGCGTTCGGCGGCGAACACTGGAGCGGCATGGTCAACATCAACCATCGCCAGGGCCAGGAAACCGGCAACAAGGGTGATGTACGCAGCCTCGACAATACCCGCACCGCGCCCAACCCGCAGGACCGCGATGGTCGCAGTGGCCTGGCCAAGCTGGTCTATGCACCCAGCCAGGACCAGCGCTTCCGGCTGACCGTGGAAGGCAACGAAGACAACACCGATACCAACGTGCTGTCCTCGATCGACCGCACCACCACCACCGGCATGAAGGCGCGCGATACGCAGAACCGCACCCGCGTGTCGTTCGCCCATGAAATGGATGCGCTGGACAAGGGCTTCGCCGACAGCCTGCATTGGCAGCTGTATACCCAGCACAGCGAAACCACCCAGATCACCGATGAGGACCGCGCCAACCGCAGCCGCCGCCACCGCGCGTTCAACTTCGACCAGCGCGTCTACGGCCTGCAGGCGCAGTTCAACAAGGCGTTCAGCACCGGCAGCGTCGAACACGCGCTGACCTACGGTTTCGAGGGCGCGCATACCGAGATCCGCCAGAAGCGCGACGGCTACCAGGTGCTGGCCAATGGCCAGACCAGCACCACCATCCTGCCCGACGCCTTCCCGGTGCGCGATTTCCCGATCAGCAAGACCACCGAGCTGAGCCTGTACGCACAGGACGAAATGCGCATGGCCAACGGCAAGCTGTCGCTGGTGCCGGGCGTGCGCGTGGACCGCTACGAGCTGAAGCCGGAGGTGGACAGCATCTTCGCCGAAGACAATCCCGGCGTTGCGGTGGCCAGGCTGACCAAGACCAGCGTCTCGCCGAAGCTGGGCATGGTCTATCGCTTCACCGACGAATGGTCGCTGTTTGCCGGCTATTCGCATGGCTTCCGCTCGCCGCCGTACAACGACGTCAACCTGGGCTTCACCAACTTCGCCTTCGGCTACACCGCCATTCCCAATCCGGACCTGAAGCCGGAAACCAGTGACGGCATGGAGCTGGGACTGCGCTTCCTGTCGCCAGCGGCCTACGTCAGCCTCAGCGGCTACTACAACGAGTACAAGGACTTCATCGAGTCGCAGTCGCTGGTCGGCACCAACGCCCAGGGCCTGATGGTGTTCCAGTCGCGCAACATCGCGGATGCGCGCATCTACGGTGCCGAAATGAAGGCCGGCGTCGACTTCGGCCAGATCAGCCCGGCGCTGCAGGGCTGGGCGCTGCGCAGCTCGGTGGCCTGGTCGCGCGGCGACAACAGGACCGAAGACACCCCGCTGGATTCGGTCGACCCGCTGCGTGGCACCGTCGGCCTGATGTACGACACCGACACCTGGGGCGTCGAACTGGCCGGTACCTTCGTCAAGCGCAAGGACCGCGTCACCGCCGCCACGGTGTACCGCCCGGCCGGCTACGGCGTGGCCGACCTGATGGCGCACTGGAACTTCGCCCCGGGCGCCACCTTCAACGTCGGCGTGTTCAACCTGGGCGACAAGCGTTACATCGACTGGTCCAACGTGGGTTCGACGCTGTCGCCGGGTAGCCGCGTGCTGGACCGCTATACCAGCCCGGGCCGCACCCTCTCCGCCAGCCTTGCCGTTTCCTGGTGACCTCATGAGCCGAGCCTTGTCCGCACGCAGGAACGACGCCATCGCCGCGCAGGGCAGCGCGGCCTGGCCGACGCCGGCACAGCTGGCCACGCTCGGCACCGTGTTGTGCCTGTACCGCGCCGACGGCAACGAGCTCGGTGGCTGGCGCCAGGCAGTACGCGTGCATGCCTGCCAGGGCGTGGACAGCGAGGGCGTGCGCGAAAGCCTGTGCTTCCTCGATGCCCGCGGCCGCTGCGTGTGGCGGCTGTACCTGTTGCCCGACAGCGATTTCCTGGCCTGGGACCGGCTGGTCGCGGCGCTGCCGCCGGGCCCGGAGCATGACAGCGAGGGCAGTGTCGGCGAACGCCTGTGGCGGCGCCTGGCCGGCCATCTCGGTGGCCAGCGCTGGCGACTGTGCGCGCTGCGCCTGCATGCCGCCGACGACGGCCGCACCCTGGCTGCAAGCCTGTCGACGTTGTCCTCGCTGGGCGCAGCCACCGCGCGTCGCATCGCGCGGCTGGAAGGTGCCGAAGGCGAGCTGGCGATCGACGATTGCTGCTGCGCCGATGCTGCACGTCGCTCGGCGCCGCGGGTTCCCGGCGACCTGCCGCTGATCCGGCTGTAACCCTTTCCCGATGGAACGCCTGTCGGCCACGGACGGCCTCTCACTGCATCTGCAACCCCGAAGGAAGACCCCGATGAAGCTCCAGACAGCCAGCGTCCTGCTGCTGCTCGCCACCAGCGGCGTGGCCAGCGCGCAGCCCTCCGGCATCGCCCGCGACCACGACAGCATCCTTGCCATGCAGGGCGAGTACACCGTCGATTTCGCATTCGACGAGACCGTGCTGCTGAAGCCCGGCTACGAGCGCGCCCCGGCGATGCGCAGCGGCGGCAACGAACTGGTGATCGTGGTCGAGGACACGCCGAAGCGCATCGTGCTGCAGCACCTGCTGCTGGACGAGAAGAGCGGCCACATCACCAAGCACTGGCGCCAGGACTGGGTCTACGAAGCACCGAACCGTTTCGAGTTCAGCGCCGACCAGACCTGGCAGGTACGCCGCATTCCCGCGGCGGCGAACCAGGGCGCCTGGACCCAGTGCGTGTACGAAGTGAGCGACGCACCGCGCTACTGCGGCACCGGCAAATGGACCTACACCAACAACGTGCCGAGCTGGACCAGCGACCTCAGCTGGCGCCCGTTGCCGCGCCGTGAGTACACCAAGCGCAGCGACTACAACGCGCTGGCCGTCGTCAACCGCCACACGCTCACGCCCAATGGCTGGACCCACGAGCAGTTCAACACCAAGGTGCAGCGCAACGCCGACGGCAGCCAGGTGGAGATCGCACGCGAGTTCGGCTTCAACGACTACGTGAAGACCACCGAGGTCGACTTCACCCCGGCGCGTGACTACTGGAAGGCCACTGCCGGCTACTGGGCCAAGGTGCGCCAGCGTTGGGACGGCTTCCTCGGCCAGGCCCCGGGCGTGCACCTGAAGACCAAGATCGATGGCATGGCGATGATCATTCCGCTGTTCACTCAGGCCGAAGCGATCCAGTCCGGCAAAAAGGTGAAGGACAAGCAGATCGACGAGGTGTTCGCCAAGTACGTGGAAAAGGCGCCGAAGGAAGGCTGATCGCCGCGATGGAGAGAGGTGCCGGGGGTACCCGGCACCGCATTCACCGGCTGCCGGTGGGGGCCGGGCTTGCTCGGCACGCCATCCGGAGGCGCAACCGATTCAGGCCTCGCGCAGCGCCAATGCCGGCGGCGTATGCAGGATCGCCCGCGTACCCCACCAGCCCGCCAGCAGGCTCAAGCCGATGCCGACCACGCCGCCGATCAGCAGGCCCGGCCACGGCGGCAGCAAGGGCAGCTCGAACACCTTCTGCGACACCGCCACGCCGATCGCTGCGGCCGCGCCCACCGCCAGCAACGCCGCCAGCGTGCCCAGCGCGCCGAACTCCACCAGCACCGCGCCGCGCAGCTGGCGCCGGGTCGCGCCCAGCGTGCGCAGCACCGCGCTGTCGTAGCGGCGCTCGCCGGCGGTGGCCTGCAGCGCCGCCAGCAGCACCAGCACGCCGGCCAGCAGGCTGAACACCATCACCAGCTGCACTGCCTGCGCCACGCGCTCCATCACATCGCGCACCTGCGAGATCACCGCGTCCACGTCCAGCAGCGACAGGTTCGGCTGCGCGCGCACCAGCTCGCCCAGCCCGGCCGCGTTGCCGGACGGCAGATGGAAGGCCGACAGCAGGTTGTGCGGGGTATCGCCCACCGCATTGGGGTTCAACAGCACGAAGAAATTCGGGCGGAACGTGTTCCAGTCCGCCTTGCGGATGCTGGTGACGGTGAACTCGCGCTGCTGCTCGCCTACGGAAATCGTAATGCGATCACCCAGGTGCGCGCCGTAGCGCCGCGCCCAGCCGGTTTCCACCGAGGCTTCCGCCGCGGTGCTGCCGGCCTGCCAGAAGCGGCCCTCCAGCAGCGCATTGGCGGGTGGGAAGCTGCTGCGCCAGCTGAAGTTCAGCGGCCGGTTCTCGTCGTCGTCCTCGCGCGGGCCGTTGTTCGCGCCGTTCCCCTCGGCGGCGGCCTGGTCCACGCGCAGCGGCGGCTTGCCGTTGATCGCGATCAGGCGGCCGGTCGCCATCGGCTCGATACTGGCGTCGCCGGCGCCCAGTCCACGCAATGCGGCCAGCACACCGTCGCGTTGTTCGGGCTGGATGTTGATCAGGAAGTAGTTCGGCGTATCCGCAGGCAGGCGCTCGCGCCACTGCTGCAGCAGGCCGGGTCCGGTCACCGCCAGCAGCAACAACGCGCACAGCGACAGCGACAGCCCCACCAGCTGCATCACCGCCAGCAGCCGGCGCCGGGTCAGCGCGGCCAGGCCCAACCGCCAGTTGCCATGCAGGCGGTGCTGCAGGCCGCGCAGCAGCTGCAGAAGCACGAAGCCGACCGCACCGGCCGCCAGCGCCAGCGCGGCCAGGCCGCCCAGCACCCACAGCGCCAGTTTCAGATCGCCGGTGACCTGCACCGCCAGCAGCAGGCTGGCCGCCAGCGCCGCCACATAGGCCAGCAGCGACGCCGGCGGCAGGGCGGCGAAGGAACGGTTGAGCACCCGCATCGGCGGCACCCCGCGCAGGCGCAGCAGCGGTGGCAGGCCGAAGCCGAACAGCAGCAGCAGGCCGATGCCGGCACCGGTCAGCGCCGGCATCGCTTCCGGCAGCGGCAGGCGCTGCGGCACCAGGCTGCCCAGCACCTGCACCAGGCCTTCCTGCGCGGCCATGCCCAGGCCGATGCCGAGCGCACAGGCTGGCACCGCCAGCATCAGCAGCTGCAGCGCCAGGCCCAGCAGGATGTCGCGCTGGCGTGCGCCCAGGCAGCGCAGGATCGCCACCTGGTCGATGCGACGCAGGGCGAAGCGGTTGGCCGCCAGCGCGGTGGCCACACCGGCCAGCAGTACCGCCAGCAGCGCGCTCAGGCCGAGGAAGCGCCCGGCCAGATCGAATGCCTGGCGCACGCCACGCTGGGTGTCGTCCACGCTCAGCAGGCGCAGGCCTTTCACCTGCGGCAGCAGCCACTGGCGCAGCGCCGCGATCGGCTCCGCTGCGCCGGCGAACATCAGCCGGTAGTTGATACGGCTGCCCGGGCCGAGCAGGCCCGTGCCCTCCACATCAGCGCGGTTGACCAGCAGGGTGGGCGAGAGTGTCAGCAGGTCGCCACCGCTGTCCGGCTCGGCCTCGATGATGCCGGCGATGCGCAGCGTGCCGGCGCCGAACTCGAGGTCATCGCCGGCCTTCAGCCCCAACCCCTGCAGCAGGCGTGGGTCGGCATAGGCCTGGCCCTTGGGCGGCATGCCGGCATCGGCGATCAACGCACCGCCGGGCGTGGCCCGGACGCGCAGCGTGCCGCGCAGCGGATAACCCGCCTGTACCGCCTTGATGCTGGCCATCTGGCTGGCATCGCCGTTGAACAGCACGCTGCCGAAGCTGGCGATGCGGGTATGCGCCAGGCCGCGCTGTTGCGCCTCGTCGGCGAATGCCTGCGGCGGATCATCGCGCCCGGCGATGCCGAGGTCGCCGCCGAGCATTTCCGCCGCGCTGCCGGTCAGCGCCAGGTTGACCCGGTTCACCAGCGTGCCCACCGCAGTCATCACCGCCACGCCCAGCACCAGCGCGGCGAACACGGTCAGCAGGTCGCCGGCCAGCGCCTCGCGGCGCAGCGCGCGCCACGCGTGGCGCAGCACGTTCATGCCTGTGCCCCACGCTCGACCGGCAGCAGGCGGCCGTCATCGATGCGGTGGATGTACTGGCAACGCTGGGCCAGGCGCAGGTCGTGGGTGACCAGGACCAGGGTGGTGCCGCTGCCGGCGTTGAGTTCGAACAGCAGGTCGCTGATGTGCTGGCCGGTGGCGTGGTCCAGCGAGCCGGTCGGTTCGTCGGCGAACAGGATGCGCGGGCGGGTGACGAAGGCACGTGCCAGCGCCACGCGCTGCTGCTCGCCGCCGGACAGCTGGCGCGGGTAGTGGCGGGCGCGATGGGCCAGGCCGACCTGCGCCAGCACCTCGTCCACCCGCGCGCGGTCCTCGCGTCCGGCCAGTTCCAACGGCAGCGCGACATTCTCGGCGGCAGTCAGCGCCGGCAGCAGGTGGAAGCTCTGGAACACGAAGCCGACCGCACGCGCGCGCAGCTGGGCCCGTGCTTCTTCATCCAGGTCGCCCAGGTTCTGGCCCGCCAGCGCGACGTGGCCGCGGCTGGGCAGGTCCAGTCCGGCCAGCAGGCCGAGCAGGGTGGTCTTGCCGGACCCCGAAGCGCCGACGATGGCCACACTGGTGCCTTCATGGACGGTCAGGGTGATGTTGTCCAGTATGTGGACTTCACCCTCCGGGCCCTGCACGGACTTGCCGACCTGGTCGACGGCGATGGCGACGGGCGTGCTGCGGGGGGACAGGCTGTCGATGAGGAGACTCCAATGCGCAAGACGGGATGGAGCCGGCGAGCCGGCGCGATGATGGTGCTGCTGCTGGGATTGCTGCTGCCTGGGCTGGCCGGAGCCAAAGACCCGGCAGGTACGGTGCTGGTGCTCGGCGACAGCCTCAGTGCTGCCCACAATATCCCTGCCGACGCCGGCTGGGTCAGCCTGTTGCAGCAGCGGGTCAGGCAACAGTCGAAAACACCGGCGCGCATCGTCAATGCCAGCATGAGCGGGGAAACCACGGCCGGCGCGCTGACCCGCCTGCCGGGCCTGTTGGCGAAGGAAAAGCCGACGGTGGTGGTGATCGCGCTGGGCGGCAACGACGCGCTGCGCGGGCTGACCCCGGCACAGGTGCAGGGCAACCTGGAAAAGATGGTACAGGCCAGCCAGAAGGCCGGCGCCAGGGTGCTGCTGCTGGGCATCGACGTGCCGCCCAACTATGGGCCCGCTTACCGCCAGCGCCTGGCGGCGGCCTACAAGGCGCTGGCCACGCAGTACAAGGTGCCGCTGCTGCCGTTCCTGCTGGAGGGCGTGGCCCTGCAGCCGGGCATGATGCAGGCCGATGGCCTGCACCCCACGGCGCAGGCGCAATCGAGGGTGCTGGACAACGTCTGGCCACTCCTGCGGCCCCTGCTCTGAACGATTTACAACCCTCTTGACGGAACTTCACATCGCGTCCACCGTCGATCCGGCATGTTTCACAAAGCTGAAGTTAGAGGGAATCACATGCGTCAGACGAAGGAGACCTCCGGCTTGGTGCTGGTGGTCGAAGACAACCGCAACATCTCCGAGATGATCGGGGAATACCTGGAAGGTCGCGGCTTCGAAGTCGACTATGCACAGGACGGCCTGGATGGCTACCGCCTTGCGGCGGAGAACAGCTATGACGTCGTGGTGCTCGACCTCATGTTGCCGCGCCTGGATGGCATCGAAGTATGCCGTCGCCTGCGCAACGATGCGCGCAAGTCCACCCCGGTGCTGATGCTCACGGCACGCGACACGCTGGACGACAAGCTCACCGGCCTCGGTTTCGGCGCCGATGACTACCTGACCAAGCCGTTCGCGATCCAGGAGCTGGAAGCCCGCCTGCGCGCGCTGATCCGCCGTGAACGCCGCCAGGTGGGTTCGGAAGTGCTGAAGGTCGCCGACCTGGTGCTCGATCCGGTCAGCATGCGGGCCACCCGTGCCGGTACCGAACTGCAGCTGTCGCCGATCGGCCTGCGCCTGCTGACCATCCTGATGCGCGAATCGCCGCGCGTGGTCACCCGCCAGGAGATCGAACGCGAGATCTGGGGCAATGGCCTGCCGGATTCGGACACCCTGCGCAGCCATCTGTACAACCTGCGCAAGATCATCGACAAGCCGTTCGACCGTCCGCTGCTGCACACCGTGCAGAGCGCCGGTTACCGCATTGCCGATATCGCCCAGCCGATGGCCTGATCGGGGCCAGGCCGGTGCAGCATCAGGCCCGGCCGGGCAACGACCCCGCACCGGGCACGGATGACCGGCCGGCACTGCCGCCGGTCATCCTCCGTGCACGACTACGGCGCAGCGCGCTGCCTATAATCGCAGCGCTCTGACCGGGACCCCGCAATGCCGCACGGCCTGCCGCGCAAGATCCGTATCGCCTTCATCCTGCAGGCAGTCCTGGCCAGCCTGGGCATCCTGCTCGGTGCCTGGCTGGTTTCGCTGGTGATCAAGCACAGCCTGGTCGGCGCCGCCCTGCGCGAGGAAGCGGCCTATTACTGGACGCTGCACGAGGCCTCGCCGGTGCAGCCACCGCCCAACACCCAGAACATCCGCGGCTACCTGCTGGAAAGCGGGCAGTCGGCGCTGTCGTTGCCGGCCAACCTGCGCAACCTGGAACCCGGTTTCCACGAGCTGCCCAAGGATGACCAGCTGGTACTGGTCGATGTGCGTCCGGCCGGCCGCCTGTACCTGGTGTTCCTGCGTTCGCGTGCGGAGATGCTGGCGTTCTGGTTCGGCATCGTGCCGGTGCTGCTGACCCTGTTGGCGGTGTATGGCGCCAGCTGGGTCACCTACCGGGCCTCCAAGCGCCTGGTGTCGCCGGTGAACTGGTTGGCACGGCGCGTCTCGCGCTGGGACCCGGGCCACCCGGAGGCGGCCGACCTGGAACCGAACAAGCTGCCCGCGGACATGCAGGGCGAGACCCGGCAGCTGGCGGCCGCGCTGCATTCGCTGGCCAACCGGGTCAGCGCGCATGTGGCGCGCGAGCGCAATTTCACCCGCGATGCGAGCCACGAGCTGCGCACGCCGTTGACCGTCATCCGCGTGGCCAGCGACATGGCCCTGGGCGATGAAACCCTGCAGCCGCGCCTGCGCCGCAGCCTGCAGCGCATCCAGCGCGCCGGCCGTGACATGGAAGCGGTGATCGACGCGTTCCTGATCCTGGCCCGCGAGGCCGACGTCGAACCCCAGATCGAGCTGTTCGACGTCAACGACATCGTCCGCTACGAGGTGGACAACGCCAACGAACTGCTGGGTACGCGTCTGGTGTCAGTGCACCTGCACAGCGAAGGCCCGGTGCACCTGCACGCCCCGCCGCGGGTGCTGCAGGTGGTGGTCAGCAACCTGGTGCGCAACGCCTGCAGCTACACCGACGAAGGGCGTATCGACGTGCACGTGCTCAATGACCGGGTGGTGGTGCGCGACACCGGCATCGGCATGTCCGCCGAGGCGCTGTCGCGCGCGTTTGAACCCTTCTACCGCGCCGAGCCGAGCCGCCCGCAGGGCACCGGCCTGGGCCTGTCGATCGTGCGCCGGCTGTGCGACCGCTTCGGCTGGAAGGTCAGCCTGGCCAGCCAGCCGGGCAAGGGCACCGAAGCCACGGTGGTCTTCCGGTAACGCGGCGACCTGCCGGGGTCGGATCCCGTTGCGGCGCAACCGGCTCTGACCCCATCCCGCTGAAATGTCGGTAGATCCAGGCCATGCGTGGATGGGGTGCGGTAGCGCCGGGCCATGCCCGACGTCCACAGTGCCTCAGTTGCAGTTGACCTTCGGCGCCAGCGCCTTGGTCCAGATCGCATAGCCGGCCGGGGTCATGTGCAGCATGTCCTCGCGGAACAGCGTCGCGTCCGGCTGTCCATCGGCGCCGAGCATCGGCGTGTAGATGTCGGTGAAGCCGGTGTTGGGCAGCCTGGCCAGCGCAGCCTTGATCAGCGCGTTGGCTTCGTTGATCGCCGGCAGCAGGTGCGCACGCGACGGGCTCGGCTTGATCGACAGGTACTCGACCCTGGTCTTCGGCAGGTCGCGGTGCACGCGCTGCACGAAGGCGACCACGTCATCTCGCACCTGCATGGCGCTGCGGCCGCTGTTGAGGTCGTTGTCACCGGCGTAGAAGAACACCTTGCACGGCGCATACGGCACCACGATCTGGCCGGCATACCAGGTGCTGTCGCGCACTTCCGAACCGCCGAAGCCGCGGTTGAACACCGGCTGGCCGGGGAAGTCGGTGGCCAGGCTCTCCCAGAAGCGGATCGAGGAGCTGCCGATGAACTCGATGCCACCACGCGGCGGCGGGTTGGCCTGGTCGGCGCTGGCGAAGCGGGCCATGTCGCCGGCCCAGGCCACATTGGAGACCTGTTCGGGCACCTGCGGCGGCCTGGCCGGGCTCAGGGCCTGGGCAAGCGGTGCGGCAGTCAGCAGGCCCAGCATCAGCAGGCAGGTACGGCGACGGGACATCAGGCGCTCCAGCAGGCAAGGGGAGCTCCATCATAGAAGCACGGCCCAGCCCGGTGCTTGCCCCTGGCAGGCCGTTCAGCGGGCCGGTGCGGGGTGCGGTTGGCGGCCTTGTGGCAAAATGGCGGCCATCTGCCTATTCCTGTGCACCCATGATTTCCTGCCGTGCGTCTGAGCGGTCGCTGCGCCGCGCCCCTGTTGCTGGATGTTCCACCCGTGGCTGATCAGTTCGGCCACATGCCCCGCGGTCCGCGCCGCATCTTCCAGGCCGCCCGCTGGTCCTGGCAGGGCCTGCGCGCCGCCTGGCTGCACGAGTCCTCGTTCCGGCTGGAGGTATACCTGCTGGTGATGCTGACTCCGGTCGCGATCTGGCTGGGCCAGACCCCGGTCGAACGCGCGCTGCTGATCGGCTCGATGCTGCTGGTGCTGGCGATGGAGCTTGCCAACTCGGCCATCGAAGCGGTGATCGAACGCTACGGCAGCGAGATCCACGAGCTGGCTGGCCGCGCCAAGGACATGGGCTCGGCAGCGGTGTTCGTGCTGATGATGAACGTGCTGCTGTGCTGGGCGCTGGTCGTGGTTCCGCACGCGCTGGCCGGCAGCTACGGCTGAAACCCCATTCCCCCACTGCCTTGAAGAGTTTCCATGTCCTTTGAGTTCCTCGCCGACCCCAATGCCTGGGTGACCCTGTTCACGCTCAGCGCGCTGGAAATCGTGCTCGGCATCGACAACCTGGTGTTCATTTCCATCGCGGTCAGCAAGCTGCCGGAAGAGCGTCGTCCGTTCGCACGCAAGCTGGGCATCGCGGTGGCCTGCATCACCCGCATCGGCCTGCTGGTCTCGCTGGCCTACCTGGCGCACATGGCGGCCAACCTGTTCACCGTGGCCGGCATGGGCATTTCCATCCGCGACCTGGTACTGATCGTTGGTGGCCTGTTCCTGATCATCAAGGGCTGCATGGAGATCAAGGAACTGATCAGCGGTGGCGAGGACGAAGACCCCAGCACCACCAAGGCCTCGGCCGTGTTCGGCTACGTGATCGCCCAGATCGCGGTGATCGACATCGTGTTCTCGCTTGACTCGGTGATCACCGCCGTCGGCATCGCCGACCACATCCCGGTGATGGTGGCGGCCATCCTGCTGTCGGTGCTGGTGATGCTGCTGGCCGCCAACCCGCTGGGCCGCTTCATCGACGCCAACCCGACCGTGAAGATGCTGGCCCTGGCCTTCATCCTGATGATCGGTGCGGTGCTGATCCTGGACGGCCTGGACGTGCACGTGCCCAAGCCCTACATCTACGCCGCGATGGGCTTCTCGGTGCTGGTGGAGTGGCTGAACCTGCTGATGCGCCGCCGCGCCCGCGAACACAACGTGCCGGGCGCCGGCAACTGGTAAGCGCGCCATTGGCACGTGTGCCACCCAGAACCCCCGGCCTGGCCGGGGGTTCTGCGTTGTGGGGCGCGGCTCTACAACGAACGGCGCTGCGGTTTTTGCACTTGTGGCGGCGTTCCGGCCTCCACTTGTGAATCAGGATCAACAGTGTTTTCCCGGGCCGAGGCTTAATCCGGCGCAGCAAAGCGCGCAGGCTACGCACTCCCGATTCCCGCCCCCCAGGAAACCCCCCATGAATTCCAGAGCCGCCTTGCTGGCGCTTGCCGTTGGCGCCTTCGCCATTGGAACCACCGAATTTGCCCCGATGGGCCTGTTGCCGGTCATCGCCGACGGCGTGGGCGTTGGGATCCCCACCGCCGGCATGCTGATCACCGCCTACGCCGTGGGCGTGATGCTGGGCGCGCCGGTGATGACCCTGCTGATGGGCCGTTTCGGCAAGCGCACCGCGCTGATGCTGCTGATGTCCATCTTCGTGGTCGGCAACCTGCTGTCCGCGCTGGCGCCGAACTACGGGCTGCTGCTGCTGTCGCGCCTGGTCACCAGCCTCAACCACGGTGCCTTCTTCGGCATCGGTGCGGTGGTCGCCGCCAGCCTGGTGCCGAAGGAAAAGCAGGCTGCCGCCGTGGCCACCATGTTCATGGGCCTGACCATCGCCAACATCGGCGGCGTGCCGCTGGCGACCTGGGTCGGCCAGCAGCTGGGCTGGCGCCTGTCCTTCGCCGGTACTGCGGCGCTGGGCCTGATCGCAATCACCGCGCTGGGCTTCGCGCTGCCGGCATCTGCACCGGGGCCGCGCCCGGACGTGCGCCGCGAACTGAAGGCGATCCTGCAGCCGCCGGTGCTGCTGGCGATGGCCACCACCGTGCTCGGCGCCGGTGCCATGTTCACCCTCTATACCTACGTCGCACCGGTGCTGACCGAATTGACCGGCGCCTCCAATACCTTCATCGCGATCTCGCTGGCGCTGATCGGTATCGGCTTCACCCTCGGCAACGGCATCGGTGGGCGCATGGCCGACTGGTCGCTGGATGGCGCCACACGGATCCTGCTGGCCGTCCTGGCGGTGCTGATGTTCGTGCTGCCGCTGGCCTTCATGAGCCACGCCACCGCCGCCCTCGGTGTGCTGCTGTTCGGCGCGGCGACCTTCGCCCTCGTACCGCCGCTGCAGATCCGGGTGATGCAGGCGGCCAGCGAGGCGCCGGGCCTGGCGTCGTCGATCAACGTCGGTGCGTTCAACCTGGGCAATGCGGTGGGTGCGGCGCTGGGCGGTGCGGTGATCAGCTCGGGCCTGGGCTATGCCGCGATTCCGGTGGCCGGTGGCCTGCTGGCGGCATCGGGCCTGCTGCTGGCGTGGCTGGGGCGTCCCCGCACCGCGGTGGCTGAGGCCTGCTGAGGGGAGAGGGTTTACGGCAGGGCTTGCAGCCCTGCACCCGCCGAATCAACGTCAACGGCAAAAGCCTGCATTCCGTGGGTTGGCGGGGTGGGTCCGGTTGAGGGGGACGCTGCAAGTACGTCCATGTAAGCTCGGTCGCCGCATCCATGCGGCTCACGCCCCCTCAACCGGACCCACCCCGCCTTCGACAGATTCCCGCGATCTGTCGTAACGGCGCCCCGCTCTGGTAGGTGTCGACCTTGGTCGACACGAATGCCTGAAGAACCGGCTTTTGCTTTTGATTTTTCTCTTGATCTTCCCGCGGTGCGCAGGAAATTGTCCGTGGCCGGGAGGGTGGGTTGGCTGGGGGCGTGAGCGCCATGGATGGCGCGACCGAGCCTACATGGACGTATTCACGACGTCCCCCAGCCAACCCACCCTCCCGGCCAACCCCGATATCCAGCAAACACAGCACCGCGGAGGGGGCGGCGCCCGATGGCCGGTCTTTCACCCGGACCGTGGCATGCTCGGCGCCAAGCCCACCCGGAACCTCCGCCATGCGCCTGTTCACCCGTGTCCTGCCCCTGATGCTGCTGGCCTCCCTGCTCTCCGGCTGCGGCTACAACGCCATCCAGCAGAAGGATGAGGCGGTCAAGGCCAGCTGGTCCGAAGTGCTCAACCAGTACAAGCGCCGCGCCGATCTGGTGCCCAACCTGGTGCAGACGGTGAAGGGTTTTGCCAGCCAGGAAGAGCGCGTGCTGACCGAAGTCACCAACGCCCGTTCGCGCGTCGGCCAGATCAACGTCAACGCCGACGACGAAGCCTCGCTCAAGCAGTTCCAGCAGGCCCAGGGTGAACTCGGCAGCGCACTGTCGCGGCTGCTGGTGGTCACCGAGAACTACCCGGTGCTGAAGTCCGACCAGAACTTCCGCGACCTGCAGGCCCAGCTGGAAGGCACCGAAAACCGCATCACGGTTGCGCGCGGCCGCTACATCCAGCAGGTGCAGGACTACAACACCTACATCCGTTCGTTCCCCCAGGTGATCACCGCCAAGATCTTCGGCTACAAGACCAAGCCGAACTTCACGGTGGACAACGAAGCGCAGATTTCCAACGCGCCAGCGGTCGATTTCGGCAACGCGCCGCAGCAGCAGCCGGCGCCGCAGCCGGGCCATTGACCGATGCGCCTGGCCACTGCGCTGCTGGCCCTGCTGCTGTGGCTGCCGTTGGCAGCGCAGGCACAGCCGCTGGCGCCGATTCCTGCGCTGGACTCGCCGGTGGTCGATACCACCGGCACGCTGGACGCCACGCAGAAGCAGGCGCTGGTGCAGCAGGCGATCGAGCTGCAGCAGCGCAAAGGCAGCCAGCTGCAGGTGCTGGTGGTGCCCACCACCCAGCCGGAGGACATCGCGCAATACACCACGCGGGTCTTCGACCAATGGCAGATCGGCCGCAAGGGCGTGGATGACGGCGTGCTGCTGGTGGTGGCCAAGGATGACCGGCGCGTGCGCATCGAGCCGGGCTACGGCCTTGAAGGCGCCATTCCCGATGCCATCGCCAACCGGGTCATCCAGGAATACCTGGTCCCGCGCTTCCGCAGCGGCGACTATGCCGGCGGCATCACCGATGCCACGGCGGTGCTGGTCAAGCTGATCGACGGCGAACCGCTGCCGGCACCGGTCAGCGGTCATCGCGGGCGCGAGCCCGGTGGTGGTGGCGATACCTGGTTCCTGGCGCTGTTCATCGGCGTGTTCGCCGGCAGCATCCTGCGCGGGGTCTTCTCGCGCGTGCCGCGTCCGCTGCGCGGCCTGCTCGGCGGCGCGGGTGCGGCGCTGGCAGCATTCCTGTTCACCTCCACGCTGCTGGCCAGTGGCCTGGCCGGCGTGGTCGGCCTGATCGTGGCGATGCTGTCCGGCCACCCGGGTCGCTTTGCCGGCGGTGGCGGTTGGGGCGGTGGCGGCTGGGGCGGCGGAGGCGGTTTCGGCGGGGGCGGTGGATTCGGTGGTGGTGGTGGCTGGGGCGGTGGCGGCGGCCGTTCCGGTGGCGGTGGCGCTTCGGGAGGCTGGTGATGATCCAACGTCTGTTCCGCCATGTATTCTCGCCCTCGGTGCGGCGTGCCTTCCCGCCGGCCACATTGCAGGCGATCACCGGGGCCATCGCGGCCGGTGAGCAGCGCCACGGTGGGCAGGTGATGTTCGCGGTGGAAGCGGACCTGCCGCTGGGTGCGCTGTGGCACAGGGTGACCCCGCGCCAGGCCGCCGAGCATGCCTTTGCGCGCCTGCGAACCTGGGATACCGCCCACAACAACGGCGTACTGATCTACCTGCTGCTGGCCGATCACGCGATCGAGATCGTTGCCGACCGTGGCCTGCACGGCCGGGTCAGCCCGGCGCAGTGGCAGCGGGTCTGCACCCACCTGCGCGAGGGCCTGCGCGGGGCCCATCCGGTCGAGGCATTGCAGGATGCCATCGACGAGGTCTCCAGCCTGATCGAAGGGCACTTTCCGGCCGCCACGCGGTCCGAGCATGACGCGTTGCCCGACGCGCCGCAGATCCTGGACTGAACCCTGATCTGCGGCGTGGTCCTCCGCCCGTGCCGGCCCCGGCCCCGGGCGGGGCAGGGACGCTAAAATACCCGTACTCCCGCCAGGCGTTTTCCATGATCTATTTCCACGACATCGACCCCATCGCCCTTTCGCTGGGGCCGATCAAGGTGCACTGGTACGGCATCATGTACCTGCTCGGCTTCACCGCAGCGTGGCTGCTGGGCCGCACGCGCATTGCCGCGGGGCGCCTGCCGGGCGTCGATGCCAACGGCTTCTCCGACCTGCTGTTCTACGCCATGCTCGGCGTGGTGCTGGGCGGGCGCATCGGCTACATGCTGTTCTACGCGCTGGGCGATTTCCTGCACAACCCGCTGCTGCTGTTCAAGGTGTGGGACGGCGGCATGAGCTTCCACGGTGGCCTGCTGGGCGTGCTGGGCGCCTGCTGGTGGTGGTCGCGCAAGCACAAGCTGCATTTCTTCGACACCATGGATTTCATGGCGCCGCTGGTGCCACTGGGCCTGGGCTTCGGGCGCATCGGCAACTTCATCGGCGCCGAGCTGTGGGGCAAGTACACCGACGGGACCTGGGGCGTGGTGTTCCCGTCCGGCCTGCCGGCCCCGCTGAACCAGCTCGACCACGCGACGCTGCAGGCGCAGTTCGCCACCGGCGCATTGAACCCGTACGCCCGCCATCCGTCGCAGCTGTATGAAGCGTTCCTGGAAGGCCTGGTGATGTTCGTGGTGCTGTGGGCGGTGTCGGCCAAGCCGCGCCACCGCTACCTGGTGGGTGGCCTGTTCGCGTTGATGTACGGCCTGTTCCGCTTCGCGGTGGAGTTCGTGCGCATGCCGGACAACGGCGTCTACGTGGCCTTCGACTGGCTGACCCGTGGCCAGATCCTCAGCCTGCCGCTGATCGCCTTCGGCCTGGTGCTGCTGGTGATGTCGCGCCGCGCGCCGGTGCTGCAGCCGCAGTTGCCGGTGGCTGCCGAGGGCAAGCCATGAAGCCCTACCTGGACCTGCTGGCGCACGTGCTCGAGCACGGCGCCGAGAAGAGTGATCGCACCGGTACCGGCACCCGCAGCGTGTTCGGCTGGCAGATGCGCTTCGACCTCACCGAAGGCTTTCCGCTGGTCACCACCAAGAAACTGCACCTGCGCTCGATCATCCACGAGCTGCTGTGGTTCCTGAAGGGCGACACCAACATCGGCTACCTGAAGGACAACCAGGTGCGCATCTGGGACGAGTGGGCCGACGAGAACGGCGACCTCGGCCCGGTCTACGGCAAGCAGTGGCGCAGCTGGGCCACCGCCGACGGCCGCCAGATCGACCAGATGCAGTGGCTTGTGGACGAGATCAAGCGCAACCCCGATTCGCGCCGGCTGGTGGTCAGTGCCTGGAATGTGGGCGAGCTTTCGCAGATGGCGCTGATGCCGTGCCACAACCTGTTCCAGTTCTACGTGGTGGACGGCAAGCTCAGCTGCCAGCTCTACCAGCGCAGCGGTGACATCTTCCTTGGCGTTCCGTTCAACATCGCCAGCTACGCGCTGCTGACCCACATGGTGGCGCAGGCCACCGGCCTGGGCGTGGGCGACTTCGTGCATACGCTGGGTGACGCGCACCTGTATTCGAACCATTTCGAGCAGGCCCGCGAGCAGCTGTCGCGTGAACCGCGCGCGCTGCCGAAGCTGTGGTTGAACCCGGAGGTGACCGACCTGTTCGGCTTCCAGTTCGACGACATCCGCATCGATGGCTACGACCCGCACCCGGCGATCAAGGCGCCGGTGGCGGTATGAGCGCCCTGAAGCTGTCGATGATCGTGGCGCTGGACCGCAACCGTGGCATCGGCCAGGGCAATGTCATGCCCTGGCACCTGCCGGATGACTTCAAGCACTTCAAGGCGCTCACCCTGGGCAAGCCGATCCTGATGGGGCGCAAGACGGCCGAGTCCATCGGCCGCGTGCTGCCGGGGCGGACCAACCTGGTGCTGACCCGCAGCGGCCAGGTGCCGTTCGAGGGCATGCGTGCGGTGGCGTCGCTGGCCGAGGCGAAGGCGATTGCCGAAGGCGAGGGCGCCCGCGAGCTGTGCATCATCGGCGGCGGCGAGATCTTCCACCAGTTGCTGGACCAGGCCAGTGACCTGTACCTGACCTGGGTCGATGCCGAAGTCCCCGCCGATACCCATTTCCCCGAAGTGGACGTGCAGGACTGGCAGGAAGTGAGCAGCGAGCCGCACCCGGCCGACGAACGGCACGCCTACGCGTTCCGCTTCGTGCACTACGTGCGCCGCTGATCGCAACGCACCTGTAGAGCCGAGCCATGCTCGGCTGCTTTCCGCGGACACATCCCGGAGCCGAGCATGGCTCGGCTCTACAGGATTGCCTACGGCATCCGGTAATGCCCGATGATCGCGTGCTGGAGCAGCAGGTTCTCTTCGCGCGTGCCGCGCGCGATGTTGTGCAGCACCAGCGGTGTGCCGTTGGCCAGGCGCCGGTCAGAAACGATGCCCACGTGCAGCAGGCCGTTGCCATTGAGCTTCCAGGCAACGATGTCGCCGGCCGCGTAGTCGGCGGCGAGGGCTGTGATCGGTTGCTGCCAGCCCTGGCGCTCGAACCAGCGCATCAGGTTCGGTACACGACGATGATCGATGTTGCGGTCCGGCCGTGACAGGCCCCAGATCGCCGGATAGGCACTGAAACTGCCGCGCATGTCCTCATGCACGCGTGCCTGCAGGTCCAGGCCCAGATCGCGCAGGGCGCGCACCACCACGTCCGTGCACACGCCGCGATCCAGTGGCACGTCGCCGCCAGGATAGGCCAGTACCTGGTAAGCAGGATCGTAACGGGTGGTGACGCCGACCTGCGCGCGGGCTGCGGCCACCAGTGGCGGCGAAGGGGCCTGCGGCTGCGTCGGCGCATGTGCAGCACCATCCGCAGCCGTGGGAGCAGGCGGCGAGCCGGGCTGGCAGCCGCTGGCCAGGGCCAGCGTCAGCAGCACCGTCCCTGGTGCCCAGCCGCGCCGCGTCACGCCTGCGGCGGGGGACTGTTGTGGGTGCCGCCACCCGCGCCGCCCCCTCCGCCACCACGACGGCGACGGCGGCGTGGGCCACGGTTGCCCGGGGTGGCAGCGGCGTTGCCGCCCTGTTCCTTGCCCTGCGTCGCAGCGCCGGGGCGCTCGTGCGCCGGTCGCGCCGGCGGGCGGGCGTTGGGCACGGGTGCCGGTACGTCGCGGCCCGGAACCTGCACTACGCGCAGCTCGTCGGTATCAAGCTGGAGCGCGGTCAGCTTGCCGCCCCAGACCGCGCCAGTGTCGATGGCGTGCACGCCCTGGGTGATGGTCAGGCCCAGCGCCGACCAGTGGCCGCAGACGACCTTGAGGTCGCGCTCGACCCGGCCGGGCACTTCGAACCAGGGATACAGCCCCTGTTCCTGCGTGCCCGGCGTGCCCTTGTCCTCGATGCCGATGCGCCCCCGCGGGGTGCAGTAGCGCATGCGGGTGAGCACGTTGATGATCGCGCGCGAGCGGTCGTAACCGGACAGGTTCGGGGCCCAGCTCGGCTTGTCGCCGTACATGTTGCGGAACAGCTTGCGGTAGCCGGCGCCATGCAGTTGCACCTCGACCTCGGCGGCATGCTTCTCGGCCATCTGCGTGGTCCACTTCGGCGCCAGGCCGGCGTGCACCATCATCCAGCCCAGCTCGCGGTCCACGTGCACCAGCTTCTGCAGGCGCAGCCAGTCCAGCAGTTCGTCGCGGTCCTCGGCCTGCACGATGCGCAGCAGGTCCGGGTTGACCTTGCGCTGTTCCTCTTCGGTACGCGAACCGACGGCCAGCAGCGAAAGATCATGGTTGCCCAGCACCACCACGCTGTGCTCGCGCAGCGAGTGCACCAGCCGCAGCGTTTCCAGCGACTGCCCGCCGCGGTTGACCAGGTCGCCGCAGAACCACAGGGTGTCCTGCGCCGGGTCGAAGCGGATCTTCTCCAGCAATCGCTGGGTGACGTCATAGCAGCCCTGCAGGTCGCCGATCGCCCACACACTCATCGTTCGGCCTCCGTGTCAGTGCAGGGTACGCGGCACGGCCAGCACGAAGGGTGCGACCGGCGCGGCAAATTCGGTGCCATCGTCGGCGACCATGTCGTAGTGCCCCTGCATGGTCCCGTGATCGGTCCCCAGCATGACACCGGACGTGTAACGGAAGTCTTCACCGGGGCGCAGCCGCGGCTGCTCGCCGATCACCCCGTCGCCATCGACATGCTCGACACGGCCATTGGCATCGGTGATGCGCCAGTGGCGCGCGACCAGGCGTGCCGCGACCCGCCCCTGGTTGTGGATGCGGATCGTGTAGGCGAACGCAAAGCGACCGTCTTCCGGCGCGGATTGATCGTCGAGGAAGCGCGGCGCGACTTCGACGGAGATGGCATAAACGTCAGCGTCTTCCATACCGGCAGTGTAATCAGGAGGCATTGGCCAAAGCGATGAATTCGGCCACGTCCAGCTGTTCGGCGCGGGCATCGGGACGCACGCCGGCGGCGATGAACTGCTCGGCGGACACCACGTTGTTCAGGGCATTGCGCAGGGTCTTGCGGCGCTGCCCGAAGGCGGCCTTGACCACCTCGGCGAAGCGCTTGTGGTCGTTGATGTTGATCGCGGCCGGGTCACGCGGCACCAGACGCACCACGGCCGAATCGACCTTCGGCGGCGGCCGGAACGCGCCCGGCGGCACCACGAACAGCGAGGTCACCTGGCAGTAGGCCTGCAGCATCACGCTGAGGCGGCCATACACCTTGCTGCCGGGGCCGGCCGCCATGCGGTCGACCACTTCCTTCTGCAGCATGAAGTGCATGTCGCGGATGACCGCGGCATGCTCCAGCGCATGGAACAGGATCGGCGAGGAGATGTTGTAGGGCAGGTTGCCGACCAGGCGGATCGGCTGGCCGGCGGCCAGTTCGGTGAAGTCCACGCGCAGCACGTCGCGATGAACGATGGTCAGCTCGCCCAGCGGCTCGGCGGCGGCGGTCAGCGGCGCGATCAGGTCGCGGTCGAACTCGATCACCGTCAGCGTGGGGTGCACGCGCAGCAGCGGCAGGGTGATCGCGCCCTGGCCAGGGCCGATCTCGACCAGGCGGTCGCCGTCTTTCGGGTTGACCGCCATCACGATCTTGTCGATGTAGTGGCGGTCGGCCAGGAAATGCTGGCCAAGCTGCTTCTTGGCCGGTGCGGTGAACACCGGGCCGGAGGGGGAATGCGGGGAATTCATGCGCCCAGTGTACGTTGCCGCGCAAGCTGCGCACACAGCGTCGTTGCCGCCTGCAGGCTGGAGGGATCGGCGATGCCGCGGCCGGCCAGCTCCAGCGCGGTGCCATGGTCCACCGCCACGCGCGGATAGGGCAGGCCCAGGGTCAGGTTCACCGCCTGTTCGAAGCCGGAATATTTCAGTACCGGCAGGCCCTGGTCGTGGTACATCGCCAGCACGGTGTCGAAGCCGGCCAGCTTGGCGGGCAGGAAGGCGGTATCGGCCGGCAGCGGCCCGACGAGGTCCATGCCCTCCGCGCGCAGGCGCTGCAGCAGCGGGATGACCAGATCCAGTTCTTCGCGGCCCAGGTGGCCATCTTCGCCGGCGTGCGGGTTCAGGCCGAGCACGGCGATGCGCGGCGCAGGCAGGCCGAACTCACGGCGCAGTGCGGCGTGCACCGTGCGCAGCGTGTGCTCCAGGCCGGGCGCGGTGATCGCATCGGCCACCTCGCGCAGCGGCAGGTGGGTGGTGGCCAGGGCCACGCGCACGATGTGGTTGGCCAGCATCATCACCACCTTCACCCCGGCCTGGTCGGCCAGCAGTTCAGTGGTGCCGCTGTAGGCGATGCCGCCTTCATTGATGACCGCCTTGTGCACCGGGCCGGTCACAACACCGTGCAGTTCGCCGGACAGGCAGGCCTGGCCGGCGCCGAGCAGGGCGCCGATGACCGCGCCGGCATTGGCCGGATCGGCCTGGCCGAAGCGGCTGGGCGCAGCGTTGCGGACAGCGCGCAGGCGCAGATCGCCGGGGGCGCGTGCTTCGGCGTCCTCGGGCAGCAGCTGCAGGGGCAGGTTCAGCGCGGCCGCGGCCGCGTGCAGGGTGTCCGGGTCGGCAAAGGCCAGCAGCCGGCAATCTTCACGCGGCTGCTGGACGAGGCGGACACATAGCTCCGGGCCGATCCCGGCGGGCTCGCCCGGTACCAGAGCGAGCTCGGGGCGCATCGTTCAGGACTGCGGCGGGGTGGCGGTGTTTTCCGCGCGGTCGCCGCTGCGGAAGCTGACGTAGGCTTCGCCACGCAGTTCCTGCAGGAAGCGGTTGTACTCGTCTTCCAGCTTGCGGCGGCCGATGGTCTCGCGGACCTGGGCACGCTGGTTGTCGGTGGTCACGTCGGTCTGGCGGGTCGCCACGCGCTGCACGATGTGCCAACCGGCATCGGTACGGAACGGCTGGCTGACGCCACCGTCCTGGAGGCCTTCCACCTGCTGGCCGAAGGCCGGACCGAACGCGTCGGCCGGGAACCAGCCCAGGTCACCGCCCTGGCCCTTGCTGTTGTTGTCCTCGGAGGATTCCTTGGCAACGGTCTGGAACTCGGCACCACCGGCGATGCGGGCACGCAGGGTGTCGATCTTGGCCTTGGCGGCGGCGTCGGTCTGGTGGTCGTCCACGCGCACCAGGATGTGGCGGCCGTGGAATTCGGTGACCGTATGCTCACCGGCGGCGGCGGAGCTGGCGTCACGCACTTCCACCAGCTTCAGCAGCTGGAAGCCACTCGGGCCACGGATCGGGCCGACCACTTCGCCGGGCTTCATCTTTTCCATCATCTGGGCAAAGGCCTGCGGGATTTCATCCAGGCTGCGCCAGCCCAGGTCACCGCCTTCCAGTGCATTCGGGCTGTCCGAATAGCGCACGGCTGCAGCGTTGAAGTCCAGCTCGCCCTTGTCCAGCAGGGTCTTCACACCATCGGCCTTCTTCTGGCCGGTGGCGATCTGGTCGGCGTTGGCACCGTCGGGCAGGGCGATCAGGATGTGCGCCAGGTGGTACTGGTTGCCCACCGTGGCCTGCTGCTTCAGCGCGGCGTCGACTTCACCCTCGCTGACGCTGATGCGGCTCTGCGCGAAGCTCTGGCGCAGGCGCTGCACGGTGATCTCGTCACGCACCGAGGCGCGGAAATCGTTGAAGTCGATGCCGTCATGGGCCAGGCGCTGGCGCAGGGCGTCCAGGTTCGAACCGTTCTGCTGGGCGATGGAGTTCATCGCCTGGTTCAGCTCCTGGTCGCTGACCCGGATGCCGCTGCCCTGGGCGCGGGCCACCTGCAGCTTGACCAGCACCAGGCGCTCGAGCACCTGGCGGCTGAGCACGTCTTCCGGCGGCAGCTGGTTTTCGCGGCCGGCGTACTGCGCCTTGATGTTGGCGATCGCACGCTGGAGCTCGCTCTGCAGGATCACGTCCTCATCGACGACGGCGGCGATGCGGTCAAGCGGCTGCGCCTCCTGGGCAAGCACCTGCAGGGGGGCGGACACGCTGGACACCGCCAGCAGCGAGGCGAGAAGAACGGGGAAGCGCTTGGTCATGGGATCAGGTTCGGATCGTAGTCATCCCGGGTCGCCCCGGTGTTGCTCGGCGGCACGAGATAGAGGTCGTCGCGGTTGTAGCCGAGGATAGCACGGCGCAGGGTACGGTCCGTGTCCTGGCCCAGGGAGCTCAGGCCCTTGAGCACGAACTCCAGCTGGATGGCGTTGTTCATCTCGCCTTCGCGGTTGCGGACGTAGCGGCGGGCGACCGCACGCACGGCCAGGCAGCAGCTGTCCCACTGGACGCCGGCGATGATCTCCAGCGGTTCCTTGTCCTGCAGCGAGTAGTAGTAGCGGCCGACCAGGCTCCAGCGCGCATTCAGCGGGTACAGGAACGACAGGTCGGCCTGTTCCAGCAGCGTGCGGTCATGCTTGTTGGCGGTGGCCGGGGCGCCGGAGTTGATGCGGTAACGGTAGCTGAGGTTGATCACGCCATCGTTGGGCATCAGGTAGCGGGCGCGGACGCTGGCCAGATCCTCGCGCTTGTACTTGGGGTCCCACTGGTAGGTGGCACCCAGGGTCCAGCGGTCGTTGATCATGTAGTTGCCGTCAGCGATCCACGCCGACTTGCCCTTCTCCACCGGCGCGCCACCCGGGGTGACGGTCACCCGCGATTCGTCGAAGTACTGGATCTGGCCGATGGAGGCCGAGAAGCGTTCCTTGCCGGTGGTCTGGTCGATGAAGCGGGTGCTCAGCGCCATGGTCAGCTGGTTGGCGTCGTTCTGGCGATCGGCGCCGGTATAGCGAGAATCGCGGAACAGCTGGCCCCAGCTGAAGGTGAAGTCGCGGGTGTCGAAGATCGGCAGCTCGTCCTGATCGCGGTAGGGCGTGCGCAGGTAGAACAGGCGCGGTTCCAGGGTCTGCAGGAAGGACTTGCCACCGATGCGGGTCTCGCGATCGAAGAACAGGCCGGCGTCGATGCTGCCGATCGGCAGGCTGCGGCTGGGCGAGGTGTTGCCGCGCAGCTGTTCCGGTGTGGCGGTGTTCGGGTCGATGCCCTGCGAACGCAGGATCTGGCCGCGGATGCCGTTCACGCCATCAACCAGGCCACGGTCCAGCTGGTAACCGGTATAGCGGTAGGCCAGGGTCGGCGTGACATACCAGGCCGCGCCGCTGATCGGGAACGACACGTAGGGTTTGACATCCAGCCGCGAGCCGCCGCTGACACCGATGCCGTCGGTCTGACGGCTGCCGTTGCGGGTGTACTGCAGGTCCGGTCCCGCATCAGCGCCGTACTTGAAGTTGATGTCGTCGTGGGTGAAACGCACGGCTTCGGCGTAGATGCCGGTTTCCAGCCACGGCAGGACCGGCTTGTCCCAGTTGAAATACAGGCGCGGCTGGCGGTTGTAGGCCAGCGCACCCTCGTTGAGGGTGTAGTCGGTCAGCTGCCAGCGGTCGGCCATGATGCCGGCCGTCCAGTTCCTGCCAGTGCCGTACAGGCCGATGGTGCTCTGCAGGTTCGACGCGGTGACCCCCACCAGGCGGTTGGCGAAGTCTTCCACATAGCGTTCGTCGCTGACCCAGGCCAGGTTGGCGCGGGCCTGCCAGTGGTCGTCGAGGTTGTGGTAGCCGCCGAACATCACCCGGCCGCGGTCGCGGTCGCGCAGTTTGTCGTTGGGCATGAACGCGGTCAGCAGTTCGCCGCGGCCGCCGTTGTAGAGGTAGCGGAATTCGTTGTCGAGCATCAGGCCGCGCCGGCTCATGTAGCGCGGGGTCAACGTGTCGTCGTAGTTCGGCGCCAGGTTGAAGTAGATCGGCTGTGCGTAATCGAAACCGTTGCGGCCGGACATGCCCAGCTGCGGGAACAGCAGGCCGGTCTTGCGGCGGTCGTCGATCGGGAACTTGAAGTACGGCGCCCACAGCACCGGCACCTTGCCGATGCGAAGCACGGCGTTGCGGGCGGTACCGAAGCCTTCGTCGTTGTCCACTTCGATCTGCGGCGCCGACAGCTTCCACACCGGCTGCGACGGGTCGCAGGTGGTGTAGGTGGAGCGGTGCATCTGGCCGACCGCGCCCTGCAGGTCGACCGATTCGGCATCGCCGTTGCCGCGGCGCGACACCAGCTGGTACTTGATGTCGGTGATCTTGTGGGTGTCGCTTTCCTGGTTGCCCTCGGCGCGCTTGGCGACCATGCGGATCGAGGAGTCCTGGTAGCGGACATTGCCGTCGGCGATGTAGTTGCCGGTCTCGGTATCGAAGCTGAGCTTGTCGGTGCCGACGAACTGGTCGCCACGGCGCAGGGCCACGTTGCCTTCGTACTGCGGCACGGTGGTGGTGCCCAGCAGCTGGTCACCCTCGATGTCGGTCGGCTGCTGCTCGCGCGCGGCGCTGGCGGCGGCCTTGTCCTGCCCCGGGACCGGGACCGGGATAGGGGCATCGGTGAACGCGGGAATCACGTCGGTAGCCGGGCACAGGCCCCAGTTGAGCGGCTTTTCATCGGCCATTGCCGGCAGGCAGATGGCGATGCTCAGAGGCAGGGGAAGCAGGCGGAGGGCTCGGCGCACGCGGTTCGGATTCGGGCGAAAACGGACGGTAGCTTGCCCCATCCCTTGCATAGGGGCAATGAAGGGCGTCGGATCCTGCCGGTTCGGGTTCATCCGGAGACGCTGCCCGGTGGGGGGGGCAGCAGGGCCCGGACATGGGCCACGCTGCACTCGGCAAGGGCCTGCAGGTCATAGCCGCCTTCCAGCATCGAGACCACCCGGCCGGCCGCATGGCGGCGCGCCAGCGCATGCAGTTCGCGGGTGATCCAGGCGAAATCGTCGGTTTCCAGCATCAGGTCGGCCTGCGGATCGCGCAGGTGGGCATCGAAGCCGGCCGAAATCAGCAGCAGCTGCGGCCGGAAGTCGTCGATGGCCGGCAGCATCTCGTCGGCCCACACATTGCGGAAGCGGAAACCGCCGCTGCCGGGGGGCAGCAGGATGTTCATCAGGTTGCCGGCACCGCGGTCGCGGCGCAGGCCGGAGTTGGGGAACAGCCCGGCCTGGTGGGTGCTGTAGTACGAGACCCGGGCGTCGTGCTGGAAGATGTCCTGGGTGCCGTTGCCATGGTGGACATCGAAATCGACCACCGCGATCCGCTCCAGGCCATGACGGTCGCGGGCGTAGGCGGCGGCGATGGCGATGTTGTTGAGCAGGCAGAAGCCCATCGCAGTGCTGCTGGTGGCGTGGTGGCCCGGTGGCCGCACCGCGCAGAACGCCAGCGGGTCCTCGCCCAGCATCACCGCATCTACCGCCGCCACGCCGGCGCCGGCGGCATGCACGGCGGCACTGGCCGAGCCGGGCGAGGTCCAGGTGTCCATGTCCAGCTGTCGCAGCGGCGCGGTCTGCGGCTGCAGCACGAAGTCGAGCAGGGCGCTGTCGTGGACCCGGGTCAGTTCGCCGAACTTGGCCGGCGGCGCCTCGCGCCAGTCCAGCTGGCCGGGGAAGGCGGCGTGCAGGGCATCGAGCACATGCTGCAGGCGTTGCGGGCACTCCGGATGGCCAGGGCCGGGGTCATGCAGCAGGCAGGACGGATGGGTGAAGACCAGCATCGTGCCGACTCAGCGCTGGCGCTGCTGTGGCTGCCACAGCGCTTCGCCATGGCCATCGGCACGGGCCAGCACCCGGGCCAGCACGAACAACAGGTCCGACAGCCGGTTGAGGTACTGCAGCGCCTCGCTGCGCACGGCGTCGTGGCGGGCCAGGGTGACCGTCTCGCGCTCGGCGCGGCGGACGATGGTGCGCGCCAGGTGGCAGCGTGCGGCGGCCTCGCCACCGGCTGGCAGGATGAATTCCTTCAACATCGGCAGGCTGGCGTTGTAGTGGTCCAGCTGCTGTTCCAGTGCCGACACATCGGCGGCGTGGATCGCGGCGTGGCCGGGGATGCACAGTTCGGCGCCCAGGTCGAACAGCTGGTGCTGCAGATGCACCACCAGCGCGCGCACGTCGTCGGGCAGCGCCGTGGCCAGCAGCAGGCCGAGTGCGGCATTGGCTTCGTCGACAGTGCCGTAGGACGCCACGCGGGCATCATCCTTGGCCACGCGCTGGCCGTCGCCAAGGCCGGTACTGCCGTCGTCGCCGGTGCGGGTATAGATGCGCGAGAGGCGATGACCCATGGCGCGGCTCAGTGCCGGATGTCGCGGCGGGCCTGCTGGAGCTTCAGTACCTGCTCCACGGCCAGCTGCAGGGCGGCGGCCAGCGCCACGTAGATGGCGGTGGTGCGAAGGTACGGCCCGAACCACTGTGCGTAGTTCTGTGCCCAGCCGGCCAGCGTCGGCTCGGCCACGTTGCGGCTGGTCCAGTAGAAGCCGCCCTGCGCGAGCAGGTGACAGACCGCCACCGAGGCCACCAGCAGCAGCGCGCCCTTGGCCAGTACCGGCCAGCGTGCCCCCTGGTAGTTGCGGCCCAGCAGCATGCCGCCGGCCCACAGCGAGAAATACGCCGGCAGCAGCAGCCAGTAACCCGGCGACACGCAGTAGTGCTGCCAGAAATCCAGGCCGCTGCTGCGGATCACGATCCAGTCCACCAGCACCGCGAACACCATCAGCAGCGGGAACGCCCAGCGGGTCCAGCCAGCCAGGTAGAAGCCGCCGATGAAGAACACCGCCCAGGAGGCATCCGGGATCGCCGCGAAGTGGTTGACCCGGGTCGCCGCCAGCAACAGCACGAGTACGGACAGGACGAAGGCACGGTTGGCGGTGGCGGACATGGCAGCGGGCCCGGAGCGGATTCAGGTTTCATTCTAGCCCGCCGCGCCGGTTGGCGCAGGTCGGGGGCTGTTGGGTGTCCGGGCGGGGCGAGCGCGTATCATGAACACCATGAGTGAACGACATGACGTGCTGATCGTCGGTGGCGGCCTGGTCGGTGCCAGCCTGGCCATTGCCCTGGACCGGTTGGGCCGCGACGTGGGCCTGCTCGAAGCCAGCCCGGCCGGCGAGCTGCCGGCGGTGTTCGACCAGCGCAACCTCAGTTTCGCCGCGGCGACCGTCAACGCGCTGACCGCGTTGGGGGTCATGCAGAAGCTGGCGATGGCGCCGGGCCCGATCCGCCGCATCCATGTCAGCCGCGCCGGCGATTTCGGCCGCGTGCAGCTGGAGGCTTCCGACTACGACCGGCCGTGGTTCGGCCAGGTGGTTGTCGCGCGTGACTTCGGCCAAGCGCTGGAAGCGCGCCTGCAGGAGCTGCCGCAGCTGCGGCGCTACCGGCCGATGCGGTTCCTGGGCCTGGGCGAGGTGGTCGACGGCTACCGCCAGGTGCGGGTGGCCGACGAGACCGGCGAGCGCGTACTGCTGGCACGGCTGGTGGTCGGTGCCGATGGCACGACCAGCGGTGTGCGTGGCGCGCTGGGCATCGAGGTCGACCGGCATGATTTCCAGCAGACCCTGTTCGTGGCCCGCGTGCGCAGCCAGCGCGCGCCGGATGGCACGGCCTGGGAGCGCTTCACCGATACCGGCCCGACCGCCCTGCTGCCGCGCGGCGACCGCCACTTCGGCACCGTGCATGGCGTGGCGCGGGACCAGGCCGATGCGGTGATGGCGCTGGACGATGCGGCCTGGCTGCAGCGCCTGCAGGATGCGATCGGCTGGCGTGCCGGTCGGCTGCTCGAATCCGGCCCGCGCAGCGCTTACCCGCTCATCCAGGTGCTGGCGCGCGCATTGGCCGGTGAACGCACGGTGCTGCTGGGCAATGCCGCGCAGACCATCCATCCGCTGGGTGCGCAGGGCTTCAACCTGGGCCTGCGCGATGCGCTGACCCTGGCCGAACTGCTGGAGGATGCGCACGAGGATGCCGGCAGCGATGTGCTGCTGCAGGCCTATGTTGCGCGCCGCCAGGAAGACCGACGGCAGACGGTGGCGTTCTCGGGTGGCCTGGCACGGCTGACCAGCAATCCGGCACCGCTGATGCGGCCGCTGCGCAGCCTCGGCCTGGTGGCCGCGCAACGCGCCTCGGTGCAGTCGATGCTGGTCGGTGGCGCGATGGGCTTCCGCGGCGAAGTGCCGCGCCTGTGCCGCGGAGAAGCCGCATGAGCCGGCGCATGCGCCTTGATGTGGCCATCGTCGGTGGTGGCGTGGTCGGTGCCGCGTGCGCGCTGGCGCTGGCCGATGCCGGCCTGTCGGTTGCGCTGGTGGAAGGTCGTGAGCCCGCGCCGTGGCAGGCCGCACAGCCTGACCTGCGCGTGTTCGCCTTCGCTGCTGACAACGTTCAGCTGCTGAACCGCCTCGGTGTGTGGCCGGCGATCGCGCAGGCCCGTGCCTGGCCCTACCGGCGCATGCAGGTGTGGGATGCGGCCGGTGGCGAAGATCTGCTGTTCGATGCCGATCGCTTCGGCCGTCGTGAACTGGGCTACATCGTCGAGAACGGCCTGCTGCAGGATCGCCTGTGGGCGGCGTTGCCGGCGGCGGGCGTGCAGCTGCACTGCCCGGCACGGGTGGACGCGCTGGAGCAGGACGAGGAGGGCGTGCGCCTGCGCCTGGATGACGGGCGTCGCCTGGAAGCGGCGTTGGCGGTGGCCGCCGACGGCGCCGAATCGACCCTGCGCCAACTGGCCGGGATCGAGGTTGAAAAGCATGACTACCACCAGCGTGGCGTGGTGGCCTACGTGGACAGCGATCTTCCCAACCAGGCCACCGCCTGGCAGCGTTTCCTGCCGGGCGGGCCGCTGGCGCTGCTGCCGGTGGCCGAGCGCCGCAGCTCGATCGTCTGGACCCTGCCCGAGGACGAGGCGGCACGTGTGCTGGCCTTGGACGAGGACGCCTTCAACCGGGAACTGACCCGCGCCTTCGCGGCACGGCTGGGTGAGCTGCGACTGGCGTCACCGCGTGCGGCCTTCCCGCTGCGTCGCCAACTGGCCCGTCACTACGTGGCCGGCCGCGTGCTGGCATTGGGTGATGCCGCGCATGTGGTGCATCCGCTGGCCGGGCAGGGCGTGAACCTGGGCCTGCGCGATGTCGCCGCCCTGCAGCAGTGGCTGGCGCCGTCGGCCGAGCGCCGTGGCCAGCCGCGGCTGTCGCCGCAGCGCCTGCAGCGCTGGGCACGCGAACGGCGCAGCGACAACCAGATCGCCGCCTACAGCTTCGATGCGATCAACCGCCTGTTCTCCAACGACGAGATGCACTTGACCCTGGCCCGTGGCCGCGCGCTGGGCTGTGTCGGCAAATGGCCGCCGCTGGTACAGGCGTTCTGGAAGCGCGCCGCCGGCGTCTGAAGCAAAAAGGGGACGGAGGGGATTAAGTCGTTTGTGCACATACGACTTAATCCCCTCCGTCCCCTTTTTCAATCCACCAGCCAGCCGGCCAGGTCGGTGCGGTCCAGCTTGCCGCGGTGCCTGCGGTCCAGCGAATTGAATTCGTCGGCCAGCGCCGGATTGGCCTGTGCTTCCTCGCGGCTGATGAAACCGTCGCCGTTCACATCCAGCGCGGCGAAATGGACGCGGTACTGGCCGACCACGCTGCTCGGTTCCAGCGAACGCACGGTCACCTGCGCCTCGCCGGCCGGCTGCGGAATCTCGACGCTGCCGCTGACCCGGCCCGCATCCAGCGGTTGCTGGCGGATCGCGCCGCCGGTGGGGCCCAGCGGCTGGCTCTGCGCCGGCGTGGACGGGCCGTGCTGGGCGATGGCCGGTACCGAGGCCAGCAGGATGGTCAACAGCAGGGCAGCACGTGGAAGGTTCATGACAGGCTCCTTGCCAGAGGGTACCGGGAGCGTACTCCCGGCAACCTGTGCCGCCGATGACGGATCAGCGCAGCGGCGAAGCCAGGACGGTGATCTCTTCACGGTCGTGATAGAGCTGCTTGGCGCGGACCACCAGCGGCTTGCCGGCCTGGTCCTGGAACAGGTCCAGGCACAGCCGGGTTTCGTCCCAGCGCTTCTTCATCGGCAGTTTCAGATTGAAGATCGCATGCCGGCACCAGCCCTCGCGGAACCAGGTGGCCATGCGTTCGGCCACGCGGCGCGGCTGCTCGACCATGTCGCAGACCATCCAGTCCAGCGGCTGTTCCGGGTGCCAGTGGAAGCCATCGGCGCGCAGGTGCTCGACCAGTCCGGTGTCCAGCACGTGCTGGCGCAGCGGGCCGTTGTCGATGCTCAGCACGTGCATGTGCTGGCGGGTCAGCACCCAGGTCCAGCCGCCGGGTGCGGCGCCGAGGTCGGCCGCACGCATGCCGGGCTTGGCCAGCGCCTCGCGTTCTTCCGGCGTCAGCAGGGTCAGCAGCGCCTCGTCCAGCTTCAGCGCCGAACGCGAAGGCGCCTCGGGCAGCAGCTTCAGGCGCGGGATGCCCAGCGCCCACGGTGCGCTGTCGGCCGGGTCGGCCACGCAGACGAAGGCATGGGTGCCATCGACGAACACCACATGCAGGCGCGGCAGGCGGTTGTTCGGCTTATCAGTGAGCTTGCCGGCCTTGCGCAGCGCCGGGCGCAGTGCATTGCCGAAGGCACGGGCCAGACCGGACAGTGGCTTGCCGGCGTCCGAATCGGGGTGTTCCACCCACAGGTCGCCGAAGCGCGGCGCATCGGCCAGCACTTCCAGCATCGGGGTGATCCGGTCCGCCGGGTCCAGCTGCGGCAGTTCGGCCAGCACCACCAGCTTCTGCCGCGCGAAGATCAGCTCGCGCCAGCGCAGGCGCGGCGCCAGCGCGGCGGCTTCGTCGCACATGAAAAGCACGTAGCCGTCATTGCGCTGGGTGCGCGCATAGCCGGCGAAACCGGCTTCACCGGCGCGGAACTGCAGCTCGCCGGCCAGCTCGGGCTCGAAGCCCTGCCGGCACAGGCACAGCAGGCCGATGCCGGTTTCAGTAACGGGCGCCATCGCTTTCCCCATAGGCACGCAGCACGCTGCGCGCGGCGTCGCGGTTCAGGCCTTGCACCACTTCGATGCCGCGCTTGTTGAGCTCGCCCACCCAGTCGGCCGGCAGCGGGCCTTCATCGAACGGGGTCAGTTCCTCGACGTCGGCCGAGTTGGCACCGATCAGCAGGCGGTCGATGCCGGCCCACACGGTGGCGCCGTAGCACTGGCAGCACGGCTGCGAGCTGGTGGCCAGGGTGACCGGCGACAGCACCGCGTTCAGGCGCGGGGTCTGCAGGCGCTGCTGGGCCAGCATGTAGGCCATGTTCTCGGCGTGCGCCAGCGAGGTCGCGTGCGGCATCACCCGGTTCACGCCGGCGGCGATGACCTTGTCGTCCGGTCCGAACACCACCGCACCGAACGGACCGCCACTGGCGTGCTCGACGTTCAGCCGCGACAGCTCGATCGCCAGCGCGACCTTGGCCTCATCGCCCGGATATCGACGATCCAGGTCGATCTGGTCGTGGATCCAGGCGGGAAGGGTCAGGTGGACTTGCGCGTACAGCATCGCGGGGGTGCCTCGTGTGGGATGGGAAAAAGTGCGGTTGCTTGGGGAAACCGGCGCGCAGTGTAGCCGCACCGGCCTGTACCGCGCGTGGGCCGGGCTCAGCCCGGCGAGCCGGTGCGGATCACCACGTACTGCTTGCGGAATTCCAGCCCGGCCTGCGGCCAACTGGCAGCATAGGCGCGCAGCAGGGGCAGGGCGGCGGCGAAGTCGTGGCCGTTGACCCGGCAATCGGCCTCGCACAGGCCGTCGGCATCGCGCGAGGCGAACAGGCGGATGGCGAGGAAATGGCGGGCTTTCAGCAGCTCGTCGAAGGCCTCCATGCTGCGGGTGAACAGGCAGCAGGGGCAGGAGCCATGATCGTCTTCGCTGCAGGTGGAGGCATCCACGTCCTGTGCACGGTAGTGCGCCAACGGCCCCAGCACCACGGTGCGCTGATGTTCCTCACCCTCGTCGCCGACCGGATAGGTCAGGCCCATCATCGGCAGGCCCTGTGCGTCTTGGGCGCCGATCGCGGTCTGCAGGGTCACCAGGTCCACCCGGGCCCAGGCCTGGAAGCCGGACAACAGCGATGCCTGCTCATCGGCACCATTTGCGTGCTGGTACTCGAACAGGCCATCGGCGAACAACTGCGGATGCTGGCTTTCAATGACGGTGGAGGTCTGCCAGCCGCCGTTGTCGCGCGCCTGCGCGGCCATTGCATGCGGGGTCAGGCGCAGGCCGCTGTCCAGCAGCAGCGCGTTGCCGTCGATGCGGCTGGCGGTGCCGGTGTCCTGCAGGGCCTGCTGCAGCAGCGGGAGGAGGGCGGTGGCGCTCGTGGTCATGTCAGGCCTGTGGATGGATAAGGCGGAACATCCAGGCAGGGCCTGGGGCTAGCGGTCGAGTGCGTCGAGCTCGGCGCGATATCGCTGCGCGTCGGATTGCTGCTGCGGATCGTTGCCGTGGTCGCGCAGCCAGGTTTCCAGCTCGCGGCGATAGTCCGCGCGGAAACCGGCATTACCCGGGCTGAAATGCAGCTTGCGTGCCGCCACCTCCACCCGCTCGCGCGCGCTGGCCCGGGCCTGGGCGACGCCGTGCGGTGACTCGTTGGTGAGGATGACGAAGTTGCGCGGGAAGCCCGGCGTGTACTTGACCACGAACGGCTGGTCGCGCGCCGGGATACGGATGGCGTTTTCCAGCGGCCACAGCGAAGCGGTGTTGGTGTGGAACACCACGTCCACGTCGCGCCCCTCGGCCGTGCGCAGCACCGCTTCGTAGCGCCAGATGTACTGTTCGTTGAGCGTGGAGCTGGTTCGCTCGGCCTTGACGATCACCGCTTCACCACGCTCGCCCACCACGCTGAGGAAGGCGGCGTTGAGGAAGTGGCCGAGGAACATGTTGAGCATCGCCAGCGGGAACACCACGATGGCGTAGCCCGGAAAGCGCCGCCACCACGAGACCAGCCCGGCCAGCACCATTGCTGCAAAGAACGTCAGCAGCGGATGCTGCGAGATGAACCAGAGCAGGACGGAAAGGGCGGTGATCATCGTCGCGGTCCTGCGGGCGCCATCCAGGCGCCCGCGCAGGTCCTCAGGCCGACCAGGTATCGCGCAGGGTCACGCTGCGGTTGAATACCGGCGTGGCTGCGGTATGGTCGCGGCGGTCGGCCACGAAGTAGCCGGTACGCTCGAACTGGAACGACTGCTCCGGCGCGGCGCTGGCCGCGGCCGGCTCGACATAGCCGGTGACAGTGCGGCGCGATTCCGGGTTGAGGTAATCGCGGTAGGTCTTGCCTTCCGATTCGTCGTCCGGGTTCGGCACCGAGAACAGGCGGTCGTACAGGCGGATCTCGGCCGGTACGCCGTGCACGGCGCTGACCCAGTGGATGGTGCCCTTGACCTTGCGGTTGGCGCCTTCCATGCCCGGACGCGATTCCGGATCCAGCCAGCCACGCAGCTCGGTGATGGTGCCGTCGGCATCCTTGATCACTTCGTCGCAGCGGATGATGCCGGCGCCGCGCAGGCGCACTTCGCCCCCCGGGACCAGGCGCTTCCAGCCCTTCGGCGGCACTTCGGCGAAGTCCTCGCGGTCGATCCACACTTCGCGTGCGAACGGTACTTCGCGGCTGCCGAAGCTTTCGTCCTTCGGGTGGTTGCTGAAGGTCAGCTGCTCTTCGTGGCCTTCCGGCAGGTTGGTCAGCACCAGCTTGACCGGATCGACCACTGCCATGCGGCGCGGTGCGGCACTGTCCAGGTCCTCGCGCAGCGCGCCTTCCAGCACGCTGAAGTCGATCAGCGAATTCTGCTTGCTGATGCCCACGCGCTCGGCGAACAGGCGCATCGCGGCCGGGGTGTAACCACGGCGACGCAGGCCCTGCAGGGTCGGCATGCGCGGGTCTTCCCAGCCGTCCACCAGCTGTTCGGTGACCAGCGCCATCAGCTTGCGCTTGCTCATCACCGTGTAGTTGATGTTCAGGCGCGAGAACTCGATCTGGCGCGGCTTGGCCGCTTCGCGCGGCAGGCCGGCATCGACCAGCGGCTGGGTCAGCGCATCGTCATGGGCGAAATCGACGTTGTCCACGCACCAGTCGTACAGCGGGCGGTGGTCTTCGAATTCCAGCGTGCACAACGAGTGGGTGATGCCTTCGATCGAATCACCCAGCGCGTGGGCGAAGTCGTACATCGGGTAGATCGGCCACGCATTGCCGGTGTTCTGGTGCTCGACGTGCTTGATGCGGTACAGCGCCGGATCGCGCAGGTTGATGTTGCCGCTGGCCATGTCGATCCTGGCGCGCAGGGTGCGCGCACCATCCGGGAATTCACCGGCGCGCATACGGCGGAACAGGTCGAGGTTTTCCTCGACGCTGCGGTCGCGCCATGGCGACGGGCGGCCCGGCTCGGTCAGGGTGCCGCGGTAGGCGCGCACTTCCTCGGCCGACAGGTCGCAGACGTAGGCCTTGCCCTGTTCGATCAGCTTCTCGGCGGCCAGGTAATAGGCCTGGAAATAGTCCGAGGCGTGGCGCAGCTCGTTCCACTCGAAGCCCAGCCAGCGCACGTCGTCCTGGATCGCGGCCACGTATTCCGGATCTTCCTTGGCCGGGTTGGTGTCATCGAAGCGCAGGTTGCAGACGCCGCTGAATTCACCGGCGATGCCGAAGTTCAGGCAGATCGACTTGGCGTGACCGATGTGCAGGTAGCCGTTCGGCTCCGGCGGGAAGCGGGTCTTGATCGCCTGGTGCTTTCCGCTGGCCAGGTCCTCGCGCACGATCTGGCGGATGAAATCGCGCTTTTCGTGGCTGTCGGCGGGGGTCTCGGGGCTGGCGGGGGTGTGCTCGGACATGAGTCGGCGAAAAGAAAGGCAGAAAGACCAACAGTCTAGCGCGTACGGGGCAGGGCTGCCCGGTGGGGTGTGGGGATGCCGGCCCCGCCCTCTGGTAGTGCCGGCCGCTGGCCGGCAACTCTCCGATCCCGCCCCCGGCACCATTCAGCCCCCGGGCGTATGCTGGAGCCCTGCCCCGAGGAGCCGCCGCATGCACATCGTGTACAAGGCCGACAACCTGTTCGACGCCCATCTGGTCAAGCACGCGCTGGAGAACGCCGGCATCCCCGCCTTCGTGTTCGGCGAGCAGCTGCTGGGGGGCATGGGCGAGCTGCCGTTGTTCGGTGTGTTGCGGGTCGGCATCCCCGACGCGGCGCGGCCGCAGGCGGAGGACATCATCGCGGCGCTGGACTTGGGCCAGGCCGCCGCCGACCCCATTTCCGATGCAGACGATATGGCCGGACTGCCGGCGTAGGAGCGCATCATGTTGGGAATTGGCCAGGGCATCCTCGGCATCGGGGCCTTCAAGCAGCGCCTGCCGCGCCCGGAAGAGGCACTGCCAGGGCGCGAGCAACCGCTGCCGCTGCACAGCAACCAGCACTTCGTGAACAGCCATCCGCTGAAGGACCGTTTCGCGGGCCTGCAGCAGATCCGCTTCGCGCTGGGCTGTTTCTGGGGCGCCGAGCGGAAGTTCTGGACCGAGCCGGGCGTGTACAGCACCTCGGTCGGCTACGCCGGCGGTATCACCCCGAACCCGACCTATGAAGAAGTGTGCTCGGGCCTGACCGGGCACACCGAAGTGGTGCAGGTGGTGTTCGACCCGGCGGTGGTGAGCCTGGAACGGCTGCTGCAGCTGTTCTGGGAAAGCCACGACCCGACCCAGGGCATGCGGCAGGGCAACGACACCGGCACCCAGTACCGTTCGGCGATCCACGCCACCGACGAGGCACAGTACGCTGCCGCGCTGGCCAGCCGCGAGGCCTACCAGGCCCAGCTGGATGCGGCCGGCTACGGCCCGATCACCACCGAGATCGTGTACCCGGCACCGGCGTACTACTACGCCGAGGACTATCACCAGCAGTACCTGGCGAAGAATCCGAACGGCTACTGCGGCATCGGCGGCACCGGCGTGAGCTGCCCGATCGGGTTGGATGTGGAGGCGCCGCGCTGACGCGCGGTGGTCCGCCTGCGGCGGGCAACGTCAACGGCTGAAAGCCAAAGCCAAAGCCAAAGCGGCTCTGGGTTGCTGCTTGTTGGGTGGGGCAGTGTGGGTTGGCAGGACACGCCGTGAACCCGTCCCTGGGGGCTCGATGGCGCCATCCATGGCGCCAACGGTCCTGCCAACCCACACCGCCCCACCCCCGACAGTTTCCCGGTGAGGGTGGGAAAGAGCATTGGGTTACTGACGAACTGATGGAAAACAAAAAGGACGCGGCGTTCGCCGCGTCCTTTTTATTTGGTTCTGCATTGCCCTTGTAGAGCCGAGCCATGCTCGGCTCCGAGCAAGCGAAGCGCGCGACCCGCTGTTGCTCTTCTTTCTTTCTTCCCTGGCGGGTGGCCACCGAAAACTGTCAGAGGGCGGGCGGGTTGGGTTCGCGGGAGTGTCCGCCGCATGGATGCGGCGGCCAAGCCTCCAGGGATGGATTCACGGCGTCTCCCGCGAACCCAACCCGCCCGACCCAGCACGGCTTTTGCTCTGAGCCCCCCGCCACGAGGGGCTCAGCCGTTGGCCAGAATCCTCACAGTGCCGCGCGGATCCGCTCGCGCAGCGCTTCCAGATCCTTGGCAAACGCATCGATACCGGTCGCCAGCTTCTCGGTCGCCATCGGATCAGCAGCCAGATCCGCCGCGAACGTCGCCGCATCGATCGGGGGCACCGCCGCGCCATCAGCGGCACCGGCCACCAGCTTGCGCGGCAGCGCGCCGTGGTCGGCGTCCAGCTTCTCCAGCAGGTCCGGCGAAATGGTCAGGCGGTCGCAGCCGGCCAGCGCTTCGATCTGTGCGGTCGAACGGAACGAGGCGCCCATCACCACCGTCTTCGAACCGCGGCGCTTGAATTCGGCATAGACGCCGCGCACGAACTTCACGCCCGGGTCTTCGTCGATGCTGGCCGGGGTCTGGCCGTTGGCCACGTACCAGTCCAGGATGCGGCCGACGAACGGGGAGATCAGGAACGCGCCGGCCTCGCTGCAGGCCAGCGCCTGGGTCGGGTTGAAGATCAGGGTCAGGTTGCAGTCGATGCCTTCGGCCTGCAGGATGCGCGCGGCTTCCACGCCTTCCCAGGTCGCGGCGATCTTGATCAGGATCTTCTCGCGCGGCACCCCGGCATCGGCGTACATCTGGATGAACTGGCGGGCCTTGGCCACGGTGGCGGCGGTGTCGTGGGCCTGGTCGGCGTCCACTTCGGTGGACACGCGGCCCGGCACCAGCGTGCTCAACAGCGCGCCGACGCCGATGGTCAGGCGGTCGGCCACGGCGTGCACCACGGCTTCGCGGTCGCCCGCCTGCTGGCGGCCCCAGGCCAGTTCGCGTTCGATCAGTTCGGCGTAGACCGGCAGGTCCAGCGCCTTCTTCACCAGGGTCGGGTTGGTGGTGCAGTCCACCGGCTGCAGGCGCTTGATCGCCTCGTAGTCACCGGTATCGGCAACGACCACGGACAGTTCGCGCAGCTGGGACAGTTTGGACGGGGTACTCATTACGGCTCCTGGTGCAGGGGGATCGAATCGCGCGCGGTGCGCAGCGGTAATCAGGGGCGGTCGTTGTGGACCGCAGTCACGCGCAGGCGCAGCTTGCGGCCGCCGGGCGCGTTCCAGTCGATGCTCTGGCCGATGGCCAGGCCGAGCAGGGCACTGCCGACCGGGGCCAGCACGGAGACCTTGCCTTCATCGACATTGGCTTCGCGGGGGAAGACCAGGGTCAGGACGTGCTTTTCGCCGGACACTTCATCTTCGCACTCCACGCGCGAATGCATCATGACGATGCCTTCGGGAATCTGGTCCGGCGCCAGCACGGTGGCCCGGTTGAGTTCTTCAGCAAGCGCGAGCGCGGCAGGCGTCTGGCTCAGCGCAGGGGATTCGAGCATGGCGTCCAGGCGGTCCATGTCGAAGGTAGAAACGGTGATCGACGGCGGCAGGCCGCTGGCGGTGTTCATGGTGAAGCTCCTTGGTTGAAAGCCATGCAAAAGGCGGCACCTGCTGGCGCCGCCTGTCTGTATTGTGGGGACAAATGCGGCCGGAATCGACTCCTGCCGATTCCGGGCCGGTGCTGCGGGGGCTCAGCCGTTCAGCGCGGGGCCGGGCAGGGCCGGTGCATCGCTGCCGGCATCGAGCGCCTCCAGCGTGAACAGTGCCTGCGGCAGGCGCTTGAACTGGTCGGCCAGCTCCATCAGGAAGTCGTTCATGGCCGAGCTGCGGCGCCAGATCATGGCGATGCGGCGGCTGGGACGGCCTTCGCCGGTGAAATCGAGCAGCCGGATGTTGTTCGAGCGCGGCACCGGCGGCTGCACCGACAGGCTCGGCAGCAGGGTGATGCCGACGTCGGCGGCGACCATCTGCCGCAGCGTTTCCAGGCTGGTGGCGCGGAATTCGGACTTCTCGTTGGCGCCGAACAGGCGGCAGACTTCCAGCGCCTGGTCGCGCAGGCAATGCCCGTCTTCCAGCAGCAGCAGCTTCTGCGTGGCCAGCTCCTGCACGTCCAGGTGTTCGCGGCGGGCCAGCGGGTGGCGCCCGGACACGGCCAGCAGGAACGGTTCCTCGAACAGGAATTCGGCATGCAGCTGGTCGTCGATCACCGGCAGGGCCAGCAGTGCGGCGTCGAGCTTGCCTTCGCGCAGGCGGTCCAGCAGCACGTCGCTCTTTTCCTCGACCAGCAGCAGTTCCAGCTCCGGGAAGCGCTCGCGGATGCGCGGGATCACATGCGGCAGCAGGTACGGGCCGAGGGTCGGGAAGATGCCCAGGCGCACCGTGCCGGCTTCCGGATCGCGGCTGCGTCGCGCCGCCTCCTTCAGCTGTTCCACTTCGGACACGATCACCCGCGCCCGAGCCGCCGCTTCCTGGCCGGCCGGGGTCAGCATCACCTTGCGCGGTGCGCGTTCCACCAGCGGCAGGCCCAGCTCTTCTTCCAGCTTGCGGATCTGCGTCGACAGCGTGGGCTGGCTGACGAAGCAGGAGGCGGCAGCCCGGCCGAAATGCTTGTGGTCGGCCAGGGCTACCAGGTACTTCAGATCACGTAGGTTCATCCTTACACCCCAGGGGTAACGGACCGGCTGACGGCGTGGTTACCCGACAGGCAGACAATGTTCCCGGTGATCTGGGAACGGTGGATCAGGCTGCTTCAGCAACGGCACCGCTGCTGTTGCTCACCGACGAGCGGATCAGGTGGTCGAACGCACTCAGTGCGGCGGTCGAGCCGGCGCCCATGGCGATGATGATCTGCTTGTAGGGCACCGTCGTGCAATCGCCAGCGGCGAACACGCCCGGCAGGTTGGTCTGGCCGCGGTCGTCGATGACGATCTCGCCGCGCGGCGACAGCGCCACCACATCCTTCAGCCACTCGGTGTTGGGCAGCAGGCCGATCTGCACGAAGATGCCTTCCAGCTCGACGCGGTGGGCATCGCCGCCGACGCGGTCCTTGTAGACCAGGCCGGTGACGCGGCTGCCGTCGCCCAGCACTTCGGTGGTCTGCGCGCTGGTCAGCACGGTCACGTTGCCCAGGCTGCGCAGCTTCTTCTGCAGCACTTCATCGGCGCGCAGGCTGGAATCGAACTCCAGCAGGGTTACATGCGACACGATGCCGGCCAGGTCGATGGCCGCTTCCACGCCGGAGTTGCCGCCGCCGATCACCGCCACGCGCTTGCCCTTGAACAGCGGGCCATCGCAGTGCGGGCAGTACGCCACGCCCTTGTTGCGGTACTGGTCTTCGCCCGGCACGTTCATCTGCCGCCAGCGCGCGCCGGTGGACAGGATCACCGAACGCGACTTCAGTACCGCGCCGTTTTCCAGCTGCACCTGCACCAGGCCGTCTTCGCCGGCCGGCACCAGCGCACTGGCGCGCTGCAGGTTCATGATGTCCACCTCGTACTCGCGCACGTGCTGCTCCAGCGCCGTGGCCAGCTTGGGGCCCTCGGTCTCCTTCACCGAAATGAAGTTCTCGATCGCCATGGTGTCCAGCACCTGGCCACCGAAACGCTCGGCGGCGATGCCGGTACGGATGCCCTTGCGTGCGGCGTAGATCGCCGCTGCAGCGCCGGCCGGGCCACCGCCCACCACCAGCACGTCGAAGGCGTCCTTGGCGGCGATCTTCTCGGCATCGCGCTTGCCGGCGTTGGTGTCCAGCTTGGCCACGATCTGCTCGAGGGTCATGCGGCCCTGGTCGAAGATTTCACCGTTGAGGTACACGGTCGGCACCGACATGATCTCGCGCTTCTCGACTTCGTCCTGGAACAGGGCGCCATCGATGGCCACGTGCTGGATGCGCGGGTTGAGCACCGCGGCCAGGTTCAGCGCCTGCACCACGTCCGGGCAGTTCTGGCAGGACAGCGAGAAGTAGGTCTCGAACCGGTAGTCGCCTTCCAGGTTCTGCACCTGCTCGATCAGCTCGGCGGTGGCCTTGGACGGGTGCCCGCCGACCTGCAGCAGCGCCAGCACCAGCGAGGTGAACTCGTGGCCCATCGGCAGGCCGGCGAAGGTCAGGTGGATGTCCTGGCCCGGGGTGCCCAGGTCGAAGGACGGCACGCGGCCCTGGCCATCGCGCAGCACCTGCAGCGAGATCTTGTCCGACAGGCTGTCCAGGGTCTGCAGCAGTTCCAGCATTTCCTGCGACTTGGCGCCGTCGTCGGCGTGCGCGGTGATCTGGATCGGGCGGGTCACGCGCTCCAGATAGGTCTTCAGCTGCGACTGCAGGTTGGCGTCCAACATCGGTCTTCTCCTGGCTTCAGGCAAACAGAGGGCGTGGCACCGCTGTACAAGGTAGCGGACCAGCTGGGGGTCGGGGTGAACCCAAGACAGCGACCGTGGAAGGGGCTGGCTGGCCAAGGCGGGCGAGCGTTGGCTGTCTTGGGTTCACCCCCACGCCGGCGGGGGGACCGGCACGGGGATGAAGGGCGCGCCGCGGCGTGGGGCCACGGCAGGCCGGTACTGCCTTAGATCTTGCCGACCAGGTCCAGCGACGGGGTCAGGGTCTTCTCGCCTTCCTTCCACTTGGCCGGGCACACCTGGTTCGGGTTGGCGGCGGTGAACTGGGCAGCCTTCAGCTTGCGCAGGGTCTCGGACACGTCACGGGCGATCTCGTTGGAGTGGATCTCCAGGGTCTTGATCACGCCTTCCGGGTTGATGATGAAGGTGCCGCGCAGGGCCAGGCCTTCTTCCGGAATGTGCACGCCGAAAGCGTTGGTCAGCTGGTGGGTCGGGTCGCCGACCAGCGGGAACTGGGCCTTGCCGACGGCCGGCGAGGTCTCGTGCCACACCTTGTGCGAGAAGTGGGTATCGGTGGTGACGATGTAGACCTCGGCGCCGGCCTTCTTGAACTCGGCGTAGTGGTCAGCTGCGTCCTCGATCTCGGTCGGGCAGTTGAAGGTGAAGGCGGCCGGCATGAAGATCAGGACGGACCACTGGCCCTTCAGGCTGGCGTCGGAAACCTTGATGAACTCGCCGTTGTGGTAAGCGTTGGCTTCGAACGGCTGGATCTGGGTGTTGATGAGGGACATCATTTTTCCTCTTGGTGAAGGGGAGTGGGTGAATCGACAGGAGCTAGGTTACCCATTCGCTGGCGATAAGAACAATGCATTGATTGCATCTATTTGATAGATGGAGTCTATCAAAATGCACTGAGCAGGCACTGAACCCGGCCGCTTTCATCCTGCAACTGACTGTGTGACAAGGAAAATCTCGCCGGACCGCTGCCTGGGGCCGATAGCCCCTCCTTATCCCGTCCGGCGTAACCTGAACGGATTCCGATTTTGTAGAGCCGAGCCCGCGCTCGGCGGCTCCAGAAGCAGCCGAGCGCGGGCTCGGCTCTACAATTGCGGAATGTCTTTCCAAACCGAACCCACCCTGCGCCAGATCGTGGCCGACGCCAGTGCCCGCTTGGGCGGCGTCGAAGCCCGCCACGAGGCGGAGCTGCTGCTGCTGCATGTGCTGGACCGCCCACGCAGTTGGCTGTTCGCGCATGCCACCGATCCGCTGGCCGCCGCCGACCAGGCCGCCTTCGAGACGCTGTTGGCCCGCCGCGTGGCCGGCGAGCCGGTCGCCTACCTGACCGGCCGCCGCGGATTCTGGACGCTGGATCTGGAGGTCGATCCGGCCACGCTGATCCCGCGCCCGGAGACCGAACTGCTGGTCGAGCTGGCGCTGGAACGCCTGCCGCAGGACCGTGCGCTGCGGCTGGCTGACCTGGGCACCGGCAGCGGCGCGATCGCCTTGGCGCTGGCCAGCGAGCGGCCACAGGCACAGGTGCTGGCCACCGATGCCAGCCCGGGTGCGCTGGCCGTGGCCGCGCGCAATGCCGCGCGCCATGAACTGCGCAACGTCCGCTTCGCCGAGGGCGGGCACGATTGGTACGCGCCGTTGCAGGGCATGCGCTTCGACCTGATTGCGAGCAATCCGCCGTACATCGCCAGCGACGACCCGCACCTGCGACAGGGCGACCTGCGCTTCGAACCGGCCTCCGCGCTGGCGTCCGGTGTGGACGGCCTGGATGACATCCGCCGCATCATCGACGGCGGCCAGGCGCATCTGCTGCCCGGTGGCTGGTTGCTGATCGAGCACGGATGGGACCAGGGCGCGGCGATCCGCGCGCTGTTCGACGCCGCCGGTTTTGCCGAGGTGCAGACCGTGCAGGACCTGGAGCAGCGCGACCGCATCACCCTGGGCCGGCGACCGGCCTAGAATGGGGGTTCTCCTGCCCCGGCAGGGCATCACCCTGGAGCTGCAAGCATGCGTACGCTGTACCCCGCCATCACCCCCTACGACGTCGGCACCCTGAAGGTCGACGACCGCCACACGCTGTATTTCGAACAGTGCGGCAACCCGGACGGCAAGCCGGTGGTGATGCTGCACGGTGGCCCGGGCGGTGGTTGCAGCGACAAGATGCGCCAGTTCCATGACCCGTCCAAGTACCGCATCATCCTGTTCGACCAGCGTGGTGCGGGTCGATCCACCCCGCACGCGGACCTGGTGGACAACACCACCTGGGACCTGGTCGCCGATATCGAGAAGCTGCGCGAGCACCTGAAGGTCGATCGCTGGCAGGTGTTCGGTGGCAGCTGGGGCTCGACCCTGGCCCTGGCCTATGCCGAGACCCATCCGCAGCGCGTGACCGAACTGGTCCTGCGCGGCATCTTCATGCTGCGCCGCTGGGAGCTGGAATGGTTCTACCAGGAAGGCGCCAACCGCCTGTTCCCGGATGCGTGGGAGCATTACCTGAAGCCGATCCCGTCGGTGGAGCGTCATGACCTGATCTCGGCCTTCCACCGCCGCCTGACCAGTGACGACGAAATCACCCGCCTGGAAGCCGCCAAGGCCTGGGCGGTGTGGGAAGGCGCGACCAGTTTCCTGCACGTCGATGACGACTTCATCAACAGCCACGAAGACCCGCACTTCGCCCTGGCCTTCGCCCGCATCGAGAACCACTACTTCGTCAACGGTGGCTTCTTCGAGGTGGAAGACCAGCTGCTGCGCGACGCGCACCGCATCGCCGACATCCCGGGCGTGATCGTGCACGGCCGCTACGACGTGGTCTGCCCGCTGGCCAACGCCTGGGACCTGACCAAGGTGTGGCCGAAGGCGAAGCTGGAAATCACCCCGGCCTCGGGCCATTCGGCGTTCGAAGCCGAGAACGTGGACGCGCTGGTGCGCGCCACCGATGGCTTCGCCTGATCGGTAGTGCCGGCCGCTGGCCGGCAATGCCTTGCCGGTCCGTTTCGCCGCCGGCCGATGTGGCTCGCCGGCCAGCGCCCGGCGCTACCGGATACCCAAGGGTTCTGACCCCGCCGAAACCTTCATCCACGCATGGCGTGGATTTACCAATCCCCGGCCAGCAACGCGTCGGCCAGCACCTGCAGCTTTGGCGAGTGCTGGCGCGACGGTGGGTAGATCAGCGACAGCGCGCGGCTGCGGCCTTCAAGCGGCTGCAGCACGCGTTGCAGGCGGCCGTCAGCCAGCGCGTCGGCCACCGCGAAATCCATCACCTGCACGATGCCGATGCCGGCGATGGCCGCTTCCACCAGCGGATCGCCACTGTCGAACACCATCCGCGTCGGTGGGGTGAAGTCGCGCAGTTGGCCCTCCTGCAGGAACTGCCAGTCCACCAGCCGGCCACTGCGCAGGTTGCGCACCGCCAGGCACGCGTGATCCCGCAGCGCGGCCACATCGTCCGGTGCGCCACAGCGGGCCAGATACGCGGGGCTGGCCACCGTCACCCAGCGCAGCGGACGCAGCGGGCGCGCGACGATGCGCTGGTCGGCGATGACGCCGGTGCGCAGGGCGGCATCGAAACCTTCCTCGACCAGATCGACCAGACGGTCACTGAGCACGGCCTCCACCTGCAGTTGCGGGTGCTGTTGCAGCAACGGCGCCAGCAGCGGTACCAGCACCTTGCGCCCGAACATCGAGGGCGCGCTGATCTTCAGGGTGCCCGCGGGCGTGCAGGGACGGTCGGCCAACTGGCGTTCGGCATCCTCCAGGCCACACAGCAGCGGTGCCACCTGATCGACGAACTGGCGGCCATCCGGGGTCAGCGCCACGTTGCGGGTGTTCCGCTGCAGCAGCTTCACCCCCAGCGTGGCCTCCAGCCGGCCGATCGCGCGCGACAGGCCGGACTGGCTCAGGCCCAGCTGCCCGGCGGCGACGGTGAAACTGCGGGCTTCTGCCACCTGCACCAGCATGCGCACTGCATTGAGGTCCATCGAGGTCCCATTCATGATGAAAATCATGACAGATATGGCTGGTAGGGGGTTTATTGATTCGGTTGCATCAATGAGACTGCGCTCCCCCACCGCACCAGACCGCCGATGCCTCCCCTCAAGTACCCGCGCTGGGCGCTGACCCTGCTGGCCACTGCCCAGCTGATCATCGCCCTGGATGCCACCATCATCTTCGTCGCCCTGCACGACATGGGCCGCGCGCTGCAGATCAACGCGCAGCAGCTGCAATGGGTAGTCAGTGCCTACACCGTAGCGTTCGGCGGCAGCCTGCTGCTGGGCGGGCGCGCCGCCGACCTGATCGGCCGCCGCCGCTTCTACCGGCTGGGCATGCTGCTGTTCGCGCTGGCGTCGCTGTTCGGCGCGCTGGCGCCGAATGCCACCCTGTTGATCATCGCGCGCGCGGCGCAGGGCATCGGTGCCGCGTTGCTGTTCCCGGCCACGCTGGCGCTGATCAACACGTTGTATGCGGAAGGCCGGGTGCGCAACCGCGCACTGGCGATCTGGAGCATGGCCAGTGCGGCCGGCCTGGCGCTGGGCACGCTGCTCGGTGGCGTGCTGACCCAGGCGTTCGGCTGGCCGGCGGTGCTGGCGGTGATCGTTCCGCTGGCCACCGCCTGTGCAGTCGCGGCCGGCGCGTGGTTGCCGGCCGATGGCCCGCGTGTGCAGGGCCGTTCCTTCGATCTGGCCGGTTGCCTCACCGTCACCGCCGGCGGCAGCCTGCTGGTCACCACCCTGGTGCAAGGGCCGGAGTGGGGCTGGACGGCCCGCGCCACGCTCATCTGCCTGCTGCTTTCAGCCGTACTGTTGACGGTGTTCGTACAGATCGAAAAGCGCAGCCGTGACCCGCTGATGCAGTTTGCGCTGCTGCGCCTGCCCGGCCTGCGCGCGGCACTCGGCCTGACCTTCGCCTTCATGAGCAGCTATGGCGTGCAGTACTACTTCCTGGCGCTCTACTTCCAGGATGGTTACGGCTGGAGCCCGCTGCAGGCCGGCATGGCCTTCCTGCTGCCGACCGTGGTGTGCACCTTCGGCATCCGCATTGCCGAACGCATGCTGCGGCGCCGTTCGCCACGGCAGGTGCTGGCCTGGGGCTTCGCGGCCGGTGCCATCGGCATCACTGCGGTGGCGCTGGCGATGCCGCATGGCGCCGGTTACTGGCCGCTGCTGCCGGGCATCGTGGTGCTCAGCGTGGGCCAGGGCATGAGCTGGACGGCGATGTGGATCGTGGCCGGGCAGGGCGTGCCGGGGCCGCAGCAGGGTGTGGCGTCCGGCATGGCCGCCACCGCACAGCAGATCGGCGGCGCGTTGGGACTGGCGGTACTGGTGATGGTGGCCAACGCCGCGCGCGGCACGCAGGAGGCAACCAGCCCTGATGCGCTGCAGGGCATGGTCAATGCGCAGTACGGCGCCGCGCTGTTCGCCGCGCTCGGCGTGGTGATCGCGCTGGGCCTGCGCCCGGCGCCGGTCGAATCGGCTGCTGCCGTCTGCCCGGTCAACGAGGCATGATTGAAGGCGCTGCCGTAGGTGGATGTGCCACGCCTGCGGTGGTGCCGGCCGCTGGCCGGCAACCTCGGGGTGGTTGGATCATTGAGGTTGCCGGCCAGCGGCCGGCACTACCGATACGGGATGGGTCCAAGAGCGTTCAACCGAACGCCAGCAACTGTGGCTGCAAGGCGCTGAAGATCCGCGCCAGCCGCTCCGCCCACGCCTGCTGCCCGGCGGCATCGGCGATCAGGTCCTGGCGGATCTCCAGTTCCACGTGCACCAGGCCGCGCCCTTCGCCGTGCACCGGTACCGCGTAGTCGCTGGTGCTGCTGACCGAATACGGTTCGTTGTCACCCACCACCAGGTCGCCTTCATCGCGCAGTGCCTGCAGCAGTGCATGCGCAAAGCGCGTGTCCTGGTGGTACAGCACGCCGGCGTGCCACGGCCGCTGCGTGCCGTTCATCACTGGCGTGAAGCTGTGCATCATCACCAGCAGGGTGGGGCGGCAGGCATCGCGGCGTGCATCCAGTTCCGCGTCGATGCGCGCATGGTAGGGCGCGTGGATCGCATCGATGCGCTGCTGCCGCTGTGCAGCCGACAGCCTGGCATTGCCCGGGACCACGGTGTGGTCGCTCACTTCCGGAATCAGCGTCGGCGAGGCCAGTGGGCGGTTGCAGTCGATCAGCAGCCGCGAATAGGTCTGTTCGATCGCCCATGCATCCAGCCGTTCGGCCAGTGCGCGGGTGGTGCCGGCGATGCCGATGTCCCAGCCGATATGGCGGTCCAGCTCGGCCTGGGCCAGGCCGAGCCCGGTCAGCGCGCGTGGCACCTGCTGGCCGGCGTGATCGGCCAGCAGCAGGTAAGGCGAGGCGCCCTGCGGCCGGTGGAGGGTATAGATCGCCGGGTCGTCGGCGCCCAGCAGCGCCGGCAGTACGTGCAGATCGGCGTCAGCCACGCGGGCGCCCGTCCAGGTGGTGCTCGATCATCCACAGGCCCGCCCAAAGCTTGGCATCCAGCTCATAGCCTTCGCCCATCTTCTGCACCAGCCAGGCCGCCGCCTGCGCGCGCGGAATCTCGTGCACGGTGATGTCTTCGCTGTCATCGCCGCCACCTTCGCCGATCCGGCGCAGGCCGGTGGCGCGTACGAAGGCGATCTTCTCGCTGCTGGCGCCGGAGGACGTCGGGCCGATCATCAGCACTTCGGCGTGATCGGCGGTCCAGCCGGTTTCTTCTTCCAGCTCGCGCACGGCCGAGACTTCGATCGATTCGCCGGCGTGGATGTCGCCGACCAGGCCGGCCGGCATCTCGATGGTGGGGGCCTGCAGCGGCACGCGGAACTGTTCGACGAACAGCACCTTGTCCTCCGGGGTCACCGCGATGATGATCGCGGCCAGGCCGCCGGCATGGGTACGTTCGCTGTATTCCCAGGTGCCGCGTACCAGCATGCGCTGGTACTTGCCTTCATAGACGACACGCGGGGCTTCGGTGTTGCGCTGGCTCATGCGGGCTCGCTGTGGGTGGGAAGAATATCGGGTACGCCGGCGGCATCGAACAGCCGGCGGCGGGTCATCGGGCCGAAGCGCAGGGTCTGGCACAGGCCGCCGAGCAGCTCGGGGTCGGCGGTCTGGCGCAGCAGGCCGGGTTGGCTGCCTTCCAGCGGCGCGTCCAGCGCGATGGTGGTCAGCTGGCGCCAGAGCAGGGCGTGCTCGCGCTGCTCGCGCAGGCGCACCGCCATCTGGGCGGCACCGCGCAGGCGCAGGAACGGCACTTCGTCCAGGCGTTCGTACAGCGCATCCAAGCTGCCGAAATGGGCCAGCAGCACGGCGGCGGACTTGCTGCCGACACCACTGACACCGGGAATGTTGTCCACCGCATCGCCGCACAGCGCCAGGTAATCGGCAATCTGGTGCGCATGCACGCCGTGCCGTGCCTTCACGCCGGCCACGTCCCAGCGCTGGTTGCGGGAATAGTCCCACTGTTCGTCGTGATCCAGCAGCAGCTGCGACAGGTCCTTGTCGGCGGAGATGATCACCCCGCGATGGCTGCCGCGGTGCACGTGCAGTGCGCTGCCGATCAGGTCGTCGGCTTCGTAGTCGTGGTGGGCGAGGACGGCAAGGCCCAACGCCGCGCACAGCGCCTTGCAGTGCACGAACTGGCGCTTGAGCGCTTCCGGTGCCGGATCACGGTTGGCCTTGTAGGCCGGATACAGGCGGTGGCGGAAGCCGCTGTCGAGCGCTTCGTCGAAGGCAATGGCGATGTGCCGCGGGCGCTCGCGCTCCAGCAGGTCCAGCAGGAAGCGGGCGAAGCCGTGCACGGCATTGGTCGGCCAGCCCTGCGCGTCCTGGAACTGGTCCGGCAGCGAGTGCCAGGCGCGGAACACGTAGATGCTGGCATCGACCAGGTACAGCGACGGCGGCGGTGCCGGCAGGGTCATGCCGGCGGCGTCCAGTCCTGCAGCAGGGTCGCTGGGTCGGGGCGCTCGCGCTCGGGCACGTCGGCCTTGGCGGTGCCGATGTGGATGAAGCCGGCGATGCGTTCACCCTCGACCAGGCCCAGGTGGGCCTGCACGACCGGATCGAAGGCCATCCAGGCCGTCAGCCACTGTGCGCCGAAGCCAAGCGCCTGCGCGGCCTGCAGCAGGGCGAAGCAGACGCAGCCGGCGGTCATCAGCTGTTCCTGTTCCGGCACCTTCGGGTCCGGGCGCGGGCTGGCGACCACCACGATCACCAGAGGGGCGTGGCTGAAACGCTGGCGGTCCTTCTCGAACACGGCCTCGCCGGCATGCGGGTCGCGCTGGCGGCTGCGCTTGGCCAGGAAGTCGCCCAGAGTGTGACGTGCATCGCCGGCGATCTTCAGGAAGCGGAACGGCACGCGCTTGCCGTGGTCGGGCACGCGCACGGCCGACGCCAGCATCCGCTGCAGGGTGGCCGGGTCCGGGCCGGGCTCGCCCAGTTGCCGCGAAGGCACTGAGCGGCGGGCATCCAGGGCGAGCAGGGCAGCGGGGTCGGGCATGGAGTCTGAACCGGTCATCACGGGTGTTTGATTATAGTCGGGGTGGTCAATGACGCCGTCTGTGTCGCGTCCGGCCCCTGAATACCAAACTGTGATGAACATCATGCCACTGGCGGGAAACGGACAGCCGCTTCCCCTCGCCTCGTGGGCCTTGCACGGCTTACGATACCCCTCTTGCCGGGCCGCCGGTCATGAGGTTTGAAGTGAGGACTGTTTCACTGTCCGTGACGGGCTGGCCGGCCTACCATCGACGTTCCGGTACATGGGGTGTGCCGGTCGTCGCGATGTCCATGCTGTCTGTCGTACCAGAGAAGGTGGGGAGCCTTCCCGAATGATGAGCGTGCCCACACCGATGGGATCGCCGGGCCGTGACCCGGCCCAGCTCCAGCTTGCCCGGGACATGGTCCTGCCCGCGCTGTGCCAGGCCTTCGGGGCCGCACTGGCGCGATTCGACGATGCCCTGTTCGACCGCGCCGGCAATGCCGGCTCGTCGCAGTTGCTGTTCCTGGACGCGATGCGCGAACTGCGCCGCCGCCGTGAGGAGATCGCTGCCGCCTTCGCCGGCCACCTGCAGCAGGCGTGGGCCGCATTGGCGGCCGGTGAGCCGCTGTCGGCCGAGGCGACCCTGTCGGGGCCGGCCGAGGATGGCCTGAGCCTGCTGGCCGAACACGTACTGGAATCGCGGTTGGCGGTGCGCAATTTCGCCACTGTATTGCTGCGTGACTTCAAGCCGGTGCTGGCGCGGCTGGACCGCCGCCTGGGCCGGTTGATCGGCGGCGTGGAACTGGACGCCGACCACAATCCCATCAGCCCCGAACATCTGGGCGTGGCCATCCACGAGGCCTTTGCCGGTTGCGAACTGGCCCCGGAAGTGCATCTGGTGCTGATCAAGCTGTGCGAGCGCGACCTGCGTGCACCGGTCGGCCGCATCTACGAGAAGCTGGACGAGCAGCTGGCCGCAGCCGGCGTGATGTCGCAGATGGGGGCTCCGCAGCGCCCACAACCGCCGGCACCGGATCCGCGCATGACCGGGATGCTGGATGACCTGGTCGAGCATCGCCACGGCGCGGGCGTCGATCCGGGGTTCAGCGATGACGAGCAGGCCGCACCGGCTTGGGCGCAGCGCTTTGCCGCCCGCTGGTCCGAGCGCCGCGGGCATATGCAGCAGCACCTGGGCGGCGATGATGGCGCCGCCGGCGAGGCCTACGCCGGCCAGCAAGGCATGCTGCTGGAAGCGTTGCACGAACTGCTGCAGCAGACCCGCCATGTGCGTGAGGACGCCACGTCTGCGGCACAGGTGGCGGTCGGCCAGCAGCGCCCGCTCAGCCAGCGCGAAATGATGTCGGTGCTGTCGCTGCTGCAGGCCACGCCGAGCGCGACGCTGCGTGCAGCCATCGGCGAGGACGGCGAATCGCTGGCGCAGCGGCTGAAGAGCGAAGTGCTGTCCAGCGCCACCCAGCTCGGCGTCGATCCGGGCCAGACCCGGCTGGACCCGCAGGATGAGGATGCCATCGACCTGGTCGGCATGCTGTTCGACGTGATGCTGGACGAGCGTGAACTGGAAGGCCGCTCGCGCGAACTGATCGGCCGCCTGGTCGTGCCTTTCGTCAAGGTCGCCATGCTCGACCGCCGCATGTTCGTGCAGAAGACCCATCCGGCGCGCAAGCTGCTCAATTCGCTGGCCGAGGCCTGCGAGGGCAACACCGGCGAGAGCCAGGCCGAGCGCATGCTGATGGCCAAGGTCGAGGAGATCATCGAGCGCCTGGTGGCCGAGTTCAACGAAAACCTGGCGATCTTCCTGACCCTGGAAGAAGAATTCCGCGAGTTCCTGGTGCAGCATCGCCGCCGCGTGGAAATCGCCGAGCGTCGCGCCGCAGAAACGCAACGCGGCCAGGAAAAGCTGGAAATGGCCCGCACCCGGGCCGGTGCGGAACTGGATCGTCGCATCGGTGATGCCACCCTTCCGCCGGCCATTGCCGAGTTCCTGCGCCAGCCCTGGCAGCACCACCTGACCCTGGCGCTGCTGCGCGAGGGCGAAGAAGGCGCGTCGGTGGCCGAGGCACTGAGCCTCGGCGACGGCCTGCTGGAGGAAGTGGCCGAGGCACGCCGGCAGATTGTCGGCAAGCCATGGCTGCAGGCCTGGCAGCCGGTGCTGGCCAAGGTGTTTGCCAGCGTCGGTGTGCACGGCGATGCGGCTACCGGTGCGATCGACGCCCTGCACGACACGTTGCAGGGCATCGCCGAGTCGCGGCCGGAACTGCAGCGCGCGCTGCCCGAGCTGCCGCAGGTCGCGCTGCCGGCACCGCCGGTGGCCGAATCGCCAGCGGTGGAACTCAGCGGGCAGATCGATGCCGACGATTTCGACAACGCCGATGCCGACCGCTTCCGACGCATGGAAATCGGCAACTGGTTGGACTTCGTCGACAAGGACGGCAAGGTCCAGGCGGGCAAGCTGTCCTGGGTCAGCCCGATTTCCTCGCGCCTGCTGTTCGTCAACCGTCGCGGCGTGCGCTTCTGCGTGGCCTCGCCAGAAGAGCTGGCGGTGATGGTGCGGCTCGGCCGCCTGCGTGCCCACGTTGACGATGGCGCCTTCGACAGCGCCATGCAGGGCGTGATCGACCGCCTCGACCCGGGCAGCACCACCCTGCACTGAGTGCTGGCTGCCTGCTAGGATCGGGAAAACTCACCGATCAGCGGGGACCTGCATGGCCGTGGCGTTGCTGGGGATCAAGGAGACCGCGCCGGGTGAACGGCGCGTGGCGTTGACACCGGAAACCGCGCGCAAGCTCGGTGCCCTCGGCATTACGGTCTGGTACGAGGCCGGCGCCGGGCTGGCCGCCGGCTTCACCGATGCCGCCTATGACGACGCCGGCGCACGTGTCTTCGACGCGGGCCGCTGGGCCGAGATCGATATCCTGCTGTGCGTGCAGGCACCTCCTGCGACGGTGCTGGAGCAGCTCAGGCCCGGTGCCAGCGTGGTTGGCCTGCTGGCACCGGCCAACGATCCGGCGCTGGCCGCGCTGGCGGCCGATGATCGCCTGCAGCTGTTCCCGCTGCAGCAGCTGCCGCGCACCACCCGCGCGCAGGCGATGGATGTACTCAGTTCGCAGGCCGGCATGGCCGGCTACAAGGCCGCGCTGATTGCCGCCGAACGCGCGCCGCGCTTCTTCCCGATGCTGACCACCGCCGCTGGCACCGTGCGGCCGGCCAAGGTGCTGGTGATCGGTGCCGGCGTGGCGGGCCTGCAGGCCATCGCCACCGCGCGGCGCCTCGGTGCACAGGTGGAAGGTTTCGATGTGCGCCCGGAAACCCGCGAGCAGATCCAGTCACTGGGTGCGCGCTTCCTCGATCTTGGCGTGAGCGCGACCGGTGAAGGCGGCTACGCGCGTGCGTTGACCGACGAGGAGCGCGCCGAGCAGCAGCGTCGGCTGGCCGACCACCTGCGCAGCGTGGACGTGGTGATCTGCACGGCTGCCGTACCCGGTCGGCCGGCGCCGACCATCGTGACCGCCGCGATGGTGGAGGGCATGGCCACCGGCAGCGTCATTGTCGATCTGGCGGCCGAGAGCGGCGGCAACTGTGCACTGACCCAGCCGGGGCACTGCATCGAACACCAGGGCGTGACCATCGATGGTCCGCTGGGCCTGGCCAGTCGCGGCGCGACCCAGGCCAGTGAGATGTATGCGCGCAACCTGCTCAACTTCGTTGCGCTGTTCGTGCGCGAGGGGCGGCTCGGTTTCGACTGGGACGACGAGCTGCTGGCAAAGACGCGCTGGCAGGCATGAATGACGTGGGGTCAGATCCCTTTGCCTCTGGCAAAGGGATCTGACCCCGATCTCCCGCAATCTGCCAGGGGTCGGATCCCTTTGCGTCAGCAAAGGGCTCTGACCCCGTTCCCCGGGGCCTTACCGCGGCTTCGCCGGCGGCGGGTTGTCGCGCACCCAGTCCCGGCGCTGCTCCGGCGTCATCTGCGACCAGCGCTCGCGCAGCGCGTCGCGCTGTGCCGGCGGCATGTTGCGCATCTGCCCGAACAGGGCGCGTGCCTGTTCACGCTGTTCCGGGCTCATGTGCTCGAAGCGGCGCAGGCCGCGGCGGGCCTTGTCGCGCTCCTCCGGGCTCATCGATTGCCAGCGCTGGCCGTGCGAGAGCATGCGCTGGCGCTGGCCGGCATCAGCGCTGTTCCAACGGTCGCGCAGCGGCGCCAGCAGGGACTCTCGCTGGGATTCGCTCAATTGCTCCCACGCAGGCAATGGCGCGACCGGTGCGGCAGGGGCGGGCGTGGCGTTCTGCGCCAGCGCCGGAACGGCCGGCAGCAGCGCCAGGGTCAACAGCAGTGGCAGGGCAAGCAGTCGGGACATGATTTACTCCATCGCCAGGTCGGTATCGCCCAGCCACAGGTACAGATCGGGATTCTCGTCGTAGAGCGCGCCGTTGTCTTCCACTGAAGCAAGCACGGGGTCCGGCGGCGGACCCGCAAGCGTGCCATGGCCGGTGAACTGCAGGCCGATGCCCAGTGCAACCACCAGTGAGCAGGCGCTGGCCAGCCACCAGCGCCAGCGCCCACGATGGGTGGTGGCCGTGGCGCCGTGGCGAGCTTGGCGCAGCCGGGCCAGCGTTGCCGGCGACAGCGCCTGCAGCGACTGCGCGTGCAGGCGGCGCAGGGTGTCATCGGAAGGCAGGGAGCGGTTCACGGGTGGGTCTCCAGGTAGTCCTGCAGCGCCTGCCGGGCGCGTGCCAGATGGGTTTTTACCGCGCCTTCGCTGCAGCCCATGGCGCGGGCGGTGGTGGCCCCGTCCAGGTCCTGCAGCACGCGCAGGGTGAAGGCCTCGCGCTGGCGGGCGGGCAGGGTGCGCAACGCGTCCACCAGCTGCTGGTACTGCTGGCGCTGCTCATGTGCCTGTGCCGGGTCCGGGCCGGGATCGGCCCAGTCGATCTCGCCGCCTTCCGCGTCCTGGTTGTCGCGCCAGAACGGCAGGCGGAAGCGGCGCCGCCGCTGCAGGTCGATCACCCGGCGGCGCAGGATGCTCCAGAACAGCGGCGCCCATTCGGCGGCCGGCTTGTCGGTGTAATCCAGCATGCGCAGCAGCGCGTCCTGCACCGCATCCATGGCGTCTTCGCGCTGGCGCAGGCCGGCCTCGGCGAAGCGGAACGCACGCGGGCCGACGCTGGCCAGGAATGCCTCCAGCGATGCCGGCAGGGCATCGGTCTCGGCGCTCGGGGGGGCGGGGCTGCTCACCAGCACAGGGTACGGTTCCTCGCTCGGGGTCACTATCGACAACGCGTGAGCGGCGCTCCGGTTGACGCCGGGTGCGCGCCGGGTTCAGCCCATGGTTATGATGGGCCGACGAAGACAGAGCAGGAGCGTTGCCGGTGAGTGACGGGTTCGTAGCGCTGTACATCTTCATGCTGGCAGCCATCGCCGGCCACGTGATCATTTCGCGGGTGCCGGTGATCCTGCATACCCCGCTGATGTCGGGCTCCAACTTCATCCACGGCATCGTGCTGATCGGCGCGATGGTGGTACTGGGGCATGCGCAGACGCCGCTGGAGAAGGCACTGGGCTTCCTGGCCGTGGTGCTCGGCGCCGGCAATGCCGCCGGTGGCTACGTGGTCACCGCGCGCATGCTGGAAATGTTCAAGCCGAGCGCGCCCAGGGGCGGCAAGGACGAACCGAAGGAGCCGCAGGCTTGAACATCAGCACCGTCGAACTGCTCGACTGGCTGGTCAAGGCCAGCTACCTGGTCGCCGCCACGCTGTTCCTGCTCGGCCTGCAGCGCATGGCCTCGCCGCTGACCGCGCGCAGCGGCATCCGCTGGGCCGGGCTGGGCATGCTGCTGGCCACCGCGGCCACCTTCTTCCTGCCCGAACTGCACAACGTGCCGTTGATCCTGGTGGCACTGCTGCTGGGTGCGGGCCTGGCCTGGTGGTCGGCCGGCAAGGTTGCCATCACCGACATGCCGCAGATGGTGGCGCTGTACAACGGCATGGGTGGTGGCTCGGCGGCGGCGATCGGTGCGGTGGAACTGCTGCGCTATGCCTTCCTGGCCCACCGCGATACCAGCCACTGGAGCGCGCAGGCGCTGGCCGACCTGGCCGCGCGCCAGCCGTCCGGCACGATGCTGCTGCTGGCGGTGGTCGGCGCGGCGATCGGCGCGGTGTCGCTGTCCGGCTCGGTGATCGCGTGGGCCAAGCTGGATGGACGCCTGGACAAGCGCGTGACCTGGCCCGGCCAGCAGGTGATGAACCTGCTGGTGGCGCTGGCGGTGGTGGTGCTGGCGATCATCGCGGGCAGTACGCTCAGTGCCTGGGCGATCGTTGCCTTCTTCGTGCTGGCACTGGCGCTGGGCGTGCTGATGACGCTGCCGATCGGCGGTGCCGACATGCCGGTGGTGATCTCGCTGTACAACGCGTTCACCGGCCTGGCAGTGTCGTTCGAAGGTTATGTGCTGGGCAACGAGGCGCTGATCATCGCCGGCATGATGGTCGGCGCGGCCGGCATCCTGCTGACCCGGCTGATGGCCAAGGCGATGAACCGGCCGATCCGCAACGTGCTGTTCTCCAACTTCGGCGGCGGTGCTGGTGGCGAAGCGCAGGCGATCAGCGGCGCGCAGAAGCCGATCGAAGCCCCGGATGTCGCGGCGATGATGGCCTACGCCGAACGCGTGGTGATCGTGCCTGGATACGGCATGGCCGTGGCCCAGGCCCAGCACAAGATCTGGGAACTGGCGCAGCGGCTGGGCCAGCGCGGGGTGAAGGTGAAGTTCGCCATCCACCCGGTCGCCGGGCGCATGCCCGGGCACATGAACGTACTGCTGGCCGAAGCGGGCGTGCCCTACGACCTGATCGCCGACATGGATGACATCAATCCGGAGTTCACCAACACCGACGTGGTACTGGTGATCGGTGCCAACGACGTGGTCAATCCGGTCGCGCGTACTGATCCGGCCAGCCCGATCTACGGCATGCCGGTGCTGGACGTGGTCAACGCGCGCAACGTGGTGGTGATCAAGCGCGGCAAGGGCACCGGCTTCGCCGGTATCGAGAATGCGCTGTTCTACGCTGACAATACCCGCATGCTCTATGGCGACGGCGCCGAAGCGGCCGCCTCGCTGGTGAGCGAGCTGAAGGCGCTCGACGGCGGGCATTGAAGACCGGGGTCGGATCCCTTTCCGCAGGACAGGGCTCTGACCCCTTTCCCGGCCAGCGGCCGGCACTACCCCCATCCGCGCGTGGTGGTTGCATCTGGTAGGTGCGGACCTTGGTCCGCACGCTTTTGCCGGCCAGCGGCCGGCACTACCGGATCCGCGCGTGGTGGTTGCATCTGGTAGTGCGGACCTGGGGCCGCGCGCTTTTGCCGGCCAGCGGCCGGCACTACCGGATCCGCGCGTGGTGGTTGCATCTGGTAGTGCGGACCTGGGGCCGCACGCTTTTGCCGGCCAGCGTCCGGCATTAACCCCCATCCGCGCGTGGCGTGGATCTACGCGCTCAGCGCGCCAGCCAGGCGCCGACGACCACGGCCACGGCCAGCCACAGCCATTCCATCGCGCCATTGGCCAGGTTGATCAGGGTCCAGGCCAGGTGCGGGCCCATCCGCGTGGTGGCGTCCCACAGGTCCAGACCGATCGAGCCGCCCATCCAGGCGCTGGCGATGGCCCAGTTGGCCACGGCGGCCACCAGCAGAGTGCCGAGCACGACCAGGGCGATGCGCAACCGGCCCGGGCCCAGTGTGCCCAGGCGCAGCATGAACACCAGTTCCAGGGCGGACACTACCGCCATCCAGCCGACCTGTCGGCCGGTCATCAGCGCCAGGACCATCCAGGCGAGGGGAGCAACAAGCAGACCCAGCAACAGCATGAGGGACCAGAGCCAGGTGACGGTCCTGGCACGCGTGGCAATGGAGGACATCGAAGCTCCCTGAAGATCACCCACAGGATACTGTGGTTTGCCGCAGTGCACCGGCGGTGCCGGGGCGGCTGGGCTAGAATGCCGTCTTGCGTGGCCCCGGCCACGGCCCCATATCGGTCCCCATGTATTCCCGTAGCAGCGAACCTGTCCACTTCGAACGCGATTGCGAGGCCGTGATGGTCCCGCAGGGCGATACCGTGACCCTGCCTGCCGGCAGCTATGGGTACATCACCCAGGCGCTGGGCGGCAGCTATTCGGTGTTCGTCGAGGGCAACCTGTTCCGCATCGCCGGCAAGGACGGCGACGCCATCGGCAAGGAGGCGCCGGCACCGCTCGAGCTTCCGGCCGACGCCACCGATGAGCAGGTGGAACAACTGGTGTGGCAGCAGCTGCGCACCTGCTTCGACCCGGAGATTCCGGTCAACATCGTTGAACTGGGCTTGGTCTATGAAGTCGAGATCAAGCATCTGGACGAAGGCAAGCGCGAGATCGACGTGAAGATGACCCTGACCGCACCGGGCTGTGGCATGGGCGAGATCCTGGTCGACGACGTGCGCAGCAAGCTTGAAATGATCCCGACGGTGGCCGAGGCCGACGTCGACCTGGTGTTCGACCCGCCGTGGAACCAGCACATGATGTCCGAGGCGGCGCGGCTCGAGACCGGCATGCTTTGACCCAGGGCCCGCAGTGACGCGGGCCCGGCACTACCCGCAACCAGAACAGGAATCCTCCGGTGTCCCAGTCCATTCCCAGCTTCGCCGTCACCCGTTCGGACCACCCGCGCAGCGCTGAAGAGCGCGCCAAGATCCTGGAGAAGCCGGGCTTCGGCCTGCACTTCACCGATCACATGGTGGAAGTGCGCTGGGACAAGGATGCCGGCTGGCACAACGCCAGCGTGCGTGCCTACGGCCCGCTGCAGCTGGACCCGGCCGCGGCCGTGCTGCACTACGGCCAGGAGATCTTCGAAGGCATCAAGGCCTACCGCCATGCTGACGGCTCGATCTGGACCTTCCGCCCGGATGCCAACGGCCGTCGCCTGCAGCGTTCGGCGCAGCGCCTGGCGCTGCCGGAACTGCCGGTGGAGATCTTCGTCGAATCGCTGAAGCAGCTGATCGCCGTCGACAGCGAGTGGGTGCCGTCGGCCGACGAGTCGAGCCTGTACTTCCGCCCGTTCATGATCGGCGACGAAGCCTTCCTCGGCGTGCGCGGCGCGCACAAGGCCGGCTACTACGTCATCGCCAGCCCGGCCGGCCCGTACTTTGCCAAGGGCGTGGCTCCGGTGTCGATCTGGCTGTCCACCGAATACGCGCGCGCGGCCAAGGGCGGCACCGGCGCCGCCAAGTGCGGTGGCAACTACGCCGCCTCGCTGCTGCCGCAGCAGAAGGCGCAGGCGCAGGGCTGCTCGCAGGTGCTGTTCCTGGACCCGGTCGAAGGCAAGTACCTGGAAGAACTGGGCGGCATGAACGTGTTCCTGGTCTACAAGGACGGCACGCTGGTCACCCCGGAACTGTCCGGCAGCATCCTCGAGGGCATCACCCGCGAGAGCATCCTGCAGCTGGCGCGCGACCGTGGCATGAAGGTCGAAGAGCGCAAGGTCAGCATCGACGAGTGGAAGGACGGCGTGGCCTCCGGTGCGATCAGCGAAGTGTTTGCCTGTGGCACTGCGGCGGTGGTTACCCCGATCGGCCAGCTGAAGGGCGAGGGTTTCTCGGTGGGCGACATCAACGCGCCGGCCGGCGAAGTGACCATGTCGCTGCGCAAGGAACTGACCGACATCCAGTACGGCCGCCTGCCGGACCGGCACAACTGGCTGGTCAAGCTGGGCTGATCGCTCACGCTGAACTGTAGAGCCGAGCCCACGCGCGGCTGCGTTTCTGGAAAGCCCGTCCCTGTGACGGGCTTTCTGCGTTGTGGACAGGTGGGTGGGGTCAGATCCCTTTTCCGTGGGAAAAGGGATCTGACCCCCCACTCCGACCCCGAATCGGCGGATGCCGATGTCGGCAAAGTCATCGCAGGACAGGTGATGACCCAGTCAGGTGTGTGCAGAAGATGAGAAAGTTCCTTCACCTTCACAAACCCTCGACCCGGGAAGTCTCAGAACGAACATTTCATCTTGCTGAAAAGACGCTGAAAATCTTGTGGTGTCCGGTTTTGGTCATTAGCGTCATCTGCACGGCGGATCGATAGGGGGATCCGCTGACTCGCCGGACTTCGAACCTCGCCAACGCAAGCCAGCCCATGGTTCGGGCCGGTGCTTCTGCCGATTCCGGCATTCACACCACTAGAAAGGGAAATACGATGTCCCAGGTAACGCAACCGCGTGTGCGTCGAGTGTGGGTGGTCCTTGGTGCGTCCGTTCTGTCATCGCTGCTGCTGGCCACGCCTGCGCTGGCCGGTGACGTCCAGCTCAGCGGCCTGCAGTCTGCGCCGACGCACCAGCGCTTCATCGTGAAGTACCGCGACGGCAGTGCGCCGGTGGCCAACACCACCGCACTGGCCTCTTCGCTGAAGAGTGCCGCCGCCGGCCTGGCCAGCAGCCAGGGCCGTGCGCTGGGCCTGCAGCAGGTCCGCAAGCTGGCCGTCGGCCCGACCCTGGTCAGGACCGACCGCCCGCTTGACCAGGCTGAATCCGAGCTGCTGATGCGCAAGCTGGCCGCCGACCCGAACGTGGAATACGTCGAAGTCGACCAGATCATGCGTGCGACGCTGACCCCGAATGACACCCGCTTCAGCGAACAGTGGGGCTTTGGTACCTCCAACGCGTCGATCAACGTGCGGCCGGCCTGGGACAAGGCCACCGGCACCGGCGTGGTGGTGGCCGTGATCGATACCGGCATCACCAACCATCCCGATCTCAACGCCAACATCCTGCCCGGCTATGACTTCATCAGCGATGCCGCGATGGCGCGCGATGGCGGTGGCCGCGACAGCAACCCGAACGACGAGGGCGACTGGTATGGCGCCAACGAGTGCGGCTCGGGCATCCCGGCGTCCAACTCCAGCTGGCACGGCACCCACGTCGCCGGCACCGTGGCGGCGGTGACCAACAACAGCACCGGCGTGGCCGGCACGGCGTTCAACGCCAAGGTCGTCCCGGTGCGCGTGCTCGGCAAGTGCGGCGGCTATACCTCCGACATCGCCGATGCGATCGTGTGGGCCTCCGGCGGCACCGTCAGTGGCGTGCCGGCCAATGCCAATCCGGCGGAAGTCATCAACATGTCGCTGGGCGGGGGCGGCACCTGCTCGGCCACCTACCAGAACGCGATCAACGGCGCGGTCAGCCGCGGCACCACCGTGGTGGTCGCCGCTGGCAACAGCAACACCAACGTGTCCTCGTCGGTGCCGGCCAACTGCGCGAACGTGATCGCGGTGGCGGCCACGACCTCGGCCGGTGCGCGTGCCAGCTTCTCCAACTATGGTGCCGGCATCGACATTTCCGGCCCGGGCCAGAGCATCCTGTCCACCCTCAACACCGGCACCACCACGCCGGGCAGCGCCAGCTACGCGTCCTACAACGGCACCTCGATGGCGGCGCCGCATGTGGCCGGTGTGGTGGCCCTGATGCAGTCGGTGGCGCCGAGCCCGCTGAGCCCGGCACAGGTCGAGAGCATCATCAAGAGCACCGCACGCCCGCTGCCGGGCGCCTGCTCGGGGGGCTGCGGCGCCGGCATCGTCGACGCCAACGCGGCGGTCACCGCAGCGATCAACGGCGGTGGCAACCCGAACCCGGGTGGCAACGTGCTGCAGAACAATGTGCCGGTGACCGGCCTGGGCGCCGCGACCGGTGCCGAGCTGAACTACACCGTCGCCGTCCCGGCCGGCAGCACCCAGCTGCGCGTGGCAATCAGTGGCGGCAGCGGTGATGCCGACCTGTACGTGCGCCAGGGCAGTGCCCCGACCGATACCACCTACACCTGCCGTCCGTACCTGAGCGGCAACAGCGAGACCTGCACCATCAACAGCCCTGCCGCCGGCACCTGGTATGTGCGGGTGAAGGCGTACAGCACCTTCTCGGGCCTGACCCTCAGCGCCCAGTACTGAGCCCAAGTCCCTCTCCAAGGGCACGCCCTGGCTTCGGCCGGGGCGTTTTTGTCCGGGTGGGTGCCGACCTCGGCCGGCACGCTGTTCCTCAGACCGACTCGAAACGGTTCGCCGCCACGTTCTTGCGCACATGCTGCGGGTCGAAGATCCGCCCGTTCATCGCGATGTACACGCCGCTCGGCAGCGACTGCACCGCACCGATCGCACAACCGATGTTGAACTCCGCATCCGAGCCGCGGAAGCGTGCCGGGCTCAGCGCACCGGTCATCACGATGGTCTTGTCCGGGATCGTCGCCAGCACCTTGCCGGTCTGCACCATCGAATCGGTGCCGTGGGTCACCAGCACGTGCCGGGTGGGCTGCGCGGCGATGGTGGCGCGGATCAGCTCGCGGTCTTCGTCGTTGATGTGCAGCGAATCCTTGCGCAGGATCGGAATCACGTTGAAGCGGAACGTCACGCCCAGCTCGCGCAGGATCATGCCGATCTGCGGATCGCCGATCTGGTAGTCCGACTTGTCGTCGAAGTAGATCTTGTCGATCGTGCCACCGGTGGTGACGACCAGGAGCTCTTCCATCATGTGCATGCGCGAAACCAGGACAGGGACTGCGGCGCGGGGCCAGGAATGCAGATGATAAGGCCCTGGGCGCGCAGCGTCAGCGCCGCTTGCCGAAGCGGGCGCGCAGGCCGGGCAGGCTGGCGCTGAAGATCACCAGCAGCGCCAGCGCGATCTCGATCAGCGCCAGCCAGCGCGTCTCCGGGTGGCTCCAGGCGCTCATCACGCCGTGGCTGAACCAGCCCAGCGCCAGCACCGAGGCCCAGAAGCCGGCCTTGCGCCAGCCCAGGCGCACGGCGATGGCCAGCGCCAGCGGTGGCGCGGTGAACACCAGCTGGGTGGCCAGCCAGTGCCTGTCATTGATGAACCAGCCTGCGAACAGCGCGGCCAGCCCCATCAGGGCCAACAGCAGGACCGTGCGCGGCGCGCGGTTCATCGGGCCAACCGCTGCGCGATGTCGGCCACCCGGCGCCCCAGCGCGCGCGCCAGAACCGCTTCGTCGTCGGTCGGCTGCGGATCGTCGGCGGCACCGGCCACGTGGCTGGCGCCATAGGGCGTGCCGCCACTGATGGTGTGGCTCAGCGCCGGTTCGGTGAACGGGATGCCGACGATCACGCAGCCGTGGTGCAGCAGTGGCACCTGCATCGACAGCAGGGTCGATTCCTGGCCGCCGTGCATCGAGGCGGTGGACGTGAACACGCCGGCCGGCTTGCCGGACAGGGTGCCATTGACCCATTCGGCGCCCAGCCCATCCAGGAAGTGCTTGACCGGCGCGGCCATGTTGCCGAAGCGGGTGGGGCTGCCGAGCAGCAGGCCCTGGCAGTCGACCAGGTCCTGCACGCTCACGTAGGGGGCGCCATCGTCGGGTACCGGTGGCTGCGCGGTCTGGGTCACGGCGGCCACCGGCGGCACCGTGCGCAGGCGCGCGGTCATGCCCGGCACTTCGCCGATGCCCCGCGCGATCTGGCGCGCCAGCCGTGCCACCGAACCGCCCCGGCTGTAGTACAGCACCAGAATCTCGCCCATCGTGCCCGCTTCTCCTCGTCGTGTGGCTACCAGTATGGCTATCCTGCCAGCATTCCGCATCGGGTACCCTTCCACCGATGGAACCTTTGGATACGCTCAACCTGTGGATGGAGCGCGCGCGGGATCGCGCACGGGCCATCAGTTTCGGCCGCTTCCTGTGGCATCGCTTCCTCGACGACCGCCTGTTCCAGGCAGCGGCGGCGCTGGCCTACACCACGGTGTTCGCGCTGGTACCGCTGGCGATCGTGGTATTCGGTGTGCTGTCGGCCTTCCCCGTCTTCGACCGCTGGAGCGATCAGCTCAGCGACTACGTATTCTCCAACTTCGTGCCCTCCGCGGCGCGTGCAGCCGAGGGCTACCTGCGGCAGTTCTCGGCCAGTGCCGGCCAGCTGACGGCGGCCGGCTTCATCGCACTGGTGGCCTCACTGCTGATCACGCTCAACAGTGTGGAAGAGACCTTCAACCAGATCTGGCGGGTTGGCTCGACCCGGCCCAAGCTGACCCGCTTCCTGGTCTACTGGACCGTGCTGACCTTGGGCGCGATGCTCGCCGCCGCATCGCTTGCGGTATCGGCGCGGGTGTTCGCGATGCCGTTGTTCGGTACCCAGGAGGGCCGTTGGTTGGCCGAGCTGGCGCTGCGGCTGGCGCCGATCCTGATCGAGTTCGTCTGCATCACGCTGATGTTCCGGGTGGTGCCGCACCACACGGTGAAATGGCGGCATGCCGTGCCCGGCGCGATCCTGGCGGCGGTCATCCTGGAACTGGTGAAGTGGGGCATCGGTGCCTATCTGGGCAGCTTCCAGTCCTACCAGAAACTGTATGGCACGGTGGCGTTCGTGCCGATCCTGCTGCTGTGGATCTACCTGTGCTGGGTGGCGGTGCTGCTGGGGGCGTCGCTGGCTTCTTCGATGGCCGCCTTCCGCTACCAGCCGGTGGAACTGCGCCTGCCGCAGGGGTATGAGTTCTATGGACTGCTGCGCCTGCTTGGCCGCTTCCAGCATGCACGGGCCAAGGGCAAGGGCCTGGCCGATGACGAGATCCTGCGGCTGGAGCCGATGCTGACCGATTCACTGCTGCAGGACCTGATCTGCAACCTGCAGGAGATCGACCTGCTGCGCCGCGACGAGCGGGGCGAGTGGCTGCTGTCGCGTGACCTGGACCAGGTCAGCCTGGCCGATCTGTACGAATGCACCCAGCTGCGCATCCCGGTGGCCGAGCAGCACCTGCCGTACCGTGATGACAGCCTGGGCCGTGCCGCACTGGCGGCGCTGGACGATCTGCGGCTGCCCCTGCGCGAACGCCTGAAGCGCAAGGTCAGTGATATCTATACCGACTCTGGAGACATGCCATGACCCGCAAGACGCCGTTGCCGCTGCTGCTCCCGTTGACCCTGCTGCTGGCCCTGGCGGCCTGCAAGCCGGCCCAGGAGCCGACACCGGCCAGCAGCCAGCCGCCGGCACAGGCGCCGACGCCGACCACTCCGGCACCGGTCGATGAAACCCCGGCCGAGCGCACCACTGCCGAATTCCCGACCTTGAAGATGAAGGCGGTGGATGGCAGCGACTACGATCTGGCCGCGCATCGTGGCAAGTGGGTGGTGGTGAACTTCTGGGCGACCTGGTGCGCCCCGTGCCGCAAGGAGATGCCCGAGCTGTCGGCGCTGCATGCGATGCGCAGCAACATCGAGGTGGTCGGCCTGGCCTACGAGGACATCGAAGTGCCGGAAATGCAGTCGTTCCTGACCAAGCATCCGGTGACCTATCCGATCGTGATCGTGGACCCGTTCGATCCGCCGGCCGACTTCGCCACGCCGCGAGGCCTGCCGTTGACGCATCTGCTAAATCCGCAGGGCAAGCTGGCCCACACCTTCCTTGGCCCGGTGACCGCCGCCGACATCGAAAAGCAGATCGCTGCTGGCAAATAGTGGGGTGGTCGGCAGGGCCTGCGGCCCTGCACCTCGGTACGCGCCATCGCATGCGCGCTGCCGCTCCCACGCTTCGCTGCGCGAACCGCGGGCCCCACTTACCAACACCCAAACCCCCGCCGCTTCGCGGCCGCCCCCTGACTCAGGGGGCTCTGCCCCAGACACGATCCGACGCCCGCCAGGCCAATGGGATTGCCGATGGGGTCAGATCCGCTTTCCGCAGGAAAACGGATCTGACCCCGGTTCCATTTCGATATCTGACAGATGTGTCGACCAAGGTCGACACCTACCAACAGCCGCAGGGATCTGTCGGAGGCGGGGCGGTTGGGTGGGTAGGACACGCCGTAGACCCGTCCATGGGGGCTCGATGTCGCCATCCATGGCGCCAACGGTCGTGCCCACCCACCGCGCCGCCATCCCGCGGATGCCCGCTGTTGCTGTTGCCGTTGCCGTTGCGTTGAGCAGGTGCAGGGTGCAACCCTGCCGAACAACCCTAATCCTCGACCGGGAAATCCTCGATGGGCTTCAGCACATCGTAGTGCTCGCGATGCAGCTTGCCCTTCAGCTTCGGCAGCTCCGGCAACGGCGCATCCACCCGTGTGTCCGGCAACCGGTCCAGCAGGTTGCGCACCAGGGTCAGTCGCCCCAGCCGCTGGTCGTTGAAATCCACCAGCGTCCACGGCGCAGCCTCGCGATGCGTCGCGCGCAGCATCGCCTCGCGGGCTTCGGTATAGGCGCTGTACTTGCTGCGCGATTTCAGGTCGACCGGGGACAGCTTCCAGCCCTTCAGCGGATCGAGGTGGCGTTCGGCGAAGCGCTTCTCCTGCTGCTCCTGGTCCACGCACAGCCAGTACTTGAACAGCAGGATGCCGTCATCCACCAGCAGCTGCTCGAACACCGGTGCCTGGCGCAGAAACTGCTGGTACTCGGTTTCGCTGCAATAGCCCATCACCCGCTCGACGCCTGCGCGGTTGTACCAGCTGCGGTCCATCAGCACGATCTCGCCGGCGGCGGGAAGATGCGAGGCATAGCGCTGGAAATACCACTGCGTGGCTTCGCGGTCGGTAGGCTTGGGCAGTGCTACCACCCGGCATTGGCGTGGATTGAGATGCTGGCTGATGGCCTGGATCGCGCCGCCCTTGCCTGCCGTATCCCGTCCCTCGAACAGCACCAGCAGGCGTTGCCCGCTGAGCTGCACCCAGCGCGCCATCGCGGTCAGTTCCAGCTGCAGCGGCAGAAGCAGTTCGTCGTAGTCCTTGCGCTTGAGCTTGGCCATCGTCACACCACGCGGGGAGGAAGCCCGAGCGTAACGCAGGGGTCGCTCAGGTGCTGTCGAGGCCCTGCCAGCCGTGTTCACCGGCAAGCCGCTGCAGCAGGGCCGACAGGTCGCGGGCAAACCCGGCCATGTCGAACAGGCCACTGCGGTCGCGCGCCTGCGCCAGCTCGGCGCGAAGCGAGGCCAGTGCTGCGGGGTCATTGCCCAGTGCGCTGGCGGTGGCGATGAACGCCGCATCATCGGCGACATTCATCCGGGCCAGCCCCAGATGGTGGTTGAGGCTGCCGGCCACGCGCGCGGCGAAGGTGTCGCCCGGGCAGGTCAGCACCGGGCAGCCGGCCCACAGTGCATCGGAGGCGGTGGTGTGCGCGTTGTACGGATGCGTGTCGAGGAACAGGTCGGCCAGTGGGTAGCGGGCCAGGTACTGCGGATGCGGCAGCTTGGCCATGAACACCAGCCGCGCCGGGTCCAGGCTGGCAGCCTGCGCGGCGGTGCGCAGGCGGGCGTCGGCCTGGCCGGGGCCGGACAGCAGCCACAGCACGCTGCCGGGCACGGCCTGCAACACTGCGAAGGCGCGGCCCATGCTGCGCGGGTTGAGCTTGTAGCTGTTGTTGAAGCAGCAGAACACCACGCCGTGCTCGGGCAGCCCGCACTCGGCGCGGGACGGCGACGGCTCCAGCGTGCGGGTGTTGTCCGAGGGCTGGAAGGCCCGCGGAAGGCGCAGGACGCGTTCGCTGAAGTGCGGTTCCAGCGCTGCCGGCAGTACGAATTCGTCGGCGACCACGGCGTCCAGCCAGCGCGCGCCCGAGGTGCCGGGGTAGGCCAGCCAGTTCAGCTGCAGCGGGGCCGGGCGCATCGCCAGCACTTCGGGCGTGCCGCCGCCGCCCCAGCCGCGCAGGTCGAACAGCAGGTCGATGCCCTGTGCGCGGATGCGGGCCGCGATGTCGGCATGCCGCAGTGCGGCCACCTCATGCAGCCGGGTCGCGGACTGCAGGCGTTCGCGGATGCCGCTGCCATCGGCGCGGTTCAGCGCGAACAGGTGCAGCTGCAACGCCGGGTCATGACGCAGGTGTTCGAGCAGGGCTACGGTCAGCAGCCCAGTGGGATGGGCGCCGAAGCCATTGGAAAGGAAGCCGACGCGCAACGGGCCGCGCGCGCGTACCGTCACTGCCGGCAAGGGCCGGACCGAGGCGGCGATCAGTGCGGCGCGCGCACGTGCACAGGCCAACTGCTCGCCCGCGCTGGCGTCTTCGCTGAGGAAGGCGAAGGGTTCCACCGCACCGTGGCCGGCGGCGAGCGCGGCGCGTACCTGCGCAGCCAGCGTGTCCACGTCCTGCCAGTCGCACAGGCGGCGCTGCCATGCCAGGCGCTGCGCGGCGATGTAGGGTTCATCCGGCATCAGCGCATGCGCGCGGCGATAGGCCGCTGCTGCGCCTTCGGCATCGTCGGCGTCTTCCAGCGCATGGCCCAGCCACAGCGCGATGCCCGGGTGCTGCGGGGCCAATGCCGAGGCCTGGCCAAGCAGCTTCGCCGCGTCGGCGTGCGCGCCGGCCATCCAGGCCACGCGGCCCAGGCGCGCCAGGGCCTCGGGGTGGTTCGGGCGCAGCTGCAGCGCGCGTCGTGCCGCCTGCTCGCCGGCGGCGATGTCGCCGGCTTCCAGTTCCAGGTCGGCCAGCATCACCCAGGCGACGAAATCGCCGGGCTGGCGTGCGATCGCCTGCTGCAGGTGCTGTCGCTGCTGCCAGGCCGACATCGTGCTCAGCCCGCCGACAGCTGGGCCAGGGCATCGACCTGGTGTTCGTGGCTGAGCCGCTGCAGCAGCGGGTCGAGGTCGCCGGCGAGGATGTTGGGCAGGTCGTACAGGGTCAGGCCTTCCACGCGGTGGTCGGTGATCCGGCCTTGCGGGAAGTTGTAGGTGCGGATGCGCTGGCTGCGGTCGCCGCTGCCGACCTGCAGGCGCCGCGATTCGGCCTGCGCGGCGTCCTGGCGCTGGCGCTCGGCATCGAGCAGCTGCGCCTTCAGGCGCTTCATCGCCTTGTCGCGGTTGGCGTGCTGGCTGCGCTCGGTCTGGCACTCCACCACTACGCCGGTCGGCACGTGGGTGATGCGGATGGCCGATTCGGTCTTGTTGACGTGCTGGCCGCCGGCACCGGACGAGCGGAACGTATCCACCTTCAGGTCGGCCGGGTTGATGACGATGTCATCGACCTCGTCGGCCTCGGGAATGATCGCCACGGTGGCCGCCGAGGTGTGGATGCGGCCCTGCGATTCGGTGGCCGGCACGCGCTGCACGCGATGCGTGCCCGATTCGAACTTCAGGCGCGAGAACGCACCACGGCCGACCACGCGCGCCACCACTTCCTTGTAGCCGCCATGCTCACCGGGATTGTCCGATTCGATCTCGACCTTCCAGCCCTGGCGCTCGGCATAGCGGGCGTACATGCGGAACAGATCGCCGGCGAAGATCGCGGCTTCATCGCCGCCGGTGCCGGCGCGTACTTCCAGGAACAGGTTGCCTTCGTCGCGCGGATCGCGTGGTACCAGCAGCAGGGCCAGTTCTTGTTCCAGTTCCTGCAGGCGCGCCTGCGCCGCAGCGATTTCCTCGTCTGCCAGTTCACGCAGGTCGGGGTCGGCGCGCATGCCTTCGGCGGCGGCCAGGTCGGCCTTGGCACGGGCTTCCTCGGCGAGCGCGGCAGCGACCGGTTCAAGTTGGGCGAATTCGCGCGAAAGGTCGCGGAAACGGGTGTTGTCGGCGACCACATCGGGTTCGGCGAGCAGGCGTTCCAGTTCTTCGCGGCGCTCGGCCAGCGCTTCCAGCTTACGGCGCAGGGTCGGCGTCATCGGGTCTCACGGGTGGGTGGCGGTAACCCGGCGTGGCCGGGAACAGGCGCTCGGCGGCGCGGGTCAGGTCGGCATCGCCACTCAGCGCGGCCGCGCGCAGAGCGGCGGTCGGCGGATGCAGCAGGCGGTTGGTCAGGCCATGGGCCAGCAGTTCCAGCACTTCGTCGGCGGGCTTGCCGTTGGCCAGCTGCTGCCGTGCGCGCTCCAGCAGTTCGGCGCGGGTCGCTTCGCCGAACGCACGCAGCTGCCGCAGCGGTGCCTGGTGGGCGCTGGCCTGCTGGGTCTCGATGAAACGCGACACCTGCAGGTCGATGATCGCCTCGGCCTCGGCGGCGGCCTCGCGGCGGCCACGACGGTTGTCTTCCACCGCGCGTTCCAGGTCATCGACGGTGTAGAGGAAGGCGTCGTTGAGCGTGCCGACCTCGGCTTCGATGTCGCGCGGCACGGCCAGGTCGAACAGCAGCATCGGCTTGTGCCGGCGCGCGCGCAGTGCCTTGGCCACCATCTCGCGATGGATCACAGGTTCGCGCGCGGCGGTGGCCGAGAACACGATGTCGGCCTCGCCGAGGTGGCGGTCCAGTTCGGTCAGCGGCAGGGCCACGCCGCCATGGCGGCTGGCCAGTTCCTGCGCGTGAGCAAGGGTGCGGTTGGCGATCAGCAGCCGCCGCACCTTGCCCTCACTCAGGTGGCGTGCAGCCAGCTCGATGGTCTCGCCGGCACCGACCAGCAGCACGGTGGAGTCATCCAGGCGCGCGAAGGCGTTCTGCGCCAGGCGCACCGCCGCCGAGGCCACCGACACCGGGTTGGCGCCGACCTGGGTATCGGTGCGCGCACGCTTGGCTACCGAGAAGGTCTGCTGGAACAGGCGGTCCAGGCGCTGGCCGAGCAGGCCGTGGTCACGCGCGGTCGACCAGGCATCCTTTACCTGGCCGAGGATCTGCGGTTCGCCCAGCACCATCGAGTCCAGCCCGGTGGCGACCCGGAACAGGTGGCGCACGGCCTCGGCATCGGCATGCTGGTACAGGTAGCCCTGCAGGTCGCCTGCCTGGCTGTGCAGCCACTGGTCCAGCGCCTGTGCCGACTCGGCCACGGCATACAGTTCGGTGCGGTTGCAGGTGGACAGCAGCACTGCCTCGGCGATCTGCGGGGTATCGCGCAGCGAGCCCAGCGCACGCGGCAACGCCTCACCGGCGAAGGCCGCGCGCTCGCGCAGCTCCACCGGTGCGGTCTGGTGATTCAGTCCGAGCACCCACAGGGTCATTGTTCAGTTGCTTGCGATAAGCTGCTGGCCATTGGACGACATTTTAAGGCCCCGATGCCGACGATGCCCGCATTGATTCGCATCCCCAGTGTTCTGCTGCTGTCCCTGGCCTGCACCCAGGCCCTGGCGGCGGTGCCGGCCAAGGCCCCCGTGCGGGCCGCGGCCACTGAGGAACTGGCGCTGGAACCGGTGATGGCCGGTGAGTTCGCCCTGCAGGCCGGCAAGCTGGCCGAGGCCGCGCGCTGGTACCTGCAGGCCGCGCAGCAGACCGACGGCGACGCCGGCCTGGCCGAGCGCGCGACCCGTATCTCCATGCTGGCCAACGATGATGCCAGCGCCGCCAAGGGCCTGGCCCTGTGGCAGCAGCGCGCCCCGCGCTCGTTGACCATGCGCAGCGCCGCCGGTGCGCTGGCCATGCGCCAGGGCGATGTGAAGGCTGCCCGCACCGAGCTGCAGGCGCTGCTGGCCGACCCCGACGAGCGCGGCTGGAAGTTCGCCCTGGCCGCGCTGATCGGCGGTGGCCGCGACCCGGCGGTGCCGGCGCAGGTGCTCGGCGAGCTGGTCGATGCCAATGCGATTCCGCCGAAGATCGAGGCCTGGCAGGAGTTCGGTCGCCTGGCCCTCCGCATGGACAAGCCCGAGTTGGCGCGGCGCATGATCGATGAAGTGGTCAAGCGCTTCCCGGAAGAGCCGCGCGTAGCGTTGCTGCGTGCCAGCCAGCTGCAGCAGGCGGGCGAGACCGACAAGGCATTGTCGCTGCTGCACGACGTCGAGCCGAAGACCCGCCAGGACCCCGAGCTGCGCAATGCGGTGGCCATCGCCTACGACAGCCTGGGCCAGCCGGCTGCGGCCGAGCGCGTGTTGGCGTTCGGCCCGCAGGACGTACAGACCTGGGGCATGCGCGCCTCGCTGCTGGCCAAGCAGGGCGACAAGGCGGCGCTGTCCAACCTCTACAACGAGCTGTCGCGGCAGGCGGCCAAGCCGGATCCGGCGCAGCGCCTGTTGCTGGGCAAGATCGCCGAATACCTGAAGCGTTACCCCGAGGCGGTGCAGTGGTACCACAGCGTGCCCGGTGGCGATGAGCTGAGCGAAGCGCGCCTGCGCGCGGCCAATGCCCAGGCCCTGGCCGGGCGCCTGCCGCTGGCGCTGGAGGAAGTGCACGCGATCCAGTCCGACGCGGTGGTCGACGACGATGTGCGCCGTGACGCCTACCTGCTGGAAGCTGAACTGCGCCAGCGTGGTGACGACAGCGCCGGTGAACTGGATGCGCTGGCCCGCGGCCTGGCCGCCTACCCGGACGACAACGGCCTGCTGTACGCACGTGCGCTCACCTGGGAGCGCCGCGACGACATCCCGCGCGCCGAGGCCGACCTGCGCAAGATCCTGGTGACCGACCCGGAAAACGTGCCGGCGCTGAACGCGCTGGGCTACACCCTGGCCGATCGCACCGGCCGCCTGCAGGAAGCGCTGGAGCTGATCGACCGCGCCCGCGTGGCCGAGCCGGACAACGCCGCCATCGTCGACAGCTATGGCTGGGTGCTGTATCGCCTGGGCCGCAAGGAAGAGGCACTGGTACAGCTGCGCCGGGCCTGGACCCTGGCCAAGGACCCGGAGATCGCTTCCCACGTCGGCGAAGTGCTGTGGGTGCTGGGCAAGCATGACGAGGCCCGCCACTTCTTCGACGAAGCGGCCAAGCTCGACCCTGAAAACCGCGCGCTGCTGCGCGCCCGTGAGAAATTCAATCCATGAGTGGTTTCCTGATCCGGCCGCTGCTGTTGGCGACCGTGACCCTGGCGGTGAGCGCCTGTACCAGTGTCGGCACGCAGAAGACCCCGGCGCCAGCGGTGGTCGAGATTGTTTCGGCTGAAGCGGCGCAGGCCGAGGCAGCGCGCGTGGCCGCGCTGCAGGCACAGCCGGACTGGGCCTTCCAGGGGCGGGTGGCGGTCAGCAAGGGCAAGGACGGCGGCAGCGGTCGCATCGACTGGAAGCAGGACGGCCGCCGCTACGTGGTCGAACTGAGCGCGCCGGTGACCCGGCAGAGCTGGAAGCTGACCGGCGACACCCATTCCGAAGCCGGTCGCCTGGAAGGGCTGTCCGGCGGTCCGCGCGATGGCGAGGACGCCCAGCAGCTGCTGCTGGAAGCGACTGGCTGGGACATCCCGGTCAATCAGCTGCCGGAGTGGATCCGCGGCCTGGTGGCCGGGGATGCTGCCGGTCCGGAAAAGGTCGAGCGCGACGGTGAAGGCCGGCCGCGCCGCATGCAGCAGATGGGCTGGCAGGTGCAGTTCCTGGACTGGTACCCGGCCGACGCCGGACGACCGGCGCTGCCGCGACGGATCGAGGCCAGCAATGGCGACGCCAAGGTGCGCCTGCTGGTGGACCAGTGGGGGCAGGGCACGCCATGAGCGCCGGGCGCGACGACGCGGGCTGGTCCTGGTGGCCGGCCCCGGCCAAGCTGAACCTGTTCCTGCACATCACTGGCCGCCGGGCCGACGGCTACCACGAGCTGCAGACCGTATTCCGCCTGCTGGACTGGGGGGACCGCATCGGCCTGCGCCTGCGTGAAGACGGTCAGGTGCGTCGGCAGGGCGAGGGCCTGGCCGGCGTGGCCGAGGCCGATGACCTGGCGGTGCGGGCCGCGCGCCTGCTCCAGGATGAGGCGAAGGGCGCGCAAGGTGCTGACATCATCGTCGAAAAGCACGTTCCTGCCGGTGGTGGCTTCGGCGGCGGTTCGTCCGACGCGGCCACCGTGCTGGTGGCGCTGAATCGGCTCTGGCGCGCCGGCCTGGACGAGGATGCCCTGGCCGCGCTGGCCCTGCGCCTGGGCGCCGACGTGCCGGTGTTCGTGCGTGGCCACAACGCCTGGGCCGAAGGGGTGGGCGAGCGCCTGCAGCCGATCACGCTGGCGCCGGCCTGGTATGTGGTGGTTGAACCGGGTGTTCATGTTCCTACGCCGGTCCTGTTTGCAGACCCGGATTTGACGCGCGACAGCCCAGTGGCGAAAATAGAGGACTTCGCTTCCGGGACCCTGGTCGGGAACGCGTTCGAACCGGTGCTGCGCCGCCGTGAGCCTGCCGTCGAGGCAGCGCTTGCCGCGTTGAGCGACATCGGCGCGGCGCGGCTGACCGGTTCGGGAAGTGGTTGTTTCGTCGAGTTCGCATCGCAGGCTGCTGCAGAGCAGGGGCGGTCGAAGTTGCCGAAGGAGTTGCGGGCAAGGGTGGCAGCGGGCGTTGCGCGTTCGCCACTGCTGGATGCACTCGAGCAACACTGATTTATCAATGCAGGGGCGTCGCCAAGAGGCCCAAGGCACCAGGTTTTGATCCTGGCATTCGTAGGTTCGAATCCTACCGCCCCTGCCAATAGCGGCTGTGTCCGCGCCTTCCAGCGCATCGCCCGCGCGGGACGTGGAAACAACCGCGGTGTTGTCAGCAGCAAGGGTCCATCGGGGTCCTTGCCGACTCCGGATCCCCGCCACTCGTCCCCGCCCGAGACAATCATGATGCAAGAGTCCCCGAACCTGCTGGTCTTTTCCGGCAACGCCAACAAACGTCTGGCGCAGAACATCTGCAAGGAACTGGGGGTCCGCCCGGGCAAGGCGTTGGTGTCGCACTTCTCCGATGGTGAAGTGCAGGTGGAAATCGAAGAGAACGTCCGCAAGCAGGACGTGTTCGTGATCCAGCCGACCTGCGCGCCGAGCGCGGAAAACCTGATGGAACTGCTGGTGCTGATCGACGCGCTCAAGCGCGCATCGGTGGCCAGCGTGACCGCCGTGGTGCCGTACTTCGGCTACTCGCGCCAGGACCGCCGCATGCGTTCCTCGCGCGTGCCGATCACCGCCAAGCTGGCGGCCAAGATGTTCAGCACCGCTGGCGCTGATCGCGTGCTGACCGTCGACCTGCACGCCGACCAGATCCAGGGCTTCTTCGATATTCCGGTGGACAACGTGTATGCGTCCCCGCTGCTGCTGGCCGACATCTGGCGCGCCTACGGCACCGAGAACCTGATTGTTGTCTCGCCGGACGTGGGCGGCGTGGTCCGCGCCCGTGCGGTGGCCAAGCGCCTGGATGACGCCGACCTGGCGATCATCGACAAGCGCCGCCCGCGCGCCAACGTCTCCACCGTGATGAACATCATCGGTGACGTCGAAGGCAAGACCTGCGTGATGGTCGATGACATCGTCGATACCGCCGGCACCCTGTGCGCCGCTGCCGCTGCCCTGAAGGCGCGCGGTGCGCTCAAGGTCGCCGCCTACTGCACCCACGCGGTGCTGTCGGGCCCGGCGGTGGACAACATCACCAATTCCCAGCTCGACGAGCTGGTGGTGACCGACACCATCCCGCTGAAGGACGCAGCGCGGGTGTGCAGCAAGATCCGCCAGCTGAGCGTGGCGGAAATGCTGGCCGAAACGATGCGCCGCATCGCCTTCGGCGAGTCGGTCAGCTCGCTGTACGTCGACTGAGTTTTCGTCCCTGCCGGCAACGGCGGGGACATACCCGGATGCTTCTGGTCGCGGAAGCATCTTCAACCGCCACGCCGCAGGGCGCGGCAACAACCTGAGTAGTCGAAAATGTCGAAGACCCATGAAATCAAGGTCACCAAGCGTGAACTGCAGCGTAAGGGTGCGAGCCGCCGCCTGCGTCACGCTGGTGTGATCCCGGCCATCGTGTACGGCGGCAACGCCGAGCCGGTCGCCATCAGCCTGGACCACAACGAAATCTGGCTGGCCCAGCAGAACGAGTGGTTCTATGCCTCGATCCTGGACCTGAACCTGGATGGCCAGGTGCAGAAGGTCCTGCTGCGTGACATGCAGCGCCACCCGTACAAGCAGCTGATCATGCACCTGGACTTCCAGCGCGTGAACGAGAACGAAGCCCTGACCGCTTCGGTCCCGCTGCACTTCGTCAACGAAGACACCTCGCCGGCCGGCAAGGCTGCCGACGTCGTGGTCACCCACGAACTGAAGGAAGTGACCATCACCTGCCTGCCGAAGGACCTGCCGGAGTCGATCGAAGTCGACCTGGGCGAGCTGAAGGCCGGTGACGTCGTGTACCTGTCCAACATCAAGCTGCCGAAGGGCGTGGAAATCCCGGCGCTGGCGCTGGGCAAGGACCACGACGACGCCATCGTCACCGCCAAGGCCGGCAAGGCCGACGAGGCTGACGAAGAAGCGGCTGCCGCCGAGTAATACCGTTACGGTGCCTGCCTCCGGGCAGGCACCGTACTGGAAGGAACCATGGCAGGACTGCGACTGATCGTCGGTCTGGGCAATCCCGGATCGGAACACGCCCGGACCCGGCACAATGCCGGGTTTCATTTCGTTGAGGCCCTGGCGGAAAAAGCCGGTGCGCGATGGAATGTGGACAGCAAGTTGTTCGGCGAGACCGCCAAGGTCGAGATCGCCGGGCAGACGGTGTGGCTGCTCAAGCCCGCCACCTTCATGAACCTCAGCGGCAAGTCGGTCACCGCCGCGCAGCGGTTCTGGAAGATCGAGCCGGAGGAAACCCTGCTGGCCCACGACGAGCTGGACCTGCCGCCCGGTGCGGCGCGGCTTAAGTTCGACGGTGGCCACGGCGGCCAGAACGGCCTGCGCGACACCATGCGCCTGCTGGGTCATGGCAAATTCCACCGCCTGCGCGTGGGCATCGGCCATCCCGGCCACAAGGACCGCGTGGTGGGTTGGGTGCTGGGGCGCCCGTCCAAGGAGGATGACGTGCTGATCGCGCGCGCCATCGACGATGCGATCGACGTGCTGCCGCTGGCGGTGCAGGGCGATTTCAACGAAGCGATGAAGCGGCTGCACACCCCGCGCTGACCATGACCGACCCGCGTACTCCCTGCACCGTGTGTGGCGCCATGATCCTGCTGGCGACGGCGGCCCGGAACGATGGGCTCTGCATGCCGTGCCGGAATGGCACGCGGCAAAGCATGGAAATGGCGAAGACGCGAGATCGGGAGGTTCGCGAGGAGCGCAAGCGCTTCGAGGAATCAGCAGAGGGGCGGCATTGGCATTGGTTGATCGAACAAGTCCACGGGAACGGTTGTGGATTTTCCGGATTGTCAGTGCAGGATCAGCGCTACTTTGCGATCAACGCGCTCATCAATGATGTCTATCGTGGAGGGCTTGATGCCTATTTCCAAAATTCTGCTGGCGGCTACATCGCGGAAGCGCTTGCAGGGCTTGGGGAGATGCAGCAGCTTGACGTGCGAGACATCGTGCTCGCGGCCCAGCAGCTACTGTTTGGCAATGAGGCCATGGAAGATCATCATGCGCAGAGACGCCTGCAGATCTATCGTGCCGACGGGTATCTCGACGATGAAGTCGAAACAGCACTTGATGCGCTGGATGGGCGATTCTATGCACTGGTCGACGGCGGCCAGCTTGAAGAACTGCTGAAAGCGTACGCAGAACGTCACAGGTTGTACGCCGCGTTCTAGCGCGGGCTACTGGAAGGACGATTGGGGATTGAGGGCATGCCCGCAGGCGAGCCTTGAATCCCGAATCATCCACTTACACTCAAACCCGGATTCAACCCATGGGTATCAAATGCGGCATCGTCGGCCTGCCCAACGTCGGCAAGTCGACCCTGTTCAATGCGCTGACCAAGGCGGGCATCGCCGCGGCGAACTTCCCGTTCTGCACCATCGAACCGAACGTCGGCATCGTGCCGGTGCCGGATCCGCGCCTGAACGAGCTGGCGGGCATCATCAACCCGCAGAAGGTCATCCCGACCGCGGTCGAGTTCGTCGACATCGCCGGCCTGGTCGCCGGTGCCGCCAGCGGTGAGGGCTTGGGCAACAAGTTCCTGGCGCACATCCGCGAAGTCGATGCGATCACCCACGTGGTGCGCTGCTTCGAGCACGGTGACATCGTGCACGTGGCCGGCAAGGTCGACCCGATCTCGGATATCGAAACCATCGACACCGAACTGGCGCTGGCCGACCTGGACAGTGTCGAGAAGGCGCTGAACCGTGCCGAGCGTGCGGCCAAGGGCGGCGACAAGGATGCGGCGGCGCGCAAGCCGGTGCTGGCCAAGTTGCAGGCTGCACTGTCGGAGGGCAAGGCTGGGCGCTCGGCCGGGCTGGACGAGGAAGAGAAGGCGCTGGTGCGCGACCTGTTCCTGCTGACCCTGAAGCCGGTGATGTACATCGCCAACGTGCTGGAAGACGGTTTCGACAACAACCCGCACCTGGAAGCCGTGCGTGCGCATGCTGCCGCCGAAGGTGCGCAGGTGGTGCCGGTGTCGGCCGCGATCGAAGAAGAGCTGTCCCAGCTCGACGACGAAGACCGCGATACCTTCCTGGCGGACCTGGGCCTGAGCGAGCCGGGCCTGAACCGCGTGATCAACGCGGCCTACAGCCTGCTCGGCCTGCAGACCTACTTCACCGCCGGCGTGAAGGAAGTCCGTGCGTGGACCGTGCGCAAGGGCGCTACCGCTCCGCAGGCTGCCGCCGTCATCCACACCGACTTCGAGAAGGGCTTCATCCGCGCCGAAACCATCGCGTATGACGACTTCATCAAGTACAAGGGCGAAGCCGGCGCCAAGGAAGCCGGTCGCCTGCGCCTGGAAGGCAAGGAGTACCGCGTGCAGGAAGGCGACATCCTGCACTTCCGCTTCAACGTCTGATCCTGCGGCATCGGATCGACCCCGGACGCCCCGCCCTGTGCGGGGCGTTCGCGTTTCCGGTGATGGACAAAAAAACACCAGGCTGCGAAACGCTTGCGGTGTGACGTTCGCCGGTACTTGTCCACAGCAAACTCCCATCGCTTTCCACGTCGGGTGTGGAAAACCCCGCGCGCCTCTGTAGAGCCGAGCCTGCGCTCGGCTCAGGTTGGCATCAGCCGAGCATGGGCTCGGCTCTACGAGGCTTGGCGGTGCGGTGTGGACAAATTTTCACCACGCTTCGAAACGCCTGCGGTGCAATGCTCACAACTACTTGTCCACACCTAGTTCCCACCGCTTTCCACGCGCGTTCTGGAAAAGAACTGCAGACGTGGACAAAAACTCACCACGCCCGGAAGCGCCTGCCCCGCAACGCTCGAACCCACTTGTCCACACCAAACCCCCATCGCTTTCCACGCCGCATGTGGAAAAAGTGCCCGGCATTCCCTTGCCGGGCACGTCCCGCGTCACCAGGTGTACGACACGCCCAGCTGGGCACCGACGTCGTGGAAGCCCATGCCACCGCTCTGCCGGCTCAGTTCACCCCAGCCGCGCCAGCCGCCGGACAGATCCACCTGCACGCCGGCCTTGGCTTCGTAGATGTCACGCGGCAACTGCCGCTGCAGGCGCTCGCCGTCCATTGTCAGGCCCGCACCATTGCCGCCGGACCACCAGTTCACCGCCACGTACGGGTGCACCTGGCCCTGCGCCGGGCTCAACCCACGGCTGTACAGGCGCAGGCCGAGGCGGGTGCTGGTCTCGCCACCACCGCGGTCGTCGACTACCGTGCCGTTGGCCTCGACCACGCGGTCGCTGTCATAGCGGCTGTGCACCACCTGCACCTGCGGTTCCAGGTAAATGCCGCGCTGCGCGGTGCGCCGCAGGGGCAGCACATAGCCGGCCTCGGCCGACGCACTCCAGTTGCGGGCGTCATAGCGCTCCTTCTGCAGGCCTTCGCCCTGCACGCTGTTGCGGAATCGGCCGTATTGCAGCCAACCATCCACATAGGCGCCGCCTTGCATGTGCGCATCCTGCAGCCAGGTAGCATAGGCACCCACGCTGGTGCCGGTGACCACGCCACGCGCGGTGTAGCCGGTCACCTGCGAGCGGCTGTCATTGCGCGCGCGGCCGTGGCCGAGCATCGCACCGGCCTGCAGCTCGCCCGTGCCACCCACTTCGAAGCGGCGGCCGACGCCGACCAGCACGCTGCTGATCTGCCCATCGACCTGGACCTGGCGGTTGCGGTCGTGGCTGTCGGGCTGCGCGCTGCGAAGGTGCATCCAGGCCACGGCATCACCGCGGGTGCCGGCCTGGGCGGCGGGATCACCGGCGCGGTCGTGCAGGCTGTGCCGGAACATGCCCAGCGCGGCGCTGCGGTTGGCCAGGTAGGCCGCCGGTTCCGGGCGTTCCACCTGCGGGCGCGGCGGATCGATCGGCGGCTCCGGCGGCAACGGCGGATCGATCGGCGGCTCCGGCGGTGACGGTGGGTCGACCGGCGGTTCCGGCGGCTGCGGCGGGTCGACCGGCGGATCCGGCGGCTGCGGCGGGTCGATCGGGGGATCCGGCGGCTGCGGCGGATCGACCGGCGGCACGTATTCCGAGCGCAGGTACCAGTTGCCATCATCCGGGGTCGACACGCCACCCTTGAACAGGAAGTAGTCGAAGGCACCGGCGACCGCGCGTCCCTGCAGAGTGAACTGTGCATCCGACTGGCCAGCCACGGTGATCAGGCGGATCCCCTCCTGTGTCAGTGCACCGGCGCCGCCGGCATTGCGCACACTCACGCTGGCGGTGCCGCTGCTGTTGCCGTTGATCACCAGCTGGTCGCCTGCCGATGTGTCGTCGCCCAGCGCGCGGTTGAAGATCCACTGGCCACCGTTGCCCACGTAGTCGCCGCTGACGGTAACGGTCTTGAAATCGCCGGCCGCCGGCGCATCGAAAGCGATGGTGCCGGCGTGTTCGAGCGTGCCGACGCTGGAACTGGCGCGTACGTTCCACTGGCTGCTGCCATCCAGCGCCAGCTGTGCGACCTGGTAGCCGGAGTCGTTGCGCAGGGCGCCGCTGAACGTGGTGCCGTTGCCCAGCACCATGTGCACCTCAGCCGTTGCGCTGTCGACCACCACGTCACCGCGCAGCATGCTGGCGTCGGCACTGAAGTCGATGCGGCTGGTCGCCACGCTGCTGCCGTCGGTGAACACGGTGTCGCTGACCCGCAGCAAGCGGCCACTGCCGTCGCCCGCAGTCACGTCGCTGCCATTGACGGTCAGTGCGTGATTGCTGCCCTGCAGCCAGAACGCGGGGCCACTGGCGGTCTCGATGTGGCTGTCATTGAAGGTGGCACGGTTCCAGTACGGGCCGAACGCGGTCAGGTAGGAGCGGTAGCCGCCGCTGTTGCTGCCGGTCATGCGGATGTCCAAGCGGTCGGCCTGGGTCAACCGCGCGGTGTTCATGTGCACGATGCCGAACACGTTCTCGCCATCGCTGCGGATCGCAACGGTATCGAGCAGCGCGGTGGCGGTGGAGCCGCCGATGAACACGCCACCGCCGCCGTTGCCGCGCACGTCGATCACGCTGCCGTTGGCTTCGATGCGGCTGGCGGTACTGCCGGTGGAGCCGGTCACGCGCACGCCGTAGGTCGCATCACCGTGCGTGGTGATCCGGCCACCCTGCACGGTGGCAACGCCGCCGGCGATCTCAACGCCATAACCGTAGGTGTCGGTCCAGGTGTCGATGCTGCTGTCGGTCAGCTGCAGGCGCGACTCATCGCTGGCCAGCCAGAATCCGGAGTAGCCATCACGAACATCGAACGCGGCATCGCTTGCGGTCAACTGTCCCCAGCTGTTGATGTTCACGCCATAGCCACCGACGGTGTAGAAGCTGCCGCCGTTGATCACTGCACTGGAATAGGTCTTGCTGATGCGGCTGCCGAGCAGGCGCATGCTGCCGCCCACCGAATGGGCTTCCACGTTCTCCAGCAGCAGGCTGCCGCCGCTGTCGATATCGAACCAACCGCCCTGCAGGTAGGTGTCGTACAGCTCGGCGCGGCTGCCCACGCCGTTGGCCGCCACGCCGGCAAGGATGCCACCGGGGGCGAGGGTGATGCGGCTGTTGCGGATCGTCAGCAGGCCGGCACTGTCGGCGCGCAGGCGGGCACCGCCGTCGGCGCTCATCCGCAGATCGGCCAGGTGCAGCTCGCTGCCCTTGCCGGATGCACCGGCCAGCGTGCCACCGGTCCCGGTCATTGAAAGACTGCCCCCGGCATAGTGGATCACGCCACCGTTGTAGGCCTGCACGCTGCCGAATCCGCTGCCGTTGCGCGTGGCATCGATGTCGACATCGCGCGCATCGATCACGCTGCCGGCACCATTGGCATACAGCGCATAGAAGCCCGTCCCGGTCGCCGGTGCGATCGACAGCGTTGCGTCGCGCAGCTGCACCTGGCCACCATTGGCAGCGGACACGCCGCTGCCATTGCCGGTCACGTGGATGCGGCTGCCGTCGATCAGCGCATTGCTGCCGGTACCGGTGACCGCAAGTGCGAAGCTGCCCGCACTGTGGGTGAGGACGTCGTCGGCACCCAGCTGCAGGGTGTCACCGTCGTTGACCAGCAGCGGGCCGGTGAGGTCTGCGGCATGCGCCGGCAGGGCTGCCCACAGCGCAGTGGCCAACAGGCTGGGAATGAGGGGTACGCGCTTTCCGTGCGCGCGCCCGTACGCACGGCCGTGCCGTGTGGGGGAGGCGTTCATGCTGATGGACTTCCTGTGGCAGGGCGCAGCGAGGCTGCGCGGACTGACGCGGCAGGGCCGCGTCGCTGCGGAAGTCCCACGCCACGGCAATTGCAGGCGCCATCGGACTTCCGTCCCCCACGGCGATGCGGCAACAGCCGGCAGGCGCACCTTGGCGGGATGTCTCCAGCCTAGAAATCGGCACTGTCCGATGGAATCAGGCGTTTCCTAAAGCGGTTGCAGGCCCCGTCGCAGGGCCGGCGGTATTCAGCCGGGAGTGGCCTCAGCCGAACAGCGAGGCCTGCAAGCAGTACTCGATCAGCGCCTGGTCGCTGTCCACACCGAGCTTGCGCATCGCGCTGATCTTCTGCGTGCTGACCGTCTTGGCGCTGCGCTGCAGCTGGCGTGCGATGTCGCCCACGCTCATGCCACTGGTGAACAGGCGGATCACCTCCAGCTCGCGCGGCGACAGCCGCGCACGGACCGCATCCGCATCGGCCGGTTCGCTCGCGGCTACCGGCAGCAGTCCCGGGGGGCGGTAGACGCGATCGGCCAGCACCACGCGCAGGGCCTGTACCAGGCTGCCCAATCCATGGCTCTTGAGCACCACGCCACCGGCGCCGGCGGCATACATCGCCGCGACCAACGACGGATTGGACACCATCGTCAGCACCAGCAGGCGCGTCTCCGGGAAGCTGCGGCGCAGGAACGAGATCAGCTTGATGCCGTCCCCGAAGCGATCGCCTCCCGGCATGCTGTAGTCGGTGATCACCGCCTGTGGCCGGGTCCGGGTCATCAGCTCGATCAGCGTCGCCGGATCGGCCGCTTCGCCCACGATGTCCAGGTCCAGTTCCCCGGCCAGTACGTCGCGGATGCCGGCAAGCACGATCGGGTGGTCGTCGGCGATGAGGATCCGTGTGGTCATGGCAGGGTCGGGTCGTCGGGAAGGGAGGGGGATGCAGCGTCGCGCAACGGATGCAGCAGCTGCTCGAGGCGTCGCTGGAACCCGGCAAGAGCGGCCGCCTGGGTGGCCAGGTCATCGCCGCCGGCAAGGCACTGTTCGATCTGCAGGCCGCTGTCCACCAGCGCAGGTGCACCGACGATCACCAGCGCGCCGCGGATGCGGTGCAGAACCTGCGCCACCCTGGCGGGATCGGCAGCGGCGATCGCCTGCCGCAGGCTGTCCAGGTCGGCCTGCATGGTCTGTACGAACAGCGACTGCATCTTCGCGGGAACCTGCAGCGGGGGATCCTTGTCGTGCGACGCAGTGGACGCAGGGCGCTCCTGCATCGCGACGGCCGGTGCATCGCCGTCGGTGATCCGGGTCAGCAGGCGCTGCAGGACTTCCAGCGTGATCGGCTTGACCAGCACGCCCTGCATGCCCGATTCCTGGCAGCGTTGGCGTTCGGCCGGGTCGGCATTGGCCGTGGCGCCGTGGATGGGCACGCTGACACCCCGTGCCCGCAAGGCACGGGCCAGGCCGTAGCCATCCAGCCCGGGCATGTTCAGGTCGGTCAGCACCAGCGCGAACGCCCCTTGTTGCCAGTAGCCCAGCGCTTCATTGCCATCGCTGGCGACCACGGCGCGGCAGCCGAGCTGTTCCAGCTGGTCGCGCAGGATCGCCTGGTTGATCGGGTTGTCCTCGGCGACCAGCACCTGCAGGCCGAAATGGCGCGTCGCCGGCAGGCGCCCTTCGGCGCTGGCCGCCAGCGGTTGGCCGCTGGCCGCGGCCAGGGCCAGCACGATCGCGTCGAATCGATGCAGGCCGACCTGCCAGGCGCCATCGACCTGCCGTGGCCGCACCCCGCCTTCGCGGCAGGCGATCACGCGCGGTCCACCCGCCCATGCGGGCAGAGGGTCGTCCAGCACCAGCTCGAGCAGCACGGCGGACGATGGCAGGCCTGCTGCGCTGTCCTCCCGGTACACGCTGGCCTGTGCACCGCGCTGCTGCAGGCGCTCGCACAGCGATTGCACCAGTTCGCGCACGCTGCCCCGCACCTGTACCTGCAGGCCGGCGGGTAGTTGCGGCGGCGGGGCCTGCTGTGGATCCGGTGGAGCCGAGGGCAGCGGCAGTTCGACGCTGAAGCTGCTGCCCAGGCCGCTCTCGCTGACCACGCGCAGCTGGCCTTCCATCAACGCCACAAGATGCGCGCAGATGGCCAGCCCCAGGCCGGTGCCGCGCATCGCATCGGTGCCCGGGTTGGCCTGGAAAAATGGCTCGAACAGATGCGCCTGGTGTTCGCTGGCAATGCCGATACCGGTATCGGCCACCTGCCATTGCAGCCAGCAGCGTTGCTCCTGCCAGCGTGCCGAAACACGGACCACCACGCGCCCGCTGTCGGTGAACTTCAGTGCGTTGCTGATCAGGTTGTTGAGCACCTGTCGGATCCGCGCGGCATCACCGCACACCCCGGGCGGTACGTCGGCATCGATGCAGGCGTAGAACTGCAGCCCCTTGTTGGCGGCCGCGGCAGCATACGAGTCGAGCGCGTCCTCGGTCAGCCGCACTGGATCGAATGGGCTTGGCTCCAGGCTCAGTTGCCCGGCCTCGGCCTTGCTGACATCCAGGATGTCGCTGATCAGCTGCATCAGGGTCGAGGACGAACGCTGGATCGTTGCAAGGTAGTCCTGCTGCCGTGCATCCAGTGGCGTCAGCCCCAGCAGTTCAAGCGTGCCGAGCACACCGTACAGCGGCGTGCGGATCTCATGGCTCATCGTGGCCAGGAACTGGCTCTTCGCGCGGTTGGCCTGGTCGGCGGCGCGGCGCGCCTGCTGCAGCACCTGTTCGGCTTCATGCTGGCTGCTCAGGTCAATGAACAGGCACAGCACCGCCGGCTCACCGCGATAGCGCGCCGGTGTCGCCGTTACCAGCAGGTGGCGGCCTTCGGGCGTGGCGTAGGCCAGGCCATCGCCCAGCGTGGTGCCGCCGGCAGCCAGTACGCTGCGCCGCCACGGGCCATGCCAGCCGCCGGCATGATAGTCCTCGCCCAGCCAGCGGCGGGCGAGGGCGTTGTCCAGCAGCACATTGCCATCGGTACGACGCAGCAGGCACAGCCCGATCGGCGCGTTGTCCAGGATCGTGCGACTGAAGGCTTCGCTTTCCAGCAGGCGCGCGTGGTTGCTGCGCAGCGGCTCGATGACCGAACGCCGGTACGCGCGCAGCACCAGCGTGCCGCCCAGTGCCAGCAGCAGGGCGACCACGGTCGCGCCCAGCAGTGGCCCCTGCGGGTGCTGGAACACCTGCCGCCAGCCGACGTGGTAGACCGCCAGCCAGCCGCGCTCGCTGCGCATGCGGAACTGCAGGCCAGCGAGGCCGGCCTGCCAGGAGGTGCCAGCCTCGCTGGCATCGGCTGCATCGCCCAGCAGGCGCTGGCCGTTGGCATCGAACAGCGACAGCCGCTGGAACACCGGGACACCCAGCACCTGGCGATAGTCATCGACACGGCCAGGATCGAGCAGGCAGGCCAGTGCGGCCTGCGAGTCCTTGTCGTCCTCACCCCACAGGCGCGCATCCTGCGGGGCGTGGGCGATGGCCAGCAGCCAGGTCTGCCGGTCGCGCCATGGCACGCCCACCCAGACGATGCCACCACGTTGGACCGCCGGTCGCGTACCCAGCACCCGGTGGATGTCGGCGATCGCCGGGCGCAGGTGATGCGGGCTGTTCTGGCTCGCGTCGGTACCGGCGATCTGTACCGGTGCCAGCAGCCCGCGCGTGCCTTGGCCATCGACCAGCAGGCATTGCGGCGGTGGATAGCGCGAGGCCGACCAGAACGTGCCGTAGAAGCGCAGGAAACGGTCGCCCAGTTCAGTCGGTGGCGAAAGACTGGCCCCCTCGCTTCCGATCACCGCAAAGTTGGCGAACAAGGGCCCGCGTTGCAGCTCCACGCTGGCATCGGCCACCGGCTGCCCATGCGTGCCGACATCATGCAGCCGCCACTGGCGCAGGAAGCGCTCCTGCTCGCGCAGCGTGCCGTCCAGGCGGCGGAAGTGGTACTCGATCTTGCTGCGCTCTTCGTTGAACAGCTGCGAGCCGGCCGACAGCAGCAGTCCGGCCTGCAGCGTGGCCAGCACCACAACGCCGATCAGCAGGGCGTGGACGCGCAGTGAGCGGCGAGCGAGTCGGCGTACAGGAGCGGCCTCGGCCGGCATGGCAGGTCTCAGGGCAGGGAGCGGTCAGCGGCACCATGGGCAGCAACGGAGGGACATCCGCCACCGCTGCACAGACAGGATCGTCAATGCCACTTGATGATTTCGTGAAGCGGACGTGGAATCCGTGTCAGCGCAGGTCGGCTCGCGGCGACTCGTCCAACTGCGGCGCTTCTTCGTCCAGCAGGCGGGTGAACTCGTCCGACGGCAGCGCCTGCGAGATCAGGAAGCCCTGCACCTGGCTGCACCCCAGCTGGCGCAGGGCAGCCAGGTCGGCATCGCTTTCCACGCCCTCTGCCACGATGGTCAGGCCCAGCTGGTTGGCCAGCGCGATCACCGTCGACAGGGTCAGGTGCAAGGCCGGGTCGCGCGCGCATCCGCTGACCAGCGCGCGGTCGATCTTGACCTCGGTGAAAGGGGTATTGACCAGGTTGTGGACCGAGCTCAGGCCCTGCCCGAAATCGTCCTGGGCCAGGCCGAAGCCCTTCATGCGCAGGCGGCAGGCGCCGGCATAGAAGTCGCTGACGTGCCGCGTGGTGCTGTTTTCCATCAGTTCGAAGCACAATTCACCGGGCGTACCGCCGTTGGCCAGGGTCAGTGCCAGCAGTTCGTCGGGCAGGTCCGACTGCTCCAGCAGGTGAGGGGGCAGGTTGATCGATACCGGTACCCGGAACCCTTGCTTGCGCCAGCGTGCCTGCGCGCTGATGCTGGCCTCGAGCATCATCCGCAGCAGATCGCCCTCCAGCCCGTAGCGGCAGATTGCCGGCAGGAAGCTGCCAGCGGCCAGCGTGCCCAGCTGCGGATGTCGCCAGCGCACCAGTGCTTCGGCCGCCACCACGCGTCCTGACTGCAGTGACTTCTTCGGTTGGAACCAGGCCGTCAGGCTGCCATCGGCCATGGCCTGGCGCAGCTGCGATGCATCCGGTTCGGGCGCAGCCGCCGCGCGCGTAGGGGCCTCGCCGGCGGCCGGACGCGCCTGCGCCAAGGCCTCGAACAGGGCGTCCACGTCGGCGGCCGCCACCGGCTTGGGCAGCAGGCCGACCACATCCAGCCCCAGCGATTCGGCCATCAGCCGTGCCGAGGTCATCATCCGCCGCGGAGCCGCGCTGACCACCGCAAGGCGTGGCGGGCGCGGCTGTGCCGCCAGCGCCTGGATGAACTGGATGCCGTCCTGCCCGGGCATCAGCAGGTCGCTGACCACCAGGTCGTAGGGCTGGCACGCACACAGCGCGATGGCCGCATCCACGTCTTCGCAGGCGTCGACCTGCACGCCTGCGTGGCTGCCGAACAGATTGGCCAGGAAACCACGCTGGAAGGGCTGGTCTTCCAGGATCAGGACACGCTGGGTCATGCGGGGTCTCCTTGGCGCAGTGAGGTGAGCGCCTTGCGCAGGCGTGCGATGTCGATGGGTTTGCTCAGGTAGCCCTGCATGCCACTGGCCAGGCAGCGCTCGCGCTCCTCGGCAGTGGCATTGGCGGTGGCGCCGATCACCGGCACCGGGTTGCCGTCCTCGCGCAGCTGCCGGGCCAACGCGTGGCCGTCCATGCGCGGCATGTTGATGTCGGTCACCACCAGGTCGAAAGACTGCTCTCGGCATCGCTGCAGGGCTTCCACGCCGTCCTGTGCCAGCTCCACGTCGCAGCCGAGGGTGCGCAGCTGCTCGGCCAGGATCACCCGGTTGATCGGGTTGTCTTCGACGGCCAGCACGTGCAGGCCCAGCGGCATCGGCGTTGCCGCGCGCGATGTTTCCGGCAGCGCCGCACGTTGCTGCTGCACGTTGGCCAGTGCATTGCCGATCGCGGTCATCCCATGCAGGGTCACCACCAGGCTGCCATCGGCGGCAACGGTGGGCTGGTCGCCGCCGTCGATCGATGCCACCACGCGAGGGCCTGCCCAGGCCAGCGGCATCCCGGCCTCGCCGTCCATCAGGATCGCGCCGTCATGGTCCAGCAGTGCAGGGTCGCCCTGCAGGGGCTGTGCGTTGGCACCCCAGCGACGCAGCCAGCCGCAGGCACTGTCGACCAGTTCGCGATCACGGCCGCGCACCAGGATCGGCGGCTCCGGCAGCAGGGTCGGGCCATCCTCGGCGGCGGCCAGCACCGGCAAGGGCAGGCGCACGCTGAAGCTGCTGCCCAGGCCGGGCTCGCTCACCACCTGCAGCTCGCCGCTCATCAGGCGCACCAGGCGGTCGCTGATGGACAGACCCAGCCCGGTGCCCTGTGCACTGGCCGCGCCGCGGACCTGGCGGAACGGTTCGAACAACCGCGCCTGTTCCTCCGCGGCGATGCCCACGCCGGTATCGGTGACCTGCCAGGCGAGCACGCTCGATTCACCTTCGCGCTGTACCTGGCGCACGCGCAGTACCACCCGGCCATGCTCGGTGAACTTGATCGCGTTGCTGAGCAGGTTGCCCAGCACCTGGCGGATGCGGTCGGCATCACCCAGCACGCGCGTGGGCAGGCGCGGGTCGGTGCAGACCAGGATCTGCAGGCCCTTGCAGGTGGCCGAGGCAGCGAAACTGCGCAGCACGCTCTCGGTCAGCTCGCGCGGCGAGAACGGCGCCGGCTCCAGGCTGAGCTGCCCGGATTCGATCTTGGAAACATCCAGCACATCGCTGATCAACTGCAGCAGGACCGATGAGGAACTCTCGATGGTGCGCAGGTACTGCGACTGCCGGGCGTCCAGCGAGGTGTGCCCGAGCAGCTCCAGCGTGCCCAGCACGCCGTAGAGCGGAGTACGGATTTCATGGCTCATGGTGGCCAGGAACGCGCTCTTGGCCTGGTTGGCCGCATCGGCGGCCTGGCGTGCCGACGACAGCGCGGCCTGTGCCTGGCGGTGCCGGGAAATGTCATGGAACACGCACAGCAGCACGTCGTCGCCCTGGTAGCGGCAGGCCGCGTGCAGCACCTGCAGCTGACGACCGTCGCGGGTGGTGAATTCCAGTCCACGCCCGCGCTCGCCGGCATGTCCGCGCCATGGCGCCTGCCAGTCGCTGTGTTCGCCTTCTTCGCCAAGCCAGTCGCGTAGCAGCTGGTTGGAGAGCAGCAGCGCGCGGTCGCTGCGGCGCAGGACGCAGATGCCGACCGGCGCCATGTCGATCACCGTCGAACTGAAATCCAGGTTCTCCAGCAGCCTGCGCTGTTGCTGCAGGGCCGGCTGGATCAGCTGGAGGTCCACGCGATGCCGCAGCAGGCGCAGCGCGACGCCGGCCAGCAGCAGCAACAGCGCGCAGACCAGCAGCGGCACCGCCAGGTCACCCAGCAGCAGTTGCGACGGCAGGTGGTAGACCAACCGCCAGCCGTCGTTGCCGACACTTTTCACCAGCGCTACACCGCGCGGAAGCCCGCCACTCCACAGCGTGCCGAAGCTGTCGTCCTGGCGTTCCCGCAGGGTCTTCCAGCCCGCACCATCCAGACGCGGGGTCTGGCTGGACAATGCCGGCTGCCCCGCACGGTCGAGCAGCGCATAGCCGCCGATGCCCTGGCCGTCGATCATGCTCGCCGCCGCCGCGCCATCGAGCAGCAGCACCAGCCACTGCGTCGGATGCGGGCCGGCCTGTACCGGCTGCGCCAATGCAACGCCACTGTCACCCGGGCGCAGCCAGTGCACCGGGTCGGCCGCCTCCAGGCTGCCGCTGCGTGCCTGCAGCGCACGCAGCGATGGCAGTTGCGCCAGGTCCACGTCGACCTCGCCGCCGGCCAGCCAGTGCGTGCCGTGCGCATCGACCAGCAGCAGATGCGTCTGCAGTGCCTGCAGCGTGTGTTCGGCGCGCGCTGACAACAGCAGCCGCTGGCCCGGTTGGCCGCCAGCACCATCCAGCGGCACCTGGCGCATGCCTTCGCTGTCCGCCGCAGGTGCATCCGGGTTGCCCCTCACTACCGAATCGCGCAGATAGCGCAGCAGGGCTTCGCGCTGGTCGAAATAGATCTGGGCCCTGTAGGCCGCTGCATTCATCTCGCGGCGATGGGTCGAGATGTCCTCGGTGAATGCCGTGAGCAGGTAGAAGCCGGCCGCGGCGGCCAAGCAGACGAAGACGCACACGGTCAGGCAGCGCAGCAGCACCGACGCGGTGGTCGATGGCACGGCCTGCTGCAGCGAAGGGCGGGGGAAGCGGAACATGCAACGATGCTAGGGAGCGGCGCGCGCGGCGCGGAATCAGCTGTTTCCTAAAATCCCCGGCTGGCCGGTCGGGCCGGAGCCTGCGCGCGGGTACCGTTCAGGCGGCGGAAAAAAAGAACCCCCGCCGAAGCGGGGGTCTCCTGTATCGGCGCTGGCCGGGCGCTTACAGCGCGCTGCCACCGAACTTGTGGGTGTACTGCAGGTTGATCGTGCGCCCCACGCTGTCGAACCAGGACACGTCGTAGTACGGGTATGCAGTGTAGGTACGGTCCTTCGGCGGCATCTTGTTGAACACATTGACCACCGACAGCGACAGGCGCGAGTGGTCGTCGAAGCGGTACTGCAGCGAGGCGTTGTAGCGATAGGTCGCCTTCACGTACGGGCTGTCGCCGCTGTCCCAGTCGAACACCTGGTCGTAGCTGTCCGAGGTCGGCAGGTTGCCCAGGCGCGAACCGTACACCGTTGCCGACCACGCATCCTTTTCCCAGGTCACGCTCAGGCTGGTCTTGGTGCGTGGGATGTCGAAGCCGCTGTTCACTGCGAACTGGTCTTCGGTGCGGTCGCCCGGGTAGCGCTGGAAGTCATGCTTCTTCACCCAGGTGTGGGTGCCGTTGAAGATGAAGTCGCCGATGCCCGTCTGCAGGCGGTAGCGCAGGCCGACGTCGATGCCGGAGGTGGATTCGCGGGCGACGTTGATCGGCGCCACGCGCACGCCATACAGGCGCCCGTCGTTGCTGCGGGTGATGCGGGCGAGTGCATCCACGCAGGTCGGCGAGGTGATGTCGGCGCTGCCCAGGCGGCAGTTCGCTTCGTTGGCCAGGATCGTGCGCACGTCCATGTCCTGCACCTGGTCGCGCATGTCGATGTCGAACCAGTCCACCGACAGGTCCAGGCCGACGGCCGGCGACCAGACGAAGCCGGCACTCCACGAGGTGCTGGTTTCCGGGTCGAGCTGGCGGTTGCCGGTGCGGCTGCGGATCAGGTTGCGCTCGTAGTCGGCGCAGTCGGTGGCGCCGTCGGCGCGGCAGCTGTACAGGTCTTCGGCGGTGGTCTCATCGTTGCCCGGGCCGGCGAATACATAGTGCAGGTCCGGCGCACGGAACGCGGTGCCATACGAACCGCGCACCAGCAGCGTGTCGATCGGGCGCCATTCCAGGCCACCGCTCCAGGTCGCCTTGCCGATGGTGTGGCCGGAATAGCGGTACTGGTCGTAGCGGCCGGCCACGCTCAGGTTGACCGTTTCGTGCAGCGGCATGCGCAGCTCGGCCGCCGTAGCCCAGCGGTTGCGCGAACCTTGGCCGTCCGAATCCTTCCAGCTGTAATAGTAGTACTGGGTCGCCAGCGGATCAGGATTGAGCGAGTACGCCTGCTGGCCCACTTCCACGGTCGCGGCGAAACCGGCGTCACCGCCGGGCAGGCCGAACAGCGCGGAATTGGTCAGAGTGAATGCCGCCGTCTCCGTGCGCGACTTCGGCGTGTAGGTGGTACGCGCGGCGATCGAATCGTACTCGGCGCGGGTCAGCGGCCGGTACAGGCGTGACGGGTCGGCGTTGTAGATCGGGAAACCGTCGTCATCCACGCCCAGCTGCGGGCCGAGGAACAGGTCATTGGCCTTGGCGGCGATGATCTGCGCCCAGCTGATCCGCGACTGGTACTGCGAATGGCTCAATGCCGCTTCGTAGTCCCAGTTGCCGGCCAGGTTGCCCTTGAAGCCGGTGGTCACGCTGAAGGTCTTCTGCGTGCTGCGCACCATGGCATTGCGCAGGCCACCCATTTCCTCGGGCGAGAACTGGCGCTGCCAGAACTCGATCTCGCCGGTGGCTTCGTTGTTGAAGTAGCCCGACTCATCGCCGTTGGCGTCCATGCGGCCCCACTTGGTGACGTCGCGCATCAGCGACATCGTGTGGTAGCCCAGCTGCACGTCGGCGAACCACTGCTGGCCATTGTCGAAGTCATGGCTCAACGACGCGTAGCCGTTGGCACCGCGGCGCTTGCTGAGGATGGTGCCGTAGCCGATCGAGCTGTCGCTGCCACAGTAGTAGCCGTACTTCGGGCGGTAGGCGCGGTAGGTGCTGCCCTGGTTCTGGCCGGACAGCGCTTCGCAGGTGGCGGCGCCGGGGTCCAGATAGTCATCGTTGTAGTCGGTGCGCAGGTACGCACGGCGCGCGATGCGCGAACCCTCGGTGGGGCCGTCCTGGGTCGAGTCCTGGATGTCGCGCTCATAGGCCCACAGCGGCGTCTGCGACTGCAGTTCGACGCTGTATACCGCGTTGAAGTTGCCACGGCTGAAACCGCTGGCGATGCTCATGTCGAACGACTCGCCACCGCCTTCAGTGGTGGTGCCCATGCGCATGTCGATCGTGGTGCCGTCGGCCTTCTTCTTCAGGATGAAGTTGACCACGCCGGCGATCGCGTCCGATCCATAGATGGCCGAGGCGCTGCCGGTCAGTACTTCAATGCGCTCGATCATCCCCAGCGGAATGTTGGAGACATCGGTGAAGTTGCTGCGGCCCTTGAACGGCATCGGGAAGTCGGCGATACGGCGGCCATTGACCAGCACCAGCGTGTGGTTCGGGCCCAGGCCGCGCAGGTCCACCTGCTGGGCACCCGGCGAGAAGTCGGCGCCGCTGGAAGACTGCTGGCTCTGCGTCTCACCGCCGTTCTGGGTCATCGCACGCAGCACGTCCGGCACGCTGGTGAAGCCACTGGAGCGGATCTGTTCGGCGTTGATCACCGTGATCGGGGCGGGGCCTTCCACCTGGGCGCGCGGAATGCGCGAACCGGTGACCTGCACCGCGTCCAGTTGTTGTACCGGAGAGGACGCCGGAGCCTGGGCGGCCGCGGAAGCAGCCACACCCATCAACGCTAGCTGGATCGACCACGCCATCGCCTTTCTACGCATGAGGAATTCTCGGAAATGAAGCCGGCCCGCAGAGGAGGGGCCTGTCCCCCATTCAGATTTCCGGAATGGGCGCGCGCATTTAACGCCTTTTTTATGTCCTTGACTACTGGGTCCCTATCTGGCAAAGAGTGAAAACGCTTGCAAGTCGATTTTGTTCAGGGAGATCAAGATGCGACGCGTTCACCGGACCCTGCGTACCCCTGTTGCCTGGCTGGCGCTGCTCATGCTGGCCTGGCCGTCGGCCGCGCCCGCGCAGGATCTGCAGGGCCCGGGCTTTTCCTATTACGAGGTCGGCGACCTTGAGGCCCCACGTCCCGGGCCGCGTGCATCCGCGATGATGCTGATGGGCGGTGGCGAGTGGGTGCCGGATGCCTTCCAGTGGTGGTTGAAGCAGGCCGGCAATGGCCGTGTACTGATCCTGCGTGCCTCCGGTGGCGATGAACTGCAGGACCGCCTGTACCGCGAGATCGGCGGCACCACCGCGGTACAGACGCTGGTCTTCGACAGCCGCCGCGGTGCCGATGATCCAGCCGTGCTGCGCGTGGTCGCTGCGGCCGATGCCATCTTCATTGCCGGCGGCGAACAGTCGCGCTACATCCGCTTCTGGAAGGGCACCGCACTCAACCGCGCGCTCAACGCCCATGTACGCGCCGGCAAGCCGATTGCCGGTACCAGCGCTGGCCTGGCCATCCTCGGCGGCTATGCCTATGGCGCCATGGATGGCGGCAGCATCAGCTCGGCCGGTGCGCTGGCCGATCCGATGGGCAGCGCAGTCACCATGGACAGTGGCTTCCTGCAGATGCCCTACCTGCAGCGCGTGGTCACCGACACCCATTTCGACAAGCGTGACCGCCTTGGCCGCCTCATCGTGTTCGTGGCACGCGCCGCGCAGGACAGCGGCGACCCTGACATCGTCGGCATCGGCGTTGATGAGGACACCGCCCTGTGCGTGGAGCCCGATGGCCAGGCCCAGGTCTACAGCGCTGATGGCGAGGGCAAGGTCTGGGTGGTCAGCCCCGGTCGTGATGCCGATCGCCTGGTCGAGGGCGAACCATTGCGCTTCCATGCCGTTCCAGTGACCGTGGTCGCCAGTGGCAGCCGCATGCGCCTGGACGATTTCCAGGCCGAGGCCGACTACCAGGCCGTGGCCGACATCAGCGACGGCGAGATCGAGTTCACGCTTCGGTAGCGCCGGCCGCTGGCCGGCAACTCACTTTCCCTGAGCTGATGCGCCCCTTGCGGCCAGCGGCCGGCGCTACCCTGCAATCCATTCCCTTGTCCTGCTGGAGACGTACCTGATGAAACTGCGCCTGGCGCTGTCCGCGCTGCTGTCCTTGCCATTGATCGCCCAGGCCGCCCCGGCTGCGTCGCCATTGCTGGTCATCCATGGCGGCGCCGGCGTCGAACGCAAGGACCTGTCGCCGACCGAAGAGAAGGCTGCGCGCGATGCGTTGCGCGCCGCACTGCTGAAAGGCCATGCCGAACTGGCGGCCGGTCGTCCGGCGCTTGCAGCGGTCACTGCGGCAATCACCGTGCTGGAGGACGATCCGACCTTCAACGCTGGCAAGGGCGCAGTGTTCACCCATGACGGCCACAACGAGCTGGATGCGGCGGTGATGGACGGTGCCACCCAGGCAGCAGGTGCGGTGGCCGGCGTGCAGCGGGTGCGTAACCCGATCCTGCTGGCGCAGACCGTGATGCAGAAGTCCAGGCACGTGATGATGGTAGGGCAGGGTGCCGAAGCCTTCGCGGTGGAGCAGGGCATTGCTCTGGTTGATCCCTCCTACTTCCGCACGGAGAAGCGTTGGCAGCAGCTGCAGCGCGCGCTTAAGGAAGAGGCCAATGGCCAGGCCCATGCCGACCTGGAGACCGCAAAGCACTTCGGTACCGTCGGTGCGGTCGCGCTGGATGCGCAGGGGCAGCTGGCCGCCGGCACCTCCACGGGCGGCATGACCAACAAGCGCTATGGCCGGGTGGGTGACTCGCCGATCATCGGCGCCGGCACCTGGGCCGATGCGCGCTGTGCGGTGTCGGGCACCGGCTGGGGCGAGTACTACATCCGCACCGCGGCCGCGCACGAGATCTGTGCGCGCATGCGCTACCAGGGGCAGAGCCCGGAGCAGGCCGGCAAGGGCGTGATCAACGAGACGATTCCGCAGATGGGCGGCGACGGTGGTGCGATCGTGCTTGCCGCGGACGGCAGAATGGCCACGCCGTTCAACACCCAGGGCATGTATCGGGGCTGGATCGGCGCCGACGGAGTCCCCCATGTCGCAATTTTCGCCAGCGAGACCCTGCCGGTCCCCGGTCAATAACCTTGCGTATCAATGGGTTTGCGACAACGTGTGAAAAAGATGGAAAAAAGCGTTGACAGCCCCCCGTCCCATCAGCAGAATAAGCGGCTCACCACCACACACCGCAACGCTTCGGCGGCAACGGAATGGGGTGGTAAGGAGGGATACCCAAGCGGCCAACGGGGGCAGACTGTAAATCTGCTGGCTTACGCCTTCGGTGGTTCGAATCCACCTCCCTCCACCAGTTTCACGTTGTGACATTCCCGGCGCGGGAGTAGTTCAATGGTAGAACCTCAGCCTTCCAAGCTGATGGTGCGGGTTCGATTCCCGTCTCCCGCTCCATTGAATGAACTTTGAATCTTATCGAGTTCATGTCATAATGCAAAACTCGGCTCACGTAGCTCAGTCGGTAGAGCACTTCCTTGGTAAGGAAGAGGTCGAAGGTTCGATTCCTTTCGTGAGCACCATCTTAAGCATCACCTCTCAGACGAATTCGAGATAAGCAGCCATGGCCAAGGGTAAGTTCGAGCGCACCAAGCCGCACGTCAATGTCGGCACCATCGGTCACGTCGACCACGGCAAGACCACGCTGACCGCCGCACTGACCAAGATCGGTGCCGAGCGCTTCGGTGGCGAGTTCAAGGATTACTCCTCGATCGACGCCGCGCCGGAAGAAAAGGCTCGTGGTATCACGATCTCGACCGCGCACGTCGAA